>JASHOI010000796.1 GCA_030041195.1 Streptosporangiaceae bacterium | reverse complement strand
GGCGTCGCTGCGTCAGGCTTTCGCCCATTGCGCAATATTCCCCACTGCTGCCTCCCGTAGGAGTCTGGGCCGTGTCTCAGTCCCAGTGTGGCCGGTCGCCCTCTCAGGCCGGCTACCCGTCGTCGCCTTGGTAGGCCGTTACCCCACCAACTAGCTGATAGGCCGCGAGCTCATCCCTAGCCGAAAAACTTTCCACCGTGGCCGATGTCGGCCACAGTCATATCCGGTATTAATTCCGGTTTCCCGGAGCTATCCCGAAGCTAAGGGCAGATTGCTCACGTGTTACTCACCCGTTCGCCGCTCGAGTACCCCGAAGGGCCTTTCCGCTCGACTTGCATGTGTTAAGCACGCCGCCAGCGTTCGTCCTGAGCCAGGATCAAACTCTCCATTGAATGTCTATATGCAACCGCAAGGACGCTCCGAAGACCGGCCATGCGGGCTGCTGACATGAGAGATGCCTCGTCCGGCTGGCGAACCAGCCATGGAGACGATCTTGGCATCCGTCTGCGGGCCTGACCGTATGCCGGACTGGCCCCATGACGGGGTTCTGTGCATGTGCACTGGCTTTTAGCACGCTGTTGAGTTCTCAAGGAGCGGACGCGCACCATCCAAGACCTCTCGGTCTCATCAGGGGCAACCCTGCTAACTTACCGGTCCTGTCGGACCTTGTCAACCCACTTCGTAAAACTTGGCCTGCTTGGTCACGCGGTGTGCACTGAGCATACCCTCACCTCGGCGCCCCGGTGCCCGGGATACGCTCACTGGGAGGGTAGCTGCTGGCGCCTCGGAGACCGCCGCCTGCAGGCGGCTCGTGTCCTCCGGGGCAACACGAAAGACTAGGCAGCAAAGGGGATCTAGTCAAATCGGCGGGCCGTTCGGCTCCGCAGGACTTCGCGGACCGTCTGATCGTGCCGCGCTGCTGGTCACCAGGATTTGCAGGCCCCTGGCGGTCACGTCCAAGCCTTGATCGCGACCGCGCCGCGGTGCCTGGCAACGGCGACTGTGGCGGATTTGTTACTGAATAGTGTGCCTCGCCCGCCCTTTTCGGGCCATTACCGGTAGATGGGACACGGCCGCCAACCACGTCCCAGCCGCTCAAGCGGCGTGTCACGACTGTGGTAGCGCCCGCAAGGCGTCAGAGCTGGAATCCACCCGGCCACGTTGTGGCCGGGTGGGGCTGCAGGCACGGCTCTGGCGGCTGCAGACGTGGCACTGGCACGGCTGCAGACGTGGCACTGGCGCGATTGCAGACGTGGCACTGGCGCAGTGGCTCTGGCGCAGCTCTTGGGCGGGTGCAGACGTGCGCTCTGGTGCTGCTCTGGCGCAACTTGAGACAGGCTTTGGGTGAAGGGGGCGGCGCCGGAGCGGGAGACCACAGCGGGAGCTGACCGGGCCCAGGCGGGGCCGGGCAGCCCTGCCTGGGCACCCAATGCCTCAGACGGTGCTGACCTCGACACCGCCAACCGTGCGCTTGCCGCGCCGCAACACCAGGAACTTGCCGTGCAGCAGGTCGCTGGCCTGCGGGACCGCGTCCTGGTCGGTCACCTTCACGTTGTTCAGGTAGGCGCCGCCCTCGGCGATGGCTCGCCGGGCCGCCGACTTGCTCGGGACGATGCCGGCTGCCGCCATGAGGTCGGCGACCGGCGGCAAGGCGTCGCTGGACGCCGAGACCGTCGCCGACGGCACCTCGGCGAGTGCTGCCGCCAGAGTTTTCGCGTCAAGCGCGTGCAGGTCTCCCTGGCCGAAGAGCGCCTGGCTCGCGCCGACCACGCGGGCGTACTCCTCGGGCCCGTGCACCAGCGTGGTCACGTCCTCGGCCAGCACCCGCTGGGCGATGCGCGCCGCGGGGCGCTCGGCGGTCTCCAGTTCCAGTTCCTCGATCTCCTCGTGGCCGCGGAACGTGAACACCCGGAGCAGGCCGGGCACCTCGGCGTCGGTCCTGTTGATCCAGAACTGGTAGAACGCGTACGGGCTCATCAGCTCCGGGCTCAGCCAGACCGCCTCGCCCTCGGTCTTGCCGTACTTGGTCCCGTCCGGCTTGGTGATCAGCGGCGTGGCCAGCGCGTGCGCCACGTCACCGGTCACGCGGCGGATCAGGTCGACCCCGGCGACCAGGTTCCCCCACTGGTCGCTGCCGCCGATCTGCAGCGAGCAGCCGTACCTGCGGTGCAGCTCCAGGAAGTCGTTTGCCTGCAGGACCTGGTAGCTGAACTCGGTGAAGGTGATCCCGCTGGACTCGAGCCTGGCCCTGACCACCTCGCGGGAGAGCATCTGGTTCACCGGGAAATGCTTGCCGATGTCGCGCAGGAAGTCGATCGCCGAGAGATTCCCGGTCCAGTCCAGGTTGCTGACCAGCAGCGCGCTCGCCGGACCCGAGAAGTCCAGGAAGTGGCTCACCTCGGCCCGGATCCGCTCTACCCAGCCCGCGACCACCTCGGGTGAGTTCAGCACCCGCTCTGCGGACTTGCCGCTCGGGTCTCCGATGAGCCCGGTGGCGCCGCCCACCAGCCCGATCGGGCGGTGCCCGGCGAGCTGCATCCGGCGCAGGGTCAGCAGCTGAACCAGGTTGCCGATGTGCAGGCTGGGCGCTGTCGGGTCAAAGCCGACGTAGACCGTGACCTGGCCTGTGTCCAGGGCCTTGCGCAGATCCTCCAGGTCGGTGGACACGGCGATCAGGCCGCGCCAGCTCAGGTCGTCGATGATGTCGGTCACTGCGGAATCGTCCCACCTTCGGGGCCTCGAGTGGTAACTGGTTTCGCCTTAGCACGGCGCGGAGCGTATGCGCGGTAGGCGGAGACAGCAGGATCGCCGGTGATCCAGAAACGCCAGGCTACGTCGGCGGCGCGGCTGACGCCCACCCTGGGGCCGGTGGCGATGTCCGCGGCCGGAACCGGTTTCACCGCGGCCAGCACCCGCAGCGGTGAGGCGGGAGCGCATACATCGGCGCCGTTCTGCGACCGGTCGATGGCCAGCGCTTCGCAGAGCAGGCCGGGGCCACGCGCCAGGTCGGCTTCCCGAGAAACCGCCCCGGACCGGCGCCGCGCGGAACGCCGCGCAGCGGCCAGCGGCACGCCGTCAATGACCTGCCCCGCCCGCAGCAGCACCGCCGAAGCCTCACCCTCCGGCTGGCAGACCAGGTTCACGCAGAAGAACATGCCGTACGTGAAGTAGACGTAGGCGTGGCCGGGCGGGCCGTACATGACCGCGTTGCGCGCGGTCCGGCCCCGGAACGCGTGCGACGCTGGATCGATCTCGCCCAGGTACGCCTCGACCTCGGTCAGCCTGACCGTGACCGGTCCCTCAGCGGTCTCATGCGTGAGCAGGCAGCCCAGCAGATCGGGTGCCACTGCCAGCGAGGGACGGTCGAAGAATTCCCTCGGCAGGAGGTCAGGCTGAGGTGCTGCACTGCGCGGCAAGGTCCACCACGATCGTGAAGGCAGGACGCCCTGGCCGCTGGGCCCGGCGCCGTCGGCGAAGTCGGGAACCGGCCGTGAGCTTACCGGATGCGGCCCCGTCGGCCACCCGGCCCGGCGCAGGCCGCGTCCGCCGGCACACCAGCCCCTGCCCGCGACAGGCGTTCAGCGATCGCGGTCCCGGGTTCTCCGGTCACAGCGCACCCGAGTCGAGCGGCTCTGCTGGAGCGGAGCGAGCCAGCCGGCTTCCGGCCTGGGCACGGCTTCCGGCAGCCGGATCGCATACGGGTCTCGAGGGCTGCTCTGGACGCGGTGAACCTATGGGCCGCTGGCGGCCAGTTGTTCGGTGACGGCCGTGCGTGCCGCCGCGGGACTGGTGAAATGCACCGAGCGCAGGCCCAGGGCGGCAGCAGCGGCCACGTTCTCGCTGCGGTCGTCGACGAAGACGACCTCGCCGGCGCTGACGCCGATCCGGGCGAGTGCGGCACCGTAGCATTCCGGGTCCGGCTTGGCGGACTTGAGCTCACAGCTAAATATCAGGTGCCGGAAATGCGCGGCGACCGGCAGCCCGGCAATCGCCTCAGCCAGCTCGCCGGGCGCGTTGGACAGCATCGCGAGCGGCCACCCCACCGTGGCCAGGTCCTCGATCAGCGCTACCGTCCCGGCCTGCAGCCGCAGCCAGGCCGCCCGGTCCAGTCGCGTCAGCTCGGCCACCTCAGCGTCGCCGAAGCCGCGGCCGAGGCTGCGCCCTATCTGCCGCCAGTAGCCATCGGCGTCCAGCGTGTCCAGGTCGTAGCGGTGCCGCCATCGCCAGTACGCGTCGGCAAAGGCCGGCACGGACGAGCCGGCGACACCGGCCATCAGTGCCAGGTCCTGCGGTGTGGGCGGATGCGAGAGCACGCCGCCGAAGTCGAACATCACCCAGCTCACGGGCGCCCTCCCCGGGTCGGGTCGCACCAGCCCTCCGCCGGCCGGCACAAGATCACGGACGTGCGCGCCGTCAGAGCTCGACGACATAGGACTCCACGAAATCCGGGTTAACGTTCCCCGGCCCGTGTCCCGCCCGCGGGTTGGAGGAGATCTGCGTCGTCCCGATCGTCACGTGGTGGGTGGTGTGCGCGTGCCCGCACAGCCACAGCCTCGGGCCGTACTCGGCGATCAGCGCGTCCAGGTCCGATCCGGTCACGTAGTACCACTGCTCCTCGGCCGGTGCTTCCCACGGCTGCAACGTCGGCCAGAAGTGCGTGCACACAATCGTCGTGTCCCGCTGCGCCGGCGACAGGCTCCGCAGCTGGTCCTCGATGAACGAGCGCGCCCGGCGGTGCAGCTCATTGGTGTCGCGCAAGGTCAGGAACCGGTTCCCCAGCCGTATGTTGTCCACACCTTCCTTTCCTTCACGGGCCATCATCCGGGTATAGCGGCCGATCTCGCCGTCGGGCACGTGCGACCACAACGTCGACCCGATGACCCTGAGACCGCACGGCAACTCGGCCACGTCATCGTCGAGGAACACCGCGTTCGGAACGGCGTCCACCGCCGCCCGGTAATGCCGACGTGCCTCGCCGAGTTCCTGGTCGGCGTACTCGCCGTTGCCGGGGACGACGATGATCTGCGTGGAATCGGGCTGCGTTCCCCGGATTGACTCCACCATCTCGCCCAGATGATGCGGCAGGTAATGGATGTCTCCACCGAGAAGTATGGCCTCAACGCCGAGGTTTGCCGGCGGGAGCCAGTAGGCCGGAGATCTCTCGGAATTGTAGAAGATATCGGCGTAAAACGCCACCTTGTGAGAATGTGATGTCACGTCCCGTTTTCCAGATTCATGGTCATGTCATACGTCTGGTGACGTTGTCATTTAGATCTTTGGGTTGTGAACAGGCCGGTGTGGGGCGCTGAAGGCGGACACCCTTCACGGCACCGCGGACTAACGTCGCGGCCGTCGCTCGATGATCTTTGCGTGCAGGAGCCTCCCGGCGAGCTCGATGTGGAGGGGGGGATCGGCAGCGCCGTCCTTGGAACGGAGTTTGAGCTTGGAGTAGATGAGGCTGAGCCCGGTGGTGTCGATCAGGGCGCCCGGCGGGCTGACGATGAACAGCCTGCCGTGGACCATGTCCGTGTCGATTCGCAGAGCCCTCGAAGTGATCACCGCATGAGTGAAGTCAAGGGTGACCCGGCAGAGTTGTGTGCGGAGCTCGATACGCGCAGGTACCTGCCAGCGGCCATCTAGCACGTACTTGCTGCCGTGTTGCTTGATCACAAGCACTTCCCTGGCTGCGGGCGAGCCTGGCAGGTCGGCGGTGAGCTTGGCCAGCTCGCCGAGCGTCCGAGCTGAAAGGGCACTCTCCAACCGGGCGTCAAGTTCCTCGGCGCTCAGTTGCCCGACACCTGCGGCAACCCGCAGCACGTCCACGACCCGGTCGCGATCTTCGTGCGATGCCCGCAGGCCGGGCAGATCGTCCGACATGACAAGCACGCTACAGCGGTTGAAGGCCAGGGTGTCATTTCGATCTAGGGCTTGCGATCAGGCCGGTGTGGGTGACGAGGGTGTCCAGGAGCCCGGGACGGTACTGCATCTGCTTGAGCCGGGTACGGATGATCACGGCGAGCTGATCGAGCGGGCGTGCGCGCCGCCGAGGCCGGGGTCGTGAAGGTGTGGTGGATGCCGGCGGGATGTCCTACCCGGCCCGGGTCGTGCTGTTCGACCCGGCACTCAGCATCGCCGTCCTGGACGTGCCGGCGCTCAACGTGCCGGCACTGGACTTCGCGGGCACGTTCATCCCCCTGGTCGCGCGTCGCCTTCGTCGGTTATGCACGTGACGCGCCGCGGCCGACGGCCACCGAGGGCGTTGCCACGGCCGCCAACGACGCGGTCAGCCACGGACTCTACGGTGGCCCGGTCAACCTGCAGATGTTCAACGTCGAGGCCACGGCCGCATCGGGAGAGTCCGGCAGCCCGGTGCTGGATCAGGCGGGCCAGGTCGACGGGATCGTCGAGCGGGACCGTACCGGCTCCTCCCCTGCCGTGTACGCGCTGAGTAACCTGCAGGTCCAGTCCGACGCGGCAGGGCGCGGATGCCACCACGGCGGTCTCCGGCCAGCGGTGCGTCAGCAAGCGGCGATAGGCCGCACGGAAGCCGTCAGCCGGTGGCCCAGGCGGCCTGCTCCTCCACGGCGGCCCGCAGCTGCGCGAGCTGCTCGGCCACCCGGGCCGGCGCCGTGCCACCGGGGCTCTTGCGCGCTGCCAGCGCACCAGGCACGGTCAGCACCTCGCGGACGTCCGGGGTGAGGTGCGGCGACACCTTGGCCAGGTCGTCGTCGCTCACGTCGGCAAGCTCGCAGTCGTGCACCTGGCACCAGACCACCAGATGCCCGACGACCTCGTGCGCCTCGCGGAACGGCACGCCGCGGCGGACCAGCAGCTCGGCCAGGTCGGTGGCCAGCGCGTACCCGGCGGCGGCCCCGGCCGCGATCCGCTCCGCGTTGAACCGCAGGGTGCCGATGAGGCCGGCCATGGCGGGCAGCACCAGCAGCAGCGTGTCCACCGCGTCGAACACCGGCTCCTTGTCCTCCTGCAGGTCCCGGTCGTAGGCCAGCGGCAGGCCCTTGAGCATGGTCAGCAGCCCGGTCAGCCCGCCGATGAGCCTGCCGGCCTTGCCCCTGGCGAGCTCGGCCACGTCCGGGTTCTTCTTCTGCGGCATGATCGAGGACCCGGTGGCGTAGGCGTCGTCGATCTCGGCCCAGCCGAACTCGTGCGACGACCAGAGCACGACCTCCTCGCCGAGGCGCGACAGGTGCACGCCGAGCAGTGCGGAAGCGAAGCAGAACTCCGCGGCGAAGTCACGGTCGCTGACCGCATCGATTGAGTTTTTGAACGCGGACGCGAAGCCGAGTTCGGCCGCTACCGCACCCGGGTCGAGCGGGAGCGATGAGCCGGCCAGTGCCCCGGCGCCGAGCGGGCACACCGCGGCGCGGGCGTCCCAGTCCCGCAGCCGCTGCCAGTCGCGGGCGAACGCCTGCACGTGCGCGAGCAGCTGGTGCGCCAGCAGCACCGGCTGGGCGTGCTGCAGGTGGGTCATCCCCGGTGCCGGGGTGCCCTGGTGCCGCTCTGCCTGGTCGATCAGCGCGGTCTGCAGCTCGGCCAGCCTGCTGGTGATCAGCCGTGCGTGGTCGCGCAGGTAGAGCCGCAGGTCGGTGGCGATCTGGTCGTTACGGCTGCGCCCGGCGCGCAGCTTGCCAGCGAGCGACCCAGCCCGCTCGAGCAGGCCGCGCTCCAGCGCGGTGTGCACGTCCTCGTCGCTGACCGACGGGCGGAACCGCCCGGTGCGGCACGCCTCGGCGAGGTCGTCGAGCGCGGAAAGCATCCGGGCCAGCTCGGCGTCGTCGAGCAGCCCGGCCTTGTGCAGCACGCGCGCGTGGGCACGGGAGGCGAGCAGGTCGTAGCCGGCCAGCCGCCAGTCGAACTGGACGCTCACCGACAGCCGGGCCAGCGCCTCGGCCGGGCCCGACTCGAACCGGCCGCCCCACAGCCGGACCGGTGGTGCGGAATCCTCGTCAGCCACGGCGCTCCTCCCGGCTCCCATGATCAAACCGCACTATGCCCGGACACATGCTAGCGATGCTGGCCACGCCGGTCGGCCAGCCGCAGCAGCGCGCTCGCCAGGTCCGCCCCGCCGGCCGGATCCCGCGCGATCACCAGCACGGTGTCGTCGCCGGCCACCGTGCCGAGGATCGACGGCCAGCCCGCGTGGTCGATGGCCGAGGCCAGGAACTGCGCGGCGCCGGCCGGCGTCCGCAGCACCACCAGGTTGCCGCTCGCCTCGGCCGTGACCAGCAGCTCGGAGGCGAAACGCGCCAGCCGGGAGGACGGCGGCTCCTGGCCGCCCGGGTCAGCCGGCCGGCGGTCCGGGGAGGCCGCTTCCGCCGCCTCGGCCACGCCGCCGGGCATCGAGCCCGGGCCGCCCGCCTCGCTGGGCAGCGCGTACACCAGAGCGCCGTCGGCGGCGCGCAGCCGCACCGCGCCGAGTTCCTCCAGATCACGGGACAGCGTGGCCTGGGTGACCCGCACGCCGCGCTGGGCCAGCCGCTCGGCGAGTTCCTCCTGGGACCGGACCGGCGGCTCGGCGTGCGCCAGGATCGCGGCGATATGCGCGTGCCGCGCGGTCTTGGTGGCCGGGCTCACCGTCCCCACTATGCGCGCTCCAGGAGCCACGCCAGCAGCGCCTTCTGGGCGTGCAGGCGGTTCTCGGCTTCGTCCCACACGACGCTGGCCGGGCCGTCCAGCACCGCGTCGGTGATCTCCACGCCGCGGTGCGCCGGCAGGCAGTGCAGCACCAGAGAGCCGGGCGCGGCCAGCGCCAGCTTCGCCTCGTTCAGCTGGTAGGAGCCGTGCGGGCCGCGCCCGCCGAGCACGGCCAGCCGCTCCGCCTCCTGCTCCTCCTGGCCCATCGACGCCCACACGTCGGTGGCCAGCACGTCGGCGCCCTCGCTGGCCGTGTCCGGGTTGGCCAGGACCTCGACGCTGCCGCCCGTCTTCCCCGCGATCCGCGCCGCGGCGTCGAGCACCGCCGGGTCCGGCCGGTACTGCTCGGGCGCGCCGATCCGCACGTGCATGCCGGCGGTGGCCCCGCCGAGCAGGTACGACTGCGCCATGTTGCTGGAACCGTCGCCGAGGAAGGCCAGGATCAGCCCGGCCAGCCGGCCGCGGGCGGCGCGGACCGTTTGCAGGTCGGCCAGCACCTGGCAGGGATGGAACGCGTCGGTGAGCGCGTTGATCACCGGGACCGGGCTGACCGCGGCCATCGCCTCGACCCGGTCCTGGCCGAAGGTCCGCCAGGCGACGGCCGCCACCTGCCTGCCGAGCACCCGGCCGGCGTCCGGCACGGTCTCGCCGCGGCCGAAATGGGTTCCCTGGCCGTCGATGATCAGCGAATGGCCGCCGAGCTCGGCGATGCCGATCGAGAACGACACCCGGGTCCGCAGCGACGGCTTGTCGAACAGCACGGCGACCGTTCGGGGCCCTTCGAGCGGCCGGTATCCGAACCGGTCCGCCTTCATCGCGTCGGCGAGGTCGAGGACCTGGGCCTGCTCGGCGGGCGCCAGGTCGTCGTCGCGCAGGAAGTGCCGCGGCGGGCCGGCCATCACGCCACCTGCCCGGCGAGCACGCTGGCCGAGGTCAGCACCGACGGCAGCTCGGCGATGAACGAGTCGGCCTGCCCGGCGGTGAGGATCAGCGGCGGGGCGAGCCGGACCGCGGCCGGCTGGACCGCGTTGACCAGGAACCCGGCCCGCCGCGCCGCGGCCTCAACCGCGGCCGCCGCGGGTGCGCCCAGCGTGATCGCGCGCCACAGCCCGGTCCCGCGCACGCCGGTGACCAGCGGATGCCCGGTGGCCTCGACCCCGGCCGCGATCCGGTCCCCGACCTTGGTGGCGTTGGCCAGCAGGCCGTCGCGCTCGATCGTGTCGAGCACCGCGAGCGCCGCCGCGCAGGCGATCGGGTTGCCAGCGAACGTGCTGCCGTGATCGCCCTTGCCGAGCGCGGAGCCGCAGTCGCCGATGCCGATGCACGCGCCGATCGGCAGGCCGCCGCCGAGGCCCTTGGCCAGCGTGACCACGTCAGGGACGATGCCCTCGCGCTGGTGCGCGTACCACGCGCCGGTGCGCCCCATGCCGCTCTGGATCTCGTCGACCACGAGCAGCGCCCCGGCGTCGTCGCAGGCCGCGCGCGCGTCGCGCAGGTAGCCCTCCGGAGGCGGCACCACGCCGGCCTCGCCCTGGCACGGTTCCAGGAACACCGCGGCGCAGTCGCTGCCCACCGCGTTGCGCAGCGCGGCGGAGTCGCCATACGGCACGAACCTGACCTCGAGGCCGAAGGGCCCGAACGGTTCCCGGATCGAACTCTTGCCGGTCAGGCTCAGCGAGCCCATGGTCCTTCCGTGGAACGAGTCCTCGGCGGCGACGAACACCGGCCGGCCGGGGCCCTGCTTGCGCCGGACCAGCTTGATCGCCGCCTCGTTGGCCTCGGCGCCGGAGTTCGCGAAGAACACCCGGCCCTCGACGCCGAGCAGCCCGATCAGCCGCTCGGCGAGCAGCACCTGCGGCTCGTGCAGGTAGAGGTTCGAGATGTGCGCCAGCCGGCCGGCCTGCTCGGTCACGGCGGCGACGAGCGCCGGGTGCGCGTGCCCGAGCGCGCTGACCGCGATGCCGGCGACCAGGTCGAGGTAGGCGTTCCCGTCCACGTCCCAGACCATGCAGCCGCTGCCGTGTGCCAGCGCGACCGGCGGCATGCCGAAGGTCATCATGACCGCGGCGGCGTACCGGCCCTGCAGTTCCTCTGTTGCGGTCAACGCGCCTCCTGGGTCGCCGGATCCGGCACGACCATGGTGCCGATTCCCGAGTCGGTGAATATCTCGAGCAGGACCGCGTGCGGCAGCCGCCCGTCGAGCACGTGTGCCTGCGGCACCCCGCCGCGGACCGCGGTCAGGCAGGCCTGCATCTTCGGGATCATCCCGCCGCTGAGCTGGGGCAGCATCGCCGCAAGCTCGGCCGCGTCCAGCTTCTGGATCACCTCGCTGGGCCGCTCGGCCGCCGCTTCGCGCACCGCGGCATCGCCCGGCCAGTTGGCGTACAGGCCGGCCACGTCGGTCAGCAGGACCAGCTTCGCGGCACCGAGCGCCACCGAGACCGCGGCGGCCGCGGTGTCGGCGTTCACGTTGAAGATCTCTCCCGCCGACCCCCTGGCCACGCTGGAGATCACCGGGATCCGGCCGTCGGCGATCAGCGCCCGGACCGCGCCCGGGTCGACCGTGTGGATGTCGCCGACCTGGCCGAGGTCGACCGGCGCCCCGTCCACGGTGGCCTGGGCGCGCGTCGCGGTGAGCAGGTTCGCGTCCTCTCCCGACATCCCGACCGCGAACGGGCCGTGCCGGTTGATCAGGCCCACCACCTCGCGGTTGACCTGCCCGGTGAGCACCATCCGGACCACATCCATGGTCTCCGGCGTGGTGACCCGCAGTCCGGCGGCGAACGTGCTCGGGATGCCGAGCTTGTCCAGGTGCTCGCTGATCTGCGGGCCGCCGCCGTGCACCACCACCGGGCGCAGCCCCGCGTACCGCAGGAACACGACGTCCTGCGCGAACGCGAAGCACAGCTGCTCGTCGGTCATCGCGTGCCCGCCGAATTTGATCACGACGGTTTCGCCGTGGAAGCGCTCCAGCCAGGGCAGCGCCTCGATCAGCGTCGCCGCCTTGGCCAGCGCGCCGTCGGCTCGTTTGTGCTGCGCTGCCGCGTCCATCGCCGTGATCAAGTCGAGTAGGCCGAGTTCTCGTGCACGTACGCCTCGGTCAGGTCGGTGGTGCGGATCGTGGCCGAATGCGGTCCCGCGGACAGCTCGACGCTGATGCGCACGTCCCGGGGCCGCAGGTCGACCCGGGACCTGTCCTCGGCCGGGTACCCGTTACGGCAGACCCAGACGCCGTTGATCGCCACGGCGAGCTGGTCGGGCTCGAACGCGGCGTCCGTGGTCCCGACCGCGGCGAGCACCCGTCCCCAGTTCGGGTCCTCGCCGGCTATCGCGCACTTGAGCAGGTTGCACCGGGCGATGGCGCGCCCCACGGTCACCGCGTCACGCTCGCTGGCCGCGCCGGTGACCTCGATGTCGATCGCCTTGCCCGCTCCTTCGGCGTCGAGCTGCATCTGGCGGGCCAGGTCGGCGCAGCCCTCGGTCAGCAGCGCGGCGAACTGGCCCGGATCCGGCCGGACCCCGGACGCGCCGCTGGCCAGCAGCAGCACCGTGTCATTCGTCGACATGCAGCCGTCGGTGTCGAGCCGGTCGAAGGTCGTCGCCGTCGCGGCGCGCAGCGCCGCGTCAAGGTCGCTGGCCGGCAGGCCGGCGTCGGTGGTGAGCACCACCAGCATCGTCGCCAGCGCCGGGGCGAGCATCGCGGCCCCCTTGCCCATGCCGCCGATCGTGTAGCCGGGGCCGGCCACCCGGCACGTCTTCGGCACCGTGTCGGTGGTCCTGATCGCGTCGGCCGCCGCCACGCCGCCTTCCGGCGACGCGGTCTCGGCCGCGGCGTCCACGCCGGGAAGCAGCTTGTCCATGGGCAGCCGCTCGCCGATCAGGCCGGTCGAGCAGACCGCGACCTCGCCGGCGGACACCGCCAGCGCCTTGGCCAGCCGCTCGGCCGTGTGATGGGTGTCGGCGAACCCGTCGGGACCGGTGCAGGCGTTCGCGCCGCCGGAGTTGAGCACGACGGCGCGCACCCGGCCGCCGCTGACGACCTGCTCGGTCCACAGCACCGGCGCGGCCCTGACCCGGTTGGACGTGAACACCCCGGCCGCCGCGTCCGACGGGCCGTCGTTGACGACTACCGCCAGGTCACGCTGGCCGGACTGCTTGATCCCGGCCGTGACACCCGCCGCGCGGAATCCCGCTGCCGAAGTGACGGTCATGGCGCTACTCCGATTGCTGACAGGCCGGCCGTCTCGGGCAGGCCGAGCATGAGGTTGGCGTCCTGGATGGCCTGCCCGGCGGCGCCCTTGCCGAGGTTGTCGATGGCCGCGACCACGGTGACCCGGCCGGTCCTGGCGTCGGCTGCGGCCTGCAGGTGCACGCCGTTGGACCCGGCGACGGCCGCTGTGGCCGGCCAGCGCCCCTCGGGCAGCAGGCAGACGAACGGCTCGCCGGCGTAGCTGTCGGCCAGGGCCTGGCGCACCGCCGCGGTGTCCGGGTCACCGGTCAGCCGCGCCGTGCAGGTGGCCAGGATGCCGCGCGGCATCGGCGCCAGGATCGGGGTGAAGCCGACGGTCACACCGTCTCCCCCGGCCCCGCCGAGGCCGGCCGCCTCGCCGAGCGCCTGCTCGATCTCGGGGGTGTGCCGGTGCGTCCCGCCGGCCTGGTACGCCGAGACCGCGCCCATCACCTCGCTGGCGAGCAGGTCCGGCCGCGGCGAGCGGCCTGCGCCCGAGGTGCCGGACGCGGCGACGATCACGATGTCGTGCGGCTCGGCCAGCCCGGCGGCCAGCAACGGCGCGAGCGCGACGATCGCGGCCGTCGCGTAGCAGCCGGGGACGGCGACGCGCGTCGCCGCCCGGATCTGCTCCCGGGCCCCGGGCAGCTCCGGCAGCCCGGTGACCCAGCGCCCGGCGTGCGGCGCCCGATAGTGCCTGGCCCACGCGCCGGGGTCGGACAGCCGGAAGTCGGGCCCCAGGTCGACCACGCGGACCGCCGGGCCGAGCCCGGCCGCCAGCGGCGCCGACTCTCCGGCGGGCAGCGCGAGGAACGCGAGATCGCAGCCGGAGCCGGTGACCGTCTGCACCGGGTCGAAGCACCGGGCGCCCAGCGACGGAACGCCGGCCAGGTTCGGGTGAACCTCGGCGATTGGGCGGCCCGCGCTGCTCTGCCCGGTCACCGGGCCAAGTTCAAGGTCTGGGTGCCCGGCCAGCAGCCGCAGCAGCTCGCCCCCGGCGTACCCGCTCGCGCCCGCCACCGCGACCCGCGCGCCCATCCGTCCTCCGCTCGCCGCGACCCCCCGGCCCGTTCGCTGGAGCTGTCCCTGCCCGTGCTGGAGCTGGTTCTGCCCGGAATTATTATGCAGTCCAATGACTGATTATGCAAACGGTGCCGTGCCCCGTCGACTAAGGAACGAGGAGCGGCACACGCGCGTTCAGCGGGCCGGCGAAATGGGCGGTGGCGGGGCCCGGAACGGAGCGGGAAGCGCCGCTCGCGCGTCTAACGATTCGGGGAGTCGGCTTGGGCACCAGGCGCGACAGCGGGCATGATGAGGGGTCGCGGGAGAGGAGACGGCCATGTGCGTTCGCCGGCCACGGGCCCTGGCCAGCGAGCGGTTGACCGCACCTGCGTGCGGCATCGCGGTGGCCACGCTGATCGCGGCCCTCGTCACCGGCTGCGGATCGCACACGCCGCAGCCGAGCAGCGCCGCCACGCCGAAGAACACCAGCGCCGCGATGACCGCGTGCGGGGCCACCCGGACCGCGGCCAACGTTCCCGTGAACATCCAGATCGCGCACGGCCACGTGTCCTGCTCCACCGCGCTGGCGATCGAGCGCGCCTACGCCAAGGCGATCCTGTCCGGCAAGGTTCCCGGCACCGGCGGCGGCGCGCCGGTTCGCGTGCAGGGCTGGACCTGCCAGGGGTTCACCACACCGGTCGTGCTCAAGACCGGGCAGGCGTCCAAGTGCACCGACGGCGGCACCGAGATCCTGGCCATCCTGCCCGCGCCCGCCTGACCTCGACCGGAGACCGCCCATGCCCAGCACTCACGTCGCGGTCCGGCACGTAGACGTGCCGACCTCCCGGCTGCGCACGCACGTGCTCACGGCCGGCCCCGACGACGCGCCGGTGCTCGTGCTCGTGCACGGCAACGTCTCGTCGGCGCGGTTCTTCGCCCCGTGCATGAGCGTCCTGGCCGGGCGGTAAGGCTGCCTGGCCCCCGACCTTCGCGGGTTCGGGCTGTCCGAGACCGCCCCGGTTGACGCACGCCGCGGCGTCCGCGATTTCGCCGACGACCTGCACGCCCTGCTGACCGAGCGCGCGCTGGTAATGAAGAGGGAAGGAGAGGTGGGTGGGGCGTGCTGGCCGGGTGCGGCCACTCGCCGCACCTGGAGCGGCCGGACGAGTTCAACGCGGTCGTCGGCGAGTTCCTGGCGCGCTGAACCCGCCGGCGAGCGCAGCAGCGGGCGGGGCACGCTCACCACCGGCCGCCAGGACCTGGTGAGCGAGGTGGTGGGTCCCCCGCTGTTCCTCTAGGACCAGCGTGGGACCCACGACGCTGTTCCGCCGCGGGGCCGGGCGGACGGGTCAGGAACCGCCGCGCAGCACGGCGCCGGTGCGCCGGGCCGCCTCGGCCACGGCCGCGTCTCTCGCCACCGCCACCTCCTCGGCCGTCAGCGTCCGGTCCGGCGCACGGAACCGCAGCGTGTACGCCAGCGACTTGCTGCCCTCGCCCGCCTGCTCGCCGGTGTAGACGTCGAACAGCCGCACGTCCTCGAGCAGCACGCCATCACCGGCGCCGGCCGCCCCGGCGGCGAGCGCGTGCTGGACATCGGCCGCCGGGACTCCGGCCGGGACCACCAGCGCAACGTCCTGTGTGGCCACCGGGTAGCCGGACACCGGGCGGGCCTGCACCGGGCCGCGCCCCGCTGCCACGCTCTCGATCAGCGACAGGTCGAGCTCGGCCGCGCAGGTCCGCTCCGGCAGGCCGAACGCCTGCACCACCCGCGGGTGCAGCTCGCCGGCGTACCCGGCCAGCACATAATCCGCCCCGTCGTCCACGTACACACCCGCGCACCGGCCCGGATGCCACGGCTCGTGCTGCGCGGACCGGACGCGGACCGGCACCATGGTCACGCCGATCACCTGCCGCGCCGCCTCGATCGCGTCCTCGAAACTCGCCGCGCGGCCAGACCCCCACCAGCCGGACAGCTCGCGGTCGCCGGTCAGCACCACCGCCAGGTGCAGCGGCTGGTCCGGCAGCACGGCCTGCAGCGCGGCCTGCTCGGCCGGGGTGGGCGCGCGGTCGACCGGCAGCATCGGCGCGGCCTGCTGCCCGCCGGGCCGGGTGCGGAACACCAGGCCGGTCTCGAACAGCGCGACGTCGGCGAAGCCGCGGCCGACGTTGCGGTTCAGCACCCGCAGCAGGCCGGGCAGCAGCGTGGTGCGCAGCAGCGGCTCCTCGTCCCGGATCGGGTTGACCAGCCGCGGTGCCCGCCGCCGGGGATCGTCGGCCGGCAGCTGCATCCGGTCGGCGTCCGCCGCCGAGCCGAACGGGCTGCTGATCACCTCCACGTAGCCGGCGCCGGCCAGCGCCCGGCCGACGGTCCGGCGCAGCCGCTGCTTCGCGGTGAGGCCCCGCCCCGCCGCCGCCCGCGGCATCCGCACCGGGATGTTCTCGTACCCCTCCAGCCTGATGACCTCTTCGGCCAGGTCGTTCGGGTCGGTGAGATCGGGCCGCCACGACGGCGGCCAGACGACCAGCGGCGCCGGGCCGGTCAGGCCTGCGTCATCGGAGATCTCGCAGCCGACCTGGCGCAGCCTGCGCAGCACGGTCGCCAGGCCGTAGTCCATGCCGGCCACCTTGTCCGGGTGGTCCGCCGCCATCACCACCGACACCGGTTCCACGTCGACCTGCGCGTGCGTGCAGCCGGGCACCACGGTCCCGCCGGCCAGCGCCGCCAGCAGCGAAGCGGCCTTGGCCGAGGCGCGCAGCGGCAGCTCGCGGTCCACGCCGCGCTCGAACCTGGCCGAGGCGTCGGAGAACAGCCGGTGCCGCCGGCTCATCCGCGCGGTTCCCGCCGCGTCGAAGTGTGCCGCCTCGATCACCACGTTGCGCGACTGCTCGGTGATCTCGGTGGCCAGGCCGCCCATCGTGCCGGCCATCGAGATCGGGCCAGACGCGTCGGTGATCAGGATGTCGTCCGGGTTGAGGTCCCGGGTCACGTGATCGAGGGTCTCCAGCCGCTCCCCCGGCCGGGCCCGGCGGACCACGATCGGCCCCTGCAGCCGGTCCCGGTCGAACGCGTGCAGCGGCTGGCCGAGCTCGAGCAGCAGGTAGTTGGTGACGTCCACGGCCAGCGACACCGTGCGCATCCCGGAGCGGGCCAGCCGGACCCGCATCTGCAGCGGGACCGGGCGCCTCGCGTCGACGCCGTGCACCTCGCGCAGCACGAACCGGTCGCACGCGGTCGGATCCTCGATGCTCGCCGGGTACACCTCGGCGGAGACCTCGGCCACGTCGGCGGGCAGCCCGGTGTCGGCGGGGTCGGTGTACTCCACCCCGAACGCGATCGCCAGCTCCCGCGCCATCCCGCGGATCGACAGCGCGAAGCCCTTGTCCGGGGTCACATTCACGTCGAACACGTGCTCGCGCAGCCCGGCGTAGGAGACAAAGTCCTCGCCGAGCGGAGCCTCGGGGGCCAGCACCAGGATCCCCGAGTGGTCATCGCCGATCGCCAGCTCCGCCGCGGAGCAGATCATCCCCTCGGACATCCGGCCGTACGCCTTGCGGGCGCCGATCTCGAAGCCCCCGGGCAGCACCGCGCCGGGCATGGCCAGCGGCACCCGGTCGCCCACGGCGAAATTCGTGGCGCCGCAGATCACGTGCTGCTCGCCGGAGCCGCTGTTCACCCCGCAGTACCGGATCGGCTTCTTGAACTCGGTCAGCTCCTCGATCTCGGTCACCTCGCCGACGATCACGCCGCTGATGTCCTGCCCGACCGGCTCGACCGACTCCACTTCCAGCCCGGCCGCGGTGAGCCGCCGCGCGACCTCGGCGGGCTCGGTGCCGGGGTCCACGGCCGCGTATTCGAGCAGCCACGAGAGCGGGACCCGCATCACGCCTCCATTCCGAACTCGCGGCTGAACCGCA
>JASHOI010000795.1 GCA_030041195.1 Streptosporangiaceae bacterium | reverse complement strand
GCCGGTCACCGGCCGGGGCTCCCTGCTGCGCGGGCGGGCTGGCTGGGCGCCGCGGTGATCGCGGCCAGCGCCGCGGTGATCACCGTGGTGATCTGGGCGGGGGTGGCGTCCGGAATATTCCAGTACCGGATTTCGGTGTACCCGTCCTCGTCAACAATCACCTCGGCGGACGTGCTGCCGGGCCGGCCCAAGCTGGCGGTGATGTCGAGCACCCCCCGCGTGCTGTGCACCCGGGCGTCCAGCCCGGCACCAGCCAGCGCGGCGGCCGTGGCGTGCATCCGCGCCGCAGTCTCGGGATCGGGCACACGCGGGCTCATGAGGACCCCCGGGCTCGCCGCGCCGGCTCCGCGGCGGCAGCCTGCTCGGCGCGGCCGATCAGATCGGCCATCTCCCCAGCGGTCGCGGCCGACAGGGCGGTATCACGGCGGGCGCCCGCCAGCCGCTTATACGCCTTGAAGCAGTCCGCGGAGGCCAGCCAGATCACGATCCAGCCGCGAAATTGTGACCGCAGCCGGGCCGCTTCCCGCCAGCACGCGTCATCCTTCTGCTGCGCCTGCCGGTCAGGACCGGCGGTCACCGGGGCCGCCCCGGCACGGTTTTACGGCCGATCCCGGCATAAAACAGCGCCGGGCCGGGCGGCGGGCCAAGGTGGCCCGGCCGCCACCCGGGCACGTTCACCAGACCCGGCGCCACCATCTCCAGCCCAGCAAAGAACGCGGCGATCTGCTCACGGCTGCGGGTCACGCCCGGCGCGGACGCGCCCGCGTAGACCGCCCGGGCCTGCGCTGCGGACTCAGCGGACAGATGATCAGCGGTCACGTGCGAGACCACCAGAAAACTGCCTGGCGCCACCAGATCCTTATAAGAGTTGACGATGGCCCACGGGTCTTCGCGGTCCTCGACGAAGTGCAGCACCGCGACGAGCAAGATCGCGACGGGCTCGGCCAGGTCGATCATGTGGCGCCACGTCAGGTAGGACAGCAGGTCCCGGGGCTGGCGCAGATCGGCCAGGATCGCGCCGACGCCTAACACGCCGCTGGTCAGCGCCTCGGCGTGCCGGATGACCACCGGGTCGTTGTCGGCGTAGATCACGCACGGCGGTGGCACGGCGCCATGCACGATCTCGTGCACGGCGTGGGCGGTGGGCAGCCCGGCACCGAGGTCGAGGAACTGACGGATTCCGGCTTCGTCAGCCAGGTACCGGACTGCCCGGCCGAGGAAGGTCCGGTTCTCGCGCGCCGCGACCGCCGCGCCCGGCACCGCCTCAAGCAGCCTGGCGGCGGCTTGTCGGTCGGCAGCGAAGTTGTCCTTCCCGCCCAGCAGGTGGTCGTAAATCCGGGCCACATTCGGCACTGTGGGATCAAAGTTCTGCCGCAGAAGCAGGCCCCTCCCAGCGTGCCCGGCCGTTTCCATAGTAGTTCTCCTCGAATGCGCGTTTATTTGAGTGATGAAGTGATGGCAGGTGATGCGCACTGACCGTACGGGTTGCGCCGATGGTCAGCGGGGACAAGCTGTCCCCGTGCGCGGGCTGCTGCTGGGTTTGCCGAAAGCTCTGCGCGGCATGCACCGGATCGGGTCGGTAATCTCGGTGTGGAGGCGGCCACTGTGGAGATGCCAGCAGATTTCACGACCGGCGAGCGGATCCGGTATCTGCGCGAGCGGCGCGGGATGACCCGGGTTGTACTGGCGAACCTTGTGGGCTATTCGGCGGACTGGCTGAAGCGGATCGAGGCGGGGCAGCGCGGGGTCTCGATACCGGCGCTAGTGCGGCTGGCTCGAGTGCTGCGCGTGGACGACTTGTCCGTGCTCATCGACGGGCAGGTCGAGATACCGGTCAGCGCGTTTGAGGGGCCGCGCCTTCCGGCCGGGGAAGCGGCCCGCCAGATCGCAGGCGTGGGATCGTTCCGTCCCGTCCGCGATGCTGATGCCCCGGATGTGGCCGCGCTTGGAGAGGGTGTCGCGGCTGCCTGGCGGGACTGGCATGCGCTGCCGGACAATCATTCGGTGGTCGCCGCCGTGCTGCCCGATCTCATTAACGGCCTAGACCGGGCTGTGGTGGTGCTGGACGGCCCCGAACGGCGAAGGGCCAGCAGTTTCCTGGCGAGCGCGTATGGCCTGGCGCAGCATCTCGCCGTTGACCTGGTGGAGCCGGAGACGGGGCGGATCATCGCTGACCGGGCGGCGCGGGCGGCGCAGGCCGCCGATGATCCGGTGAGCCTGGCGTTCGGCGCTTGGACTCAGGGGCATGTGCTGCGCAGCGTGGACGCGGACGTGGCGCTGCGGGTGGTGGGCGAGGCGGCCGGTGAGCTGGAGCAGCACATGGAGAGCCCGGATGCGATGGGCTTGTACGGCAGCTTGTGTCTGCATATGGGGATCAGCGCGGCCTACCAGGGTGACGACGGTAATGCGTGGCGGTTCTGGGACACTGCCGACCGGATGGCAGAAGCGCTCCCGGCGGGCTACTTCCACCCTCAGACGATCTTTGGCCGGGCCAATGTCGATATTCATGGGGTGAGCATCGCGGCGGAGCTTCGCCGGTTCGGTGAGGCTGTGGGCCGCGCCGAGCGGATCGATCCGGATCGGGTGCCGTCGCGGGAGCGCCGGGGGCGGCTGTACGGGGAGATCGCTGCCGGTCACCTGCAACGCCGGGAGCTTGAGCAGGCCAGGCACTTCCTGGAGCGGTCTTACGCCGAGTCACCCGAGGAAGCGCCCTACTCTCCGCTGACTCGTGGGGTAGCGGTGGAACTGGTCCGGGCGGCGACTGGATCGGTCAAGACCGAGGCTGTGGCGCTCGTGGAGCGAATGGGCATCCTCCCGGCGGCTTGATGGCTCATTGCCTGTGCCACGGTTTCGGAGCCCGGTTTGTTCCTCGGTTGCCGGGTGCCTGGCTGTGCTGTGGGAATGGCGCGCGGCAGATGGAGGCCGCAGGCCGACGATACGCGTGTACCTCAACCACTTCCTTTTGGCCGCCTTTCGATGCATTCATGGCCACGGCGCAGGTCACCGGAGCGGGTCGAACGGTGCCAGGGCCGGCTCGGGGCGGCCGGTGGCGATGTGCCGGGCCAGCAGCCGGCCGGTCGCCGGGCCGAGGGTCATTCCCCACATCCCGTGACCGCCGGCCACGAACAGGCCGTCGTCCCGGGTGGCGCCGATGATCGGCA
>JASHOI010000794.1 GCA_030041195.1 Streptosporangiaceae bacterium | reverse complement strand
GCCTGCGGCGCTTCGAGCCCGAGGGCTCACCGGAGCGCTGGAAGGCGGCCGCGCGCAGGCTCGGCTAGCCAGGCCGCCCCGGCAGCGCCTAGTGAGCTGACTGCCAGCCGGGCCGGCCTGCACCGGGCAGCGGGCCCCGGCCGTCGGCGCTCCGTCCGCTGGCGCTCCGTCCGTTGGCCCGGGCCCGCTGCATGCCCCCGCGTTTTCCAGTTGGCAGGATCTCCCAAAAGTGATATCACAATGATATCGCGAAACTGACGCCAGGGAAAGCAGGAGGCCACCCAATGCAGGCAGCAACCGAGTACGTCGCTCCCTCGCGACCCATGATCGTCACCACCACCGAGAACATCCCGGACAGCGAGGTGGTGAAGACCCTCGGCCAGGTCTTCGGCCTTACCGTCCGGTCCCGGAGCCTTGGCGGCAACATCGTCGCCGGCCTGAAGAGCCTTGCCGGGGGGGAGATCCGGTCGTACGTCAAGCTCAACGAGGATGCCCGGCGGCAGGCGATCGACCGCATGGTGCAGAACGCCGCGGCCATGGGCGCCAACGCGGTGACCATGATGCGCTTCGACTCCACCGAGATGGGCTCGATGGGCTCAGTCATGAGCGAGATCGTGGCCTACGGCACGGCCCGGGTAATCAAGTGGGCTGCCCCGGCGGACGAGCAGAGCTGAGCGAGGGCTCCATGGGCATCGTGGATTGGGTCATCATCGCGGTCGTGGTCGCGGGGATCGTCATCGCGATCTTCGGCTGGGACCGGTACCGGGGCAACCGGCAGAGCGACGGCAGCGCGTCTCAGCCGACCAACGAGGTGTTCACCGATCCCGACACCGGGCGGCGGATGCGCGTCTGGTACGACCCCGGCACCGGGCGGCGCGAATACCGGGCCGAGGTAAACCGCGACCAATGATCACCTGCCGGGTGGTCTGGCCTGGCGACCTCAGCCAGGCGGCTGAAGCCAGTACACCGCGCCCGAGGCTGCATCAGCTCCCTGGTGCGTCTCGCAGAAATCACAGAGCGCACGAACGGCATGCCCAACGAAGGAGGCGGAGTGCCGGGGAAACGACCGGTTCGAGGTGATGACCAAGGCCGGGGCCGGCTCCCCGGCCGCCGCTCGGTACCGGAGAATCCGGAGGAAGTCCGCTGCGTTCTCGGTGACCACAGCGCGCCCGGCCGAGAGCGCCAGGCCACATACCGCCGGATCGTCCAGGGCTCGGGTTTCCGGATCGTCGTGGAGTGAGACCGCGTCGTGACCGGCCTTCCTCAGCTGCTCGGCGATGGCCGCGGGGTACATCTCGTCGATCAGGAGCCTCACTTCAGCAGCTGCTCGCGCCCTGCCGCGAGCGCCTCGGCTTCGGCCTGCGCCTCCAGGTTGAGACGGATACGCTCATCGATCTCGGCCGGGTACGCCGCGTAGTAGGCGACGGCCGCCTCAACCTGAGCTAGCGGCAGCCCGAACCATTCGGCCGCGTGGTTGATCTTCTCGTCCCCCGTGGCCTCCGAGCGCTCCAGGAAGGAGATCAGCTCCCACACGTCGGGGCCCGGGGTCAGCCGGGCCCGCCGTCCTGCTGGCCCGTCGACGAAACGGACCAGGGGATGGCTCCGCTGGCGCAGGCCTTCGTCAATCAAGCGCTCCGCAAGCGAAGCCGGGAGCTCACCGGTACGTGCCGCTTCGCGGTGCAGTCGCTCGCGGACCTCGACCGAGACCCGCACCGACATAACATCCTTTGCCATGCCTGGAAGTGTACGCCGTATTACGACGTAACTTGGCGTTCTGCCGGGCGGTCACGACTTCGTCAGGTACCAGTACTCGGGCATCAGCGTCTGGAGCGGGTTGAAGACCACACCGTGGACGTTCTTGCTCACGGCCATGACCTGGGCGGAGTTCGGCATCCAGATGTACGGAACCTGCTCGGCCGCGTAGGTGGCGAACGTGTGGTAGATGGCCAGGCTGCCGCTGGTGTTGGTCTCCGCGATCAGCGTGTTCATCTCCGCGTTGTTGTAGTTGCCCTTGTTGGCCCCGGCGCCGGTGCCGAAGATCTCCTCCCCGGTCGGCTCGTAGTCGGGCCCGTAGGTCCAGCCGCCGACCATGGACGCCTCCCAGGTGCACGACGGGCCCTTGGAGCAGGGCACCGCGGTGCCGATGACCGTATTGAAGGTCTCGCCGTCCATGTTGACGATCACGCCGGCCTTGGACGCGTCCGACTTGTACACGTCGACCTCTTGCGGGAACTCGGACACGTCGGACGCGTAGTCCAGGGTGAACTCCAGATGCGTCCCCTGGGCGATGCCAGACCCGCACTTGGCCGGGTCGGTGCAGGTCATGACGCCGTTGACCTTGGTCCATCCGTGACTGGTGAGCAGGCTGGTCGCCTTGGCGATGCTGAACGGGTACGGCCCGTCCCCGTCCTCAGCCGTGGGAACCCACTGGTTGGCGGGCTCGGTCGGCGCCGGACCCGTGGTCGGGTAGCCGTAACCACGGTAGATCGCCTTGTCGATGCCGGCCTGGTCCACCAGGTACGCGAGGGCCTGGCGGACGTAGAGCTGGTTGAATACCGCGCCGAAGGGCGAGTTGAAGTTGACCCGGTAGAAGTAGAAGCTGAAGCTGTAGCTCAGCTGCAGTGCGTAGTCCGGCAGCGGGCTGGCCGGCGCGCCGCTGGTCGGCTTCACCGGCAGGTCGTTGTCGGGCACCAGGCCGATGTCGAGCTCCCCGGTCTGCATCGCCGTGTACAGGGCTGCCGGGCTGGTATATGTCAGGAAGTTGACCTGCGCCAGGCGCGGCTTCGGGCTGCCGGAGTATTTCGGGTTCGGCACGAACGCGTCGTCACCGTTCGGGTTGAAGCTCTTCAGCCGCCACGGCCCGTCGACCACGGTCCAGATCGGGCTGGACGCGTAGGTTGCGGCCTGCTGCGCCTGCGCGGTGAGGAAGCTGAGCACGGCCTTGCACTTCGCCCAGCCGTCGGCGGCGCTGTCGGTCGCGCAGCCGCCGCTGCCGGGCGCCGCCCCGACCGACGTCACGTCCCAGGCGGCGGGCATCGGCGTGATCTGCGACAGTTCGTTGTAGGTGTACCACAGGCTGGAGTACGCCTTGTTCAGGTGCAGCGTGACCTGGTCCGCGCCGGTTGCGGCCATCGACGTGATGTCCTGCGGGATGTCGCCGGGGACGAACCCGTAGAAGCCGTCCGGCTCGGCCTCCATCAGGTTGAGCCAGAAGATCACGTCCTGGGCGTCGACGGTCTCGCCGTCCGACCACTTCCAGCCCTTCAGGTTGATCACCACGGTCTTCCCGCCGTCGGTGTACAGCGGGGCATCGGCGACCGACAGGCCGTAGTCCACGGTGGGCTGGTCGTTCTGCCCGCCGAACCAGTACAGCGGCCGGTACAGCATCTGCTGCAGATCGTCGAGGTTGGCCACTGACGAGTACGCGGGACTGTCGTACGGCAAGATCCAGTTCGGCTGGTTACCGGAGACGAAGCCGTAGCTCACGGTCCCGCCCTTGACTGCCGTGCTGGTCGAGGTGGTGCTGCTGCTCGACGAGCAGCCCGCTCCGGCCGCGGCGAGCGCGATGGCGATGGCCGCCGCCCAGGCAAGACGCACAGCTCGCATTTGCGTTCCTTTCACCATGAACAAGGGCTTACCGGCCATTCAATGTGCCAGCGATCAGGGTCAATGTCAACTTTTAAGATCGTTTTACTAGATTATCCACTCAAGCTTCCGACCCCACAGCCAGGGCAGGTGGTGCGGTCGGCCCGGTCGTTCGGCCAACCCAATCGCGCCCGTTCTCATAACCGCCCCCTTACGGCCGTCAGCCGTCGGCAACAGTGTCGTGGGTCCCGCGCTGTTCCAAGAGGAACGTCAGGGGTCCCATCACGCTGAACTGGGCGGCTCCCCGTCATGGCCACGGGCTTGAACGCCGTGCACGGCAGGGCTCGGGTGCCGTCGGCAGGACTCGGGCGCCTTAGCCAGGACAGGGCTTTACACCGCATCCACGGCGAGGGGTTGACCGCCCCGCAGCCACGGCGAGAGCT
Organism: Streptosporangiaceae bacterium; assembly: GCA_030041195.1. The sequence continues at coordinate 1,133 of JASHOI010000794.1, read as the reverse complement.
TGACCACCCCGCAGCCACGGCGAGAGCTTGACCACGCCGCGGCCGCGGCAAGGGTTGACGGCAGACGTGGAGCCAATTATCGTTACGTAACGAAACGTAATTCTAATTACTTTCGGAGGTGGTCCCGATGACCACGACTCAGCAGACCCAGCCGCGGCGCAGCGCGCTCGCGCAGGCCATCCGATCCCATCGGACGGCGGCGCTCGTGCTGGCCGCTGCCGTGGTGCTCCAGCTCGCTTTCATCGCCTCCTTTACCGGGGCGATGAGCAGGCCGGCACTGCAGGACGCGACCCTCGGGCTGGTCGCCTCGCCAACCGCGACCCGGCCGGCCGCCGCCGCGGTGCCGCAGCTCGCTGGCGTGACCTACCGCTTGCTCCCGAGCCCGGCCGCCGCCGCGGCACAGGTGCGCGACGGGGAGCTGCCGGCCGCGCTGCTCGTCGGCGCCAGGAACGACACGCTCGTGGTGGCCGGGGCGGCCGGGCTCACCCTGGTCACCGCGATCACCGACGAAGTGAGCGTGCAGGCAGCGAGGACCGGCGTGCCAGTGGCCGTCCAGGACGTCCGCCCGTTGCCGCCGGGCGACCCGAGGGGCCTTGGCAGCTTCATGCTCGTGATCGGCTGGATCATCGGCGGGTACATCGGGATGACGCTGCTGAGCCGGGTCCGCGGCGCGGCGGGAGCGTCGGTGCGCGGGACCGCGGTGACGCTGGGCATGGCAGCCACCTACTCGGTCGCGTCGGCGGCTTTCGGTGTGCTTCTGGTCGACCCGCTGATGGGGCTGCTCACCGGCCATCCGTGGACGCTGCTCGCGGCGGGCTCGCTGATCGTGTTCTCGGCGACCGTCCTCACCGCGGCGCTGATCTCGCTCGTCGGGCTGTCGGGTGTCATCATCGCGATCGTGATGCTCGTTGTCCTCGGCAACCCGACCTCGGGCGGTTCGGTGCCGGTCCAGATGATGTCCGGCGGATACCGGTTCCTGGCCGGCGTGCTGCCCACTAACGCGGGAATCGGCCTGGTCCGCGGGTTCGCCTACTTCGACGGGAACCAGATCGCCCGGCCGCTGCTGGTGCTGTGCATCTACGCGGGCGTCTCGGTGGCGACCTGCCTCGGTCTCGCGCTGCGGCGCGCCCGGG
>JASHOI010000793.1 GCA_030041195.1 Streptosporangiaceae bacterium | reverse complement strand
CCCAGATCGCAGCGGCGCTGTACATCAGTCCAAGCACCGCCGGCGTGCATGTGACCAGCATCCTGCGCAAACTCGGCGCCTCCGGCAGGGTGCAGGCGGCGGCTCTGGCGGAACGGGCCGGCCTGCTGCGCGAAACACATCTCGCTGAACAACCCGGCCGATCCACCTTGGGCCCGGCGCCCACGGGACGCGCCGCGCCCTAAACACCTGGCGCGCAAATCTAAAGACCTGCGCGACCGCATTCTGGACGATCGCCCGATCCGAAGCGCCCTGCCCAAGATCTACCGTCACAGCCAAGATCCAAGCTTGGCCGCCAGGCAGCGCTTCGGACCGACACCTCAGCGCTGCGTGAACAGCACCGGGCGACGGACCCTGACCGACAAAGCTGAAGGGGAAGATGGACAATCGGACACACCGCATCGGCGCAGGGGCTTGCCTGGTGCTCGGGGTCATCTGCCTGATCACCGTGCTCGCTAACGGCGCCGCGGCCGCCCAGGTCACCGGCGCCGCGACCATCGGCGAGACGACCGGCAGCCGCATCGCGGACTACATCCAGCAGCAAGCCAGCGCCTCGCGCATCCCGGGCGTGGCCGTGGGGATCGTGCAGGGCAGCCGTCCGGTACTGCTCAACGCCTTCGGCAACGTCACCCCGGACACGTCGTTCTTCCTGGCCTCGCTGAGCAAATCCTTCACTGCGCTGGCCATCATGCAGCTGGCCGGCCAGGGCAAGGTGAGCCTCGCCGCTCCGGTGCGACGGTACATCCCCTGGTTCCGCGTTGGACGCCGCGGCGAGTCGAACTCCATCACAGTTATCGATCTGCTGGACCAAACCAGCGGGATATCCAACGCAGCTGGGCTGACCGAGCTGAGCTTTAGCCCGGATACCACATTCCAGCGGGCAATCAAAGGCTTCGAGTCATTCCCCCTGATAGCCAGGCCCGGCAAGGTGTTCCAGTACTCGGACGCCAATTACACCATAGCTGGCTATATTGTGCAGCAAGTGTCCGGCGAGTCATACGACAATTATGTGCGGCAGCATATCTTCGCGCCGCTGGACATGACGCATACCTACGCCATCACCGGAACGGCTCACATGCGGGGCCTTACCAGGGGTTACGCCAACTGGTTCGGGCTGAAAATACCGCTATCCGAGCGGGTGGCGGCGCCTCTCGTCCCGGCCGGATTCATCATCTCGAGCGCCGCGGACATGACCCACTATCTCATCGCCCAGTTGAACGGCGGTGTGTACAACGGCAGGCGCGTCGCTTCAGCCGAGGCTGTGCAGGAGATGCACGCCGCGCTCGTCCCGTTGCACGGCCAGACTCCGGTGCCCAACGCCACCTCGTACGGACTCGGCTGGGGCGTCGGGATGATCAACGGCTCGCCCGTCATTGCGCACGACGGGCAACTGCGTGACTTCGACACGGCCATGGCCATCCTGCCCAGGCAGAAGATCGCGGTGGTCTTGCTCATGAACGAAGACCCCCAGGTTCCTCCACTGAATGACGAGCAGATCTACAGCGGTTTGATGCAGGGCATCACGACGGGCACGTTCCCGTCCGTCAACCACACCTACCTCATCTTCTACATAATCTTTGACATAATCGTTCTCGCTACCCTGCTGCTGATGATCCGTTCATTCTGGAGAACCAGAAAGTGGCTTGATAAGTTCGCAGACCGGGTGACGAGCAAGGGATTCTGGCGTGCCGCGATCCGCGCCATCGGGCTGGATCTAACCATAGCCGTGCTGATTGCCCTGTCCGTTACGTACGGGCTCGGATCGCTGGTGGGGTACGTGCCGCTCACCCCAACCCTGCTGATCTTCGCTGGCCCGGATGTGGCTACCTGGATCTACGCGATCATCATTTTCTTCGCCGTGCGTGCGGTTCTGCGGACGATAGTCATAACAGCGCGAAGAAACAGCCTTATGCGCAAAGTCTGAACGAGCCCAAGCGATCGGCCAGCGTCCTGATCGTCGATTGCCGGGCGGAGACCATTCTCGCCAACTCCGGGTTGATCTTCGCTGGCTGAGGGCCTGCGAGGCGAACGGGATTGCTCCAAGGAGAAGGAGATGAATGATCCGGAAACGGCGCTGCTTCGCGCCCGCGGGCTGCGCAAGGACTACGGCACGGGCGAGGGACTGATCCGCGCGGTCGACGAGATCGACCTGGACGTCGCCCGGGGCGAAACCCTGGCGGTAATGGGGCCGAGCGGGTGCGGGAAGTCAACGCTGCTGCACCTGCTGGGCGGGCTGGCCCGGCCCTCGGCCGGCGAGTTGTGGCTGGGCAGCCGGCGGATCGACCGCCTGGGTGACGGAGCGCTGGCTAACCTGCGCCGGCGCGAGATCGGTTTTGTGTTCCAGGCCTATCACCTGATGGGCGAGCTCACGGCAAGGGAGAACATTGAGCTGCCGGCGCTGGTGGCCGGGCGCTCACCGCGTCAGGCCCGCAGCGCGGCGCTTTCGCTGCTGGAGCGGGTGGGCCTGCCCGGCCGGGCTGATCATCTTCCGTCGGAGCTGTCGGGCGGGCAGCGCCAGCGGGTCGCGATCGCCCGGGCACTGGTCAACGAGCCGCACGTGGTGCTCGCCGATGAGCCGACCGGCAACCTCGACAGCGCCGCGACCCTCGACGTGCTGCGGCTGTTCGAGGACCTGCACGAGTCGGGGCTGACGCTGGTCATCGTCACCCACGACGGACGGGTCGCGGGAACCGCCGACCGTCTCATGTCCATGCGCGACGGGGCGCTCATCGACGAGATGCTGCTCACCGGCGGCAGCGGGCGCAGCCTGGCTGACCTTCTCGGGCACCAGGAACACGATGGGTAAGGCCCATCGCGCTGGGCTACCCGCCCGGGTGGCTGCCCTCCTGCACGCCCTGCCCGCCCGGCGCGCCAGGCGCGCCAGGCGCTGCCACCATGCCGTCGCTGGCCGCGCCGGGCGTCGCCGCCAGCTCGTAGGCAACCTCGGCGTGCTCGCTGAGATCGAGGCCGACTTCCTCATCGTCCGGGCTCACTTGCAGCCCCACGGTGTGGTCGGTGACCCAGAGGATGATCCAGGTCACGACGAACGGATAGACGATTCCGGCGACGGCCAGCACTGCCTGGCGGCCAAGCTGAGTCCAGCCACCGGCCTCACCGGCGGCGTTCACGGCGAGGCTGGCAAACACCCCGGTGAGCACGACGCCGATGGCGCCGCCGACCATATGCACGCCGACGACGTCGAGGGAGTCGTCGTAGTGGAATATGTCCTTCAGGTGCACGGCGCCGTAGCACAGCAGTCCGGCCGCGGCGCCTATGATGATCGCCGCCCATGGTTGCACGTAACCGGATGCGGGCGTGATTGCCGCCAGCCCAGCGACGGCACCAGAGGCGATGCCCACGCCCGATGGCTTGCGGCGCCGCCACCATTCGATGCCCATCCAGGCGAGCATCGCGGTGCACGCCCCGAGCTGGGTGTTGACCAGCGCATAGCCCGCGACCGTTCCTGCGGATACCGCGCTGCCCGCGTTGAAGCCGAACCAGCCGAACCACAAGATCCCCGCGCCGAGCAGCACCAGCGGCACGTTATGCGGCCGCTCAAGCTGGTGTCGTCGCCGCAGGTACACCGCGGTGGCCAGCGCCGCCGCACCTGCCAGCTCGTGGACTACCGAGCCGCCGGCGAAGTCGATCGCATGCAGACCGCCCGAGCCGAGAAACCCGCCGCCCCACTCCCAGTGCGCGAACGGGCTGTACACCAGCAGCGACCACAGGCCGATAAACACCAGGTAGCCGCGAAAGCGCATCCGCTCACAGAACGCCCCGGCGATGAGCGCGGGGGTGATCACCGCGAACTTCATCTGGAATGCCATGTACACCAGCGATGGGATCGTGGGAGCGTAGCTGTTCGGCGTGCCGTTGACGTCATGCAGCATCACGTACTGCAGGCTGCCGATCACCCCACCCCAGTGACTGCTGCCGAACGCCAGCGAGTACCCCACGATCACCCATAGCAAGCTGACCACACCGATGGCCACGAAGGACTGGACCATCGTCGCGACCACGTTCTTCGCGCCGACCAGGCCGCCGTAGAACAGCGCGAGCCCCGGCATCATGAAGAACACCAACGCCGTCGAAGTCAGCATCCAAGCGGTATCACCAGCGTTGATGTGCATGCCAGCCTCCCCATGACCCGGGCGCCGTTGCCCAGATCACGCAGTTGATCACATTAACTCATCGCCAGCTCGCGTACCTGACAAAGCGGGGCTAAGCGGAGCGCGGCCGACTAGGGCGCGTCTGCAGCGCGGCAGTCAGGCGATGTTCGGCGGGGTGTCCGGCCCGGCCCAATCCAGGCCGAGCGCGTCGAGGAAGATCTGCGAACACAGCGACCCCCGCCGGGCAGCCGGAAACAGCACGGCCGGATCGTCGGTGAACTCGCACGCGACGTACTGGGTGACTGAGCCGTCGGCCTGCGGCACCACTGGTGTGCCGGTGACAATTACCGCTTCATAATCCGTGAGCCGCAGCAGGTACCTGCCACGGTCATCCGTCCGCTCGCCGAGTTCTCTGCCGACCGACAGCGCCAGGCCGAGCTTCAGCGGCCCGACGCGCTGCGCTGCCGCCCGCTTATCTTCGCCCGGGCGCCGCGTTACGGCCGGAAAACCCCAGACGCCGGCCAGCGGATCATCGGGATCGTCGGGACGCTTGGTCACCAGAAACGCACCGCCCGGCTGGCGGACAACCACGGCGACCGATTCCTTGGCCGGCTTCATCGGCAGCGATCGTAGCAACCGGGTGTGAGACAGGCACGGCTGGCTGTCAGCCGCCGGTGATCAGCGCGGCCATGTTGGGTGATCCGATGCCGGTGGCCATGTCGTAGCCGGGCGTGGAGGGGTACAGGCCGTTGTTGTCCGCCACCTGCTGCAGCGGCCCGATGCCGGTGATGTCGTGGAAGTACTTGCCGGGATCGGTGTCGAACAGCTGATAGAGGAGTGGGTTGGCGTTGCCGGTCCGCTGCCCGGTGTAGCTGTCCCTGTCGGCGAAGATCGCCGCCCACAGTGGCGTGGACAGGCTCGTGCCGCCGATCTGGAACCAGCCAGGCACCGGGTCCGTGCTCTCGAACGACGCGCACGCGCTGTAGGGCGTGCTGGCGTTGCCGGTGCAGTACTCGGCCGGGCCGGTCCACGGGTCAGCGTTGGCCGAGATGTCGGGGCCTTCCCGGCAGGGTGTGCCGATCGCGGCCAGCGCGCAGTTCGTCGAGCCGTTCCCGTACGTGGTGTACGCGCTGTTGACGCCCGGGCCTGTCTGGTAGAACGGCCGTCCCCACCACTGGCTCGGCGCGCCACCGCCGGCGCCGGTGAACTCGCACCAGAACAGGCCGCCCTCGTTGTCGTTGCCTGAGTCGGCCGGCTGGTCGCTGCACAGGTTGTAGCTGTTCCAGACCGTCTCGACCCCGGACGGGTAGGACGGGCTGAGGCTGGTGCCGGGGTTGTCGCTCTCGAACGACGTGCCGCCTACGCCGGTCACCCACGGCTGGTCGGCGGGGTCACCCGCGTCCGCGTAAGTGGGCGAGGGCAGGCAGCCGTACGCGCCGGTGTCGCCGAACGCGTTGAACACGCTCTGCCCCTGCATCGCCATCTGCTCGAAGACCACGTTCTCGGCTTGCGCGTAGCCAGCCGTGACCTCGTCCTCGCAGACGCCCCAGCTGGAGCTGACCGTGTCCGCAACGTCCTGGTCCGCGATCGTTGTGTACTCGTCGAGCTCGGTCTGGCCGGTGTAGTCGTTCGGGGCGTTGTACACCAGGACGCTGCTGCCGTCAGGGGCGACGGTCAGGCTCATCTCGATGTCGGCGTCGACCTCGATGTCGCCCGAGTAGAAGTTGATGTCCGGCGGGCACTGGTCGCCAGCCGGGCAGATGGCGTGCAGCGGGCCGCCGTCCACGTTGATGTTGACCAGCCGCGGGGTGTAGCCGGGCCCGTAGAAGTAGTGCGCCCACGTGTCGATGTCGGATTGCTGGTAGGCGGACAGCTCGAACACCGCCAGGTCGACCCCGGCGCCCTTGCCGCTCGGACCGACGTGCGGGGCACCGTAGATGGAGTTGGTCTGCGGCGGCGTCAGGCCGGTGCAGCCGGGTCCCGCGCCGTAGCCGTACGGCGGGAGCACGCCGGTGTTGGCGAAGGTGAACAGCTGCGCCTTGGTCACGTAACCCGTCTCGCAGCTCGCCGTGCTCGCGCTGGCCGTTGCGGCCCGGGGCCTGGTCAGGCGCGGCACGCGACTGACCATCGAGCGCTCGCGCACCGTGTTGCTCAGTCCGATGACGCCGAGCACGCCTGGCGCGAGCGAGGCCGGCAGCTGGACCGCGGAGGAGTTGGCGAAGTAGTGCTCGCCGTGCGGCGTGACGTACGTGCTCAGCGTGGTGCGGAACGCGGACTCGACCTGCTGGCTCGAACCGGTCGCGCGGACCAGGAACGGGGACGAGCTCGCGTCGGCGGTCAGGCCGGCCGCGCGCAGGTAACTGGTCACGGCAGCGCGCTCGGCCTGGGTTGGCGCATACCTGGCGTCGAATTGCCCCCGCCCCAGCCACTGGTGGTACGCGGGGCTGCCGCTGGTGTACATGGCCTGCAGCTCGCTGGCCAGCCCCGCCTGGTCGCGCGGCGCCAGCGCGACCTCGATGGTCATCAGGGAGCTGTGGTACTGGCCGGTTGGGCTGTCCGTCGTGTCAAGCACGCTGCCCTTCATGGTCAGGTAGCTCGGCGCGGCGCCGCCAGACGCCGCAGCCGCAGCCGCAGCCGCGGTGCTGAAGATCCCCGTGAGCGCCGTGACAGTGAGCCCGGCAGCGAATAACGCGCAGGCGCGCAGTCCTCGGTTCGTTGGGCGCATGACGGCCCTCCTTGGCTACGGTCCTGGCCGCGCCCGCGCCGCTGCGGGCAACGGCGGCTTGTCAGGACTGATTCGGCCTAAGCCTGATTTGGTCAGGTCGAGGTGTCAAGGAGCCCGTTGCCCGCTCCGTTCGAGCGTGAGCAGCGGCTCGGAAAACACGGGCGCCGGTGCGCCGGGATCCGCGGCAACGGCCTGCTCGAGACGGCGGAAGCCGGCTTCCAGCTCGTCGGTACCGAGGTGAGCGAAGAACGAAAGGGTGCGCAGGCGCAGCCGTTCAAGCATGTCACCGCGGGTTCCGGCGGACGGCTCGGTAACCGTGCCGAAGCTGGCAACGCGCCAGCCGGCCGACGTGAACGTCGCGATGACCTCGTGCAGCGGCTGAAACAGCGAGGCGTCCACCTCGAGGCCGCGCGGGAAGTGCTCCAGCCACCACGGCCTGGGATGGTGGTCGCTGAAATTCGCGCGCAGCAGCAGCCGCCCGCCGGGCCTGAGCACCCTGGCCAGCTCGCGGACTGCCCGCGGCTTGTCCTGGACGTGGTGCCAGGACAAGAACATGAGGGCGTAGTCGGCGCTGCCGGACGGTGCAGGCATGTCCTCGGCGGAGCCTTCCAGATACCGGACACCGGGATGCCGGGACTGCGCCTGCGCTATCTCGCGCATGCGGACCGACGGCTCGACGCCGGTGACCCGCCCGAATGCTCGCGCCAGCGCGGGGGTGAACCTGCCGGTCCCTGAGCCGACGTCCAGCCCCGCCAGCGGGCGCCGTTCCGGCAGCACCGCTTCGAAGGCGCTGATCCATGCCTGCAGCTGCTGCTCGGTGAGCGCACGGCCACGCGCGTAGTCCTGGTACTGCTCCGTGTCGTAGTCGATCCGCCTCATCGCAGCTCCCGCGTCAACCGGGCCGTCAGGCCGCGCCGTCAGGCCGCGCCAAGGTCTTGCTCGAGGGCGCGCCCCGCGGCCGGGACGCCGAGCTGGAGCACCAGCCAGATGCGCTGCGGGTCGGCCAGCAGCGCAGGCTCCGCCAGCGGGTCGCCGTCGACGACAAGCAGGTCGGCCAGCTTTCCCTCGGCGACGGTGCCGACGTGGTCGCCGAGGTCCAGCGCCTGAGCCGCGGTCCTGGTCGCCGCCACCAGGGTCTCCGCCGGAGTCAGCCCGTGGAAGATCATCCGCTGGATCTCCAGCGCGACGCTGACCTCCATGTCGCTGCCCAGCGCGATCTTGACGCCCGCGTCGCGCGCGGCCCGCATCGAGGCCGCGCCCTGGTCCAGGTTGAGGTCGGCCAG
>JASHOI010000107.1 GCA_030041195.1 Streptosporangiaceae bacterium | reverse complement strand
CCGGCAAGTACCGCAACATCACCGGCAACACCGCCCTCGCCTACGGGCTGATCGCCGCCAGCCAGCTGGCGAAGCTGCCGCTGTTCCTCGGTTCGTACCCGATCACCCCGGCCTCGGACATCCTGCACGAGCTGGCCAAGCACAAGCGGTTCGGCGTCCGCACGTTCCAGGCGGAAGACGAGATCGGCGGGGTCGGCGCGGCGCTCGGTGCGTCCTTCGGCGGCGCGCTCGGCGTCAGCACCACGTCGGGCCCGGGAATGGTGCTGAAGCAGGAGACCATCGGGCTCGCGGTGTCCGTGGAGCTCCCGCTGATCATCTGCGACATCCAGCGGGCCGGCCCGTCCACGGGCATGCCGACCAAGACCGAGCAGGCCGACCTGCTGATGGCGATTTACGGGCGGAACGGGGAGTCGCCGGTCGCTGTGGTCGCGCCAGCCACCCCGTCGGACTGCTTCGACATCGCGCTGGAGGCGGTCCGGATCGCCACCAAATACCGGACGCCGGTGATCATTCTGTCCGATGGTTACCTGGCCAACGGCTCGGAGCCTTGGCGCATCCCCGAGGTCGCCGACCTGCCCAAACTGCGGAACGAGTTCTCTTTCTCGAGCCCGAATGAGTGGCGGGGCGAGGGCGACCAGCCACAATTCCTACCGTTCAAGCGAGACAACCAGACTCTCGCGCGTCCCTGGGCGATCCCCGGAACCCCGGGCCTCGAGCATCGGATCGGGGGGATCGAGAAGGCCGACGTGGCCGGCACGATCTCCTACGACCCCGACAACCACGACAAGATGGTCCGGCTGCGCCAGGCGAAGATCGACGGCATCGCCGCGGACATCGGGCCGCTCGAGGTCGACGACCCGGACGGGGACGCGAAGGTTCTGGTGCTCGGCTGGGGCTCGACGTTCGGCTCCATCGGCGCGGCCGTCCGCCGGGTCCGGCTGGCAGGCGGCAAGGTCGCCCAGGCGCACCTGCGGCACCTGTCCCCGTTCCCGGCCAACCTCGGCGAGGTGCTGACCGCCTACGACAAGGTGCTGGTTCCCGAGATCAACCTCGGCCAGCTCGCGCTGGTGCTCCGGGGCCGCTACCTCGCCGACGTGATCTCGTACAACAGGGTCCGCGGTCTCCCGTTCCGGGCTGCCGAGCTGGCGGGCGTTATCCAGGATGTGATCGCAAATGTCTGAAGCCTTTCGCGCCAACGGAGGGCACGCGCACGACGGGGCACCGGACGAGTCCAGCCACAGGCCGGCCGCGCTGACGCTGGTGCCGGTGGGCGACGAGAAGCTCACCACCAAGGACTTCAAGTCCGACCAGGAGGTGCGCTGGTGCCCGGGTTGCGGCGACTACGCGATCCTGGCCGCGTTCCAGTCGTTCCTGCCGGAGCTCGAGATTCCGCGCGAGAACCTCGTGATCATCTCCGGGATCGGCTGCTCGTCGAGGCTGCCCTACTACGTGGACAGCTACGGGATGCACTCGATCCACGGCCGCGCCCCGGCGATAGCCACCGGGCTGGCGGCCTCCCGCCCCGACCTGTCGGTCTGGGTGATCACCGGTGACGGCGACGCGCTGTCGATCGGCGGCAACCACCTGATCCACGCGCTCCGCCGCAACATCAACATCAAGATCCTGCTGTTCAACAACCGGATCTACGGGCTGACCAAGGGCCAGTACTCGCCCACCTCGGAGCGGGGCAAGGTGACCAAGTCGACCCCGTTCGGCTCGCTCGACACCCCGTTCAACCCGCTGTCGCTGGCGCTGGGCGCCGAGGCCAGCTTCGTCGCGCGGACCATCGACTCGGACCGCAAGCACCTGCAGGGCGTGCTTCGCGCGGCGGCCGATCACCGGGGCGCGGCGTTCGTCGAGATCTACCAGAACTGCCCGATCTTCAACGACGACGCGTTCGCCACGCTGACCGAGCCGGGGGCCCGCGACGAGAACGTGATCCGGCTGGAGCACGGCGAGCCGATCCGGTTCGGGGCCGACAAGAGCCTCGGGCTCACGTTCAGCAACCACGGGGTGCTGCACGCGGTCGACACGACCGTGGCCGACGAGGGCTCGATGCTGGTTCACGACGCGCACGCGGCCGACCCTTCGTACGCGTTCGCGCTGTCCCGGCTGGACAGTTCCGAGGTGGCCCGGACCCCCATCGGGGTGTTGCGGCAGGCTCCCCGGCCCAGCTACGACGACCTGATGTCCGAGCAACTCGAGGCCGCGCGGGCCCGGGAGGGCGACGGCGACCTCGCCGCGTTGCTGGCGGGCGGCGATACCTGGCAAGTCGGCTGATGCCGGCCGCGGGGGCCAGCACGGAGGGAATGCCGGATCCGAGGGTCGGCCTTGGCCGGCCCGAGCAGACGGCAGCGGGGCTCCGGGGGGCGAAGGCCCCCCGGTCTGGGGGTCCGGGGGTCACCCCCCGGACCAGCACCGTGCGCGTTGACCGCAACGGGCCCGTCACCACGGTCATCCTGGACCGGCCGGCGGTCCGCAACGCGGTCGACGGCCCGACGGCCGCCGCGCTTGCCGAGGCGTTCGAGGACTTCGACGCCGACCCCGACGCATCCGTGGCGGTGCTGTTCGGCGCGGGCGGCACCTTCTGCGCCGGCGCCGACCTCAAGGCGATGGGCAGCCCGTCCGGCAACCGGGTCCAGGCGGATGGCCACGGGCCGATGGGGCCGACCCGGATGCGGCTTTCCAAGCCGGTGATCGCGGCGGTCGCCGGCCACGCCGTGGCCGGCGGGCTGGAGCTGGCGCTGTGGTGCGACCTGCGCGTGGCGCAGGAGGACGCGGTGCTCGGCGTGTTCTGCCGCCGCTGGGGAGTGCCGCTGATCGACGGCGGCACCGTGCGGCTGCCACGGCTGATCGGGCAGGGCCGGGCGCTTGACATGATCCTCACCGGGCGCGGCGTTCCCGCAGCGGAGGCTCTGCGGATGGGCCTGATCGACCGCGTGGTTCCGAACGGCCGCGCCAGGGAGGCGGCCGAGCAACTGGCGCGGGAGATCGCCGCGCTGCCGCAGGCCTGCCTGCGCAGCGACCGGCAGTCGGCGCTCGAGGGGCTGTCGCTCGCTCGCGACGAGGCCATGGCCAACGAGTTCGCCCACGGCATGGCGGTGCTCGCCGACCCCGGCGTGGTCGAAGGCGTCTCCCGGTTCCGCGGCGGCGCCGGCCGCGGCGGCACCCCCGCCTGACCCTGCTCCCGGGGCCCATCCTTGGCCCGGATCGCGCCCCGGCCGCCCAGACCGCGCCCCGGCCGCCCAGACCGGCGCGCCCGCGGCTCTCGGAAGCTCATCGATGTACCAAAGGGCCTGTTCTATTCGGCCGAACGGTACATTCATCGCGGCGTCGTGGCGCGATCGGCGCGCGATCGGCGCGGGATCGGTGTGCGGCGGTCCGTGACGCGCCATACTCGTGCCAACTTTCCGGGTGAGACGGCCGTCTCATGAATGGTGCGACAGCGGGCGGGATGGGGTGGCAATGGGCGGCGGGCGTGTGCCACGTGCAGGCGAGCTGGTCAGGCTGGTGATGGCACTGGGGCTGCCGGTGGCGCTCGGCGCGGCCGTCCTGGCCGGCGTCGCGCCCGCCGCGGCCCAGGCGTCCGGCACGTCCAGCGCGGCCGCGGCCGGCATCTGCACGTCGGCCAGTGACCCGGCGCTCGCCGCACGGGTGTCCAAGGGAATTCTCGCGGCGATGGCCGGCCGCTCGTCCGTGGTCGGCCTGGCCGTGGACGACCGGGTCACGGGGCTCACCTGCAAGTACCACCCGTACTGGCACTTCGACTCGGCCAGCGTGGTCAAGGTCACGATCCTGTCCGCGCTGCTGCGCAAGCTGCAGCAGGAGCATCGCAGCCTGACCGCGGAGCAGCGGGAGCTGGCGACTGAGATGATCACCGTCTCCGACAACGACGCAGCGTCGACGCTGTGGGCCGAAACCGGCATGGCCAGCCTGCAGCACTTCCTCGACCTGGCCGGGATGAAGGAGACCGTCCTCGGGCAGGACGGATACTGGGGCCTGACCGAGATCACCGCACACGACGAGCTCATCCTCCTCAAGTTGCTGACCAGCAAGAATTCCGTCCTCGCCACGGCGAACCGCGACTATGTCCTCGGCCTGATGGCCCGGGTGGTCTCGTATGAGCGCTGGGGCGTTCCGGCCGGCGCGCCGACCGACGTGACCGTGCACGTGAAGAACGGCTGGCTGCCGCTGGCCACGCACGGCTGGCGGATCAACAGCATCGGCAGCTTCTCCGGCCACGGGAAGAACTACATGATCGTGGTGCTGACCGACGACAACCCGACGATGGCTTACGGGGTCGACACCGTGCAGGACATTGCCGAGGTGATCAACCACGCGCTGAACCCCGGCGCGGCATCGGTCATCCCGGCCGCCACCCCGAACCGGTCGTGGGGCGTCCCGGACGAGCAGATCCCGGCCGTCCCCGGACGCCATTGACCGCCGGCAGCGAGGTCGCAGGCACCCGGGCCGCGGCACAGACCGCCTTCCCCGATTGGCGCTTCGCGCCCAACCAGGGCGGGAACCCGGATGTCTACGAGATCGAGAACCGTGCCACCGACCCCGACGGCCACGTGCTCGCCGCGATGCGCCGGCTGGCGCCGTGGAACGGCCGCACGATGCTCGACCTGGGCTGCGGAACCGGCTTCTGGCTGCCCGGATACGCCACCGAGGCCCGCCGGGTCGTCGGCGTCGAACCGGATCCGGTGCTGCACGCGAAGGCGGCGGTGCGGGTGAGGGACCTGGTCCACGTGGAGGTGCTACCCGGCTCCGCCGAGCATCTGCCGCTCGCCGACCGGTCCGTCGACGTGGTGCACGCCAGGTTCGCCTACTTCCTCGATCCCGGCGGCGACGCCGGGCTCGCCGAGGTCATGCGGGTACTCACCCCAGGCGGCAGCCTGGTCGTCGTCGACAACGACTACCGCTGGGGCCAGTTCGCCGGCCTGCTCGCAGCGGCCTCGAAAAAGCCGCCGCAGCAGACGGCCGACGCCATCGATGGCTGGTGGCGGCAGCGCGGCGCCACGCGGCATGAGGTGAGGTCCGAGTGGCGGTTCGCGAACCGCGCGGACCTCGCCGCGGTGCTGAACATCGAGTTCCCTGGCACCGCCGCGGGCACCTGGCTGGCAAGGCACCCGGCCGCAACCGGCTTGTCCTATGGCTACGTCCTCTTCGCGGCCGCGCGGGCCGGGCGTGTATGATCGGGCCCATGTCCCGTTGGTATTGGCGCTTTAAGCTGGCTCTGGGTGGGCCAGCAGCGAAGCGCTGACCGCAGGGCCACCCAGAGCCAGCAAGGCAGAGACTCGGCGTCTCTGCCTTTCGTCATTAGAGGCGGCTGGCCTGGGACGCGACGGCTGGCCGCCAGGAAGGCACAGCCGTGGACATCCGGACCGACACCAGCAACTTGCACGTCGCGGGCTTCCAGCCGCTGATCGCGCCGGACGAGTTGCTGGCCGAGTTGCCGCTCAGCGAGTTCCAGGCCGCCACCGTGCACGATGCCCGCGAGGCAGTGCGCCGCATCCTCACCGGGGACGACGACCGGCTGCTCACCGTCGTCGGCCCGTGCTCGGTGCACGACGTGAACGCGGCCGTTGACTACGCGACCCGGCTCGCGAAGACCGCCGCCGACACCGAAGACGAACTGTGCGTGGTGATGCGGGTGTACTTCGAGAAGCCGCGCACCACGGTCGGCTGGAAGGGCCTGATCAACGATCCGGGCATGGACGGCAGCCACGACGTGCACCGCGGTCTGCGCGCCGCGCGCCGCCTGCTGCTCGACGTGCTCGACCTCGGCCTCCCGGTCGGGTGCGAGTTCCTCGACCCCAACTCCCCGCAGTACATCGCCGACACGGTCAGCTGGGGCGCAATCGGCGCCCGCACCACCGAGAGCCAGGTCCACCGGCAGCTGGCCTCGGGTCTCTCGATGCCGGTCGGGTTCAAGAACGGCACGAACGGGAGCGTCGGCGTCGCCGTCGACGCCTGCCGCGCCGCGCACGGGGCTCACGTGTTCTTTGGCCTCGACTCCGGCGGCCGGGCCAGCGTGGTCACCACGACCGGCAACCCCGACGTGCACGTGATCTTGCGCGGCGGCACCGACGGCCCCAACTACCAGCCGGAACACGTCGCCAGCGCGCTCGATGCGGTGCAGCAGGCCGGCCTGCCGCCGACGATCATGATCGACGCCAGCCACGGAAACAGCCGCAAGGACCACAACCGGCAGGCCGAGGTGGCGCGGGAGATCGCGGCGCAGATCGCCGCCGGGCAGCGCGGGATCGCTGGCGTGATGATCGAGAGCTTCCTCGTCCCCGGCCGCCAGGAACTCGCCGACCCGGCCGGGCTGACCTACGGCCAGAGCATCACCGACGCGTGCATGGGCTGGGACACCACCGCCACCGTCCTCGCCGACCTAGCCGCCGCGGTCCGCGCCCGGCGAGGGAGCCGAATTTAGGAAAGGACGCGGCGGCGGAAGTTGCGCAGTCCCAGAGCCAGGAACAGGGCCCCGAACGCGACGACGACGGGATACAGGACGTACAGGTGCATGTGTGGTGCGCCGGTGAACGCCGCCCGCATCCCTTCGTTTACGTAGATCAGCGGGTTGATCAGGACGACGGTCTGCAGCCAGTGGAACCCACCGATCTTGACCGGCGCCAGCCTGGTCCACGAGTAGTAGGTGCCGCCGAGGAACGTGATCGGCAAGATGATGAAGCCGAACATGAGGCCTATGTTGCGCGGCTCGAAGCTGGTGCCGAGCAACAGCCCAAGACCGGCCATGGCCACGCACGCCAGCGGCACGAACGTCAGGATGATCCACCAGTGGAAGACGAGGTGGGCGTGCACGCCGGGCGCGTGCACAAGCCACACCATCGGCAGCACGATGATCGCCGAGAGCACGCCCTGGGCCGCGCCGGACAGCACCTTGGCGATGGCCACCAGCCAGATCGGGCACGGGGCCTGGACCCGGTCCTCGATCTCCCGGGTGAAGCCGAACTCCTGCGCCATCGCCAGCGCGATCGACTGCACGCCCTGGAACATGACCGAGATCCCGATCACGCCGCCCACCAGGATCGTCGCGAACGCTGACTCCGCCGCCGGGCCATGCCCGCCGCCGACGCTCTGGCCGATCTTCGGGAAAATGAACAGGAAGACAAAGCACAGCAGGAACGGCTGGATGATCGTGCGGAGCACGAACTCCCACAGGTGCTTGCCCAGCACGACCAGGTCGCGCAGCATCAGCGCGCCGAGCGCGGTCCAGCTTGCCGCGGCGACCGAGCGGGTAGGCCCGCCGCCGATCCGCTGCGGGCTGGCGCCCGGCAGCTCCGTCGTGGTGGTGGGTGTCGTGGTAGAGGTAGCCATCAGTCCTCCCGGAGTTCCTTGCCCGTGAGGTTGATGAACACCGTCTCCAGGCTGGGCTCGGAGATCGACAGGTCGATCAGGTCGAAGCCCGCGTGCTCGGCCGCCGCCACGACGCGCGGGACCAGCCGTTCGTTGCCCTGTACGTGCAGCTGGACTCCCCCGTCCATCACGCGGGTGCGGGTGACGCCGTCGACGTCGCGTTCCAGCGCCTTGGCCAGGCTGGCGGCGTCGCCGGTGGCCTTGACCGTGACGACCGTGTCGGCGCCGATGCTCTGCTTGAGCGCGGCGGGCGTGTCCAGCGCGAGGATCTTGCCGTGGTCCATGATCGCGACCCGGTCGCAGAGCCGGTCGGCTTCTTCCATGTAGTGAGTAGTGAGCAGGATCGTCTGCCCGGCCCGGTGCAGCTCACCGAGCAGGTCCCACAGCGCCAGCCTGCTTTGCGGGTCGAGCCCGGCCGTCGGCTCGTCGAGGAACAGCACCGAAGGGCGGTGGAAGATGGCCCTTGCGACCATCAGCCGCTGGGCCATGCCGCCGGACAGCGCGTACACGGAGGCCTTGGCCCAGCGAGTCAGGTGGAACTGCTCGAGCAGGTCGTCGGCGATCTGCCGGGAGGTTTTGGCCCCCATGCCGAACAGCCGGCCGTGGAAGTACAGGTTCTCCCACACGGTGAGCTGGCGGTCGAGGGTGTTCTGTTGCGACACGATGCCGCTCAGCTGCTTGGCGAGCGCCGGATGCGCGGCGACGTCGACACCCGCGAGCAGAGCCCGGCCCGACGTCGGCACCACGCGCGTGGTCAGCATGCCCGCGGTCGTGGTCTTGCCGGCGCCGTTGGGCCCGAGCAGCCCAAAGATCTCACCCGCGCTGACGTCGAGGTTGAGCCCGTCGACGGCGGCGAAGTCGGCTTCCGGGTAGACCTTGGTCAGGTCCTCGGTGTGAATGATCCCGGCCAGATTGGGCTGAGGCGAGTGGGTGGCGCTTGCGGGCGCCGCTACGGTGCTCATTGGTCACACATCGTAGCCCCGCCCCCAGTGGCGGCCGTGCGAATGGGACTGCCGGGCTCGCGGTGCCGGGCGAAATCCGGGTACATTGCCGCAGCGAATATGTCCACTATTCGCTGCTTTCCGCCTTGCGATCCCAACAGGCTCCCCCCGCTTTCATGATCACCGCCCCTATTCCATTGCCCTATCCGCGCGGCTTCTAAGCCTGTCGCGCGCGGGTCGGAATAGGTGAACCGAACTAATCCGTACCCGTTCACGCCGGTCCGTAACCTGGAAAATAACATATCCCCATTCACGCCGATTCGCAGCCCGGAGCAGGAAATGTTTACGCGTGATGGACGCAGGGGAACTAATCCGGCGTACGCAGGGGAACTCATCCGTGGAGGGGGGTTGTCATGTCACGGACGCTTATTGTTGCCCGCATGAGGCAAGGGAGCGAGGAGCCTATCAGGAATATCTTCGCAGAGTCCGACATGGGCGAGCTTCCGCGGATGCTGGGTGTACGGGAGCGGCGCCTTTACCGTTTTCATGACCTCTATTTCCATTCAATTGACAGCGATGAGGACCTGGCTCTCCCGCTGGCCGAGGTACGTGAGCACCCGCTGTTCGCCGACATCAACATGAAGCTGTCGGAACACGTCACCGCCTACGATCCCGCGACATGGCGGAGCCCGAGTGACGCGATGGCCAGGGAGTTTTATCTCTGGCGCCCGCCAGCCTGACGCAACGCCCGTCCGAACGCACGGTCATGGGGAGCAGTAATGACTATGACGCAGGCCGCGAATGCTTTGACCGTGCCGGACAGCCCGGCGACGGCGGCCGACCAGACGGACCAGCCCGACCTGCATCACCTGGCCGACGACTTGGCGCTGCTCAGGCAGGAAGTCCTCATCGGCCCCAGCGAGGATGCCACCGAGCGCCAGCATGGGCGCGGGCGCCTGACGGCTCGTGAGCGGATCGACCGGCTGTGCGATGCCGGCTCGTTCCGGGAACTCGAGATGTTCCGCCGGCACCGAGCGTCCGGATTCGGGCTGGACGAGCAACGGCCGCACACCGACGGGGTGATCACGGGATACGGGACGATAGACGGCCGGAAAGTGTTTGTTTACGCCCACGATTTCCGGATCTTTGGCGGCTCGCTGGGTGAGGCGCACGCGCAGAAGATCCACAAGATCATGGACCTCGCGGAGTCGGCGGGCGCGCCGCTCATCGGCCTGAACGACGGCGCCGGCGCCCGGATCCAGGAAGGCGTCACCGCGCTCGCCGGGTACGGCGGGATATTCCGGCGGAACGTGCGGGCCTCGGGCGTCATCCCGCAGATCAGCGTGATGCTCGGGCCGTGCGCTGGCGGGGCGTCCTACTCACCGGCGCTGACCGATTTCGTGTTCATGGTCCGCGGGATCTCCAACATGTTCCTCACCGGGCCCGACGTCATCCGCGAGGTGACCGGCGAGCAGGTCAGCCAGGAAGACCTGGGCGGCGCCGACGTGCACTCGCGCACCTCCGGGCTGGCCACCTTCGTGCATGACGACGAGGAGAGCTGCTTCGAGGCCATCCGGGCGCTGCTGTGGCTGCTGCCGCCGAACAACCGCGAGGCACCCGACGGCTACGAGCCCGCCGACCCGCCGGACCGGCGGTGTGACGCCCTGCTCGACATCGTCCCCGCCTCGGCGGCGAAGCCCTACGACATGCTGGCCGTCATCGAGCAGATCGCCGACCACGGTGAGTTCCTCGAACTGCACGCCGACTGGGCCCGCAACGTGATCTGCACGCTGGCGCGCATGGGCGGCCAGACCGTCGGGATCGTCGCCAATCAGCCGCTCGTGCTCGGCGGAGTGCTCGACATCGAGGCGGCGGAGAAGGCGGCACGGTTCGTCCGCACCTGCGACGCGTTCAACATCCCGCTGGTCACCCTCGTCGACGTTCCCGGCTTCCTGCCGGGCGTAGACCAGGAGCACGGCGGGATCATCCGTCACGGCGCCAAGCTGCTGTACGCCTACTGCGAGGCCACGGTCCCGCGCATCCAGGTGATCCTGCGCAAGGCGTACGGCGGCGCGTACATCGTGATGGATTCCCGCTCGATCGGGGCCGACCTCGCGTACGCATGGCCGATCAACGAGATCGCCGTGATGGGCGCGGAAGGCGCCGCCAACGTCATCCACCGCAAGCAGATCGCGGCGGCGCCCGACCCGGATCAGCTGCGGACGACCCTCGTCGCCGAGTACCGCCAGCAGCTCATGCACCCCTACTACGCAGCCGAGCGCGGGCTGGTGGACGACGTCATCGACCCCCGCGAGACCCGCGCGGTCATCTGCGCCGGCCTCGACATGCTCCGCGCCAAGCACGAGCACCTGCCGCTGCGCAAGCACGGAAACCCACCGCTCTAACGGCGGACCTCGGAAGGACACCTGGTGACAAACGCACGATGGGCCAAGGTCGCGGCGAGCGACGTGGAGCCCAACCGCCGCCGCGGCGGCGATCTCCGCACGATGCTCAGCCCCGCAACGGTGAAGTCGACCTCGGGCTTCATGGGAGTGCTCACTCTCCAGCCCGGCGAGTGCGTCACCGAGCACTACCACCCGTACTCGGAGGAGTTCGTCTACCTGGTCAGCGGCCAACTGCTGGTCAGGCTCGACGGGGAACCGTTGCCGCTCGGCGCCGGCGAAGGCCTGTTCATCCCGATCGGCACCCGGCACCGCCTGGAGAACAGCGATGCCGGGCAGCCGGCGTTCGCGGTCTTCCACCTGGGCCCGCTGGCGCCGCGCCCCGATCTGGGTCACGTCGACACCGAGCCCACACACGCAACCTCCGGTGAGCCCAGGTGAGCCAGCGGCGGGCCGCGATAACCGGCATCGGCGTCATGGCACCCGGTGGCAACGGCACGAAGGCGTTCTGGGCCTTGCTCACCTCGGGCATGACGGCCACCCGCGGCATAACCCTGTTCGACCCGGCGGGGTTCCGCTCCCGCATCGCGGCCGAATGCGACTTCGACCCGGCCGCGGAGGGTCTCACGGCCGAGGAGACGCAGCGGACGGACCGCTGCTCGCAGTTCGCGCTCGTGTGCGCGCGTGAGGCGCTGGCCGACAGCAAGCTCGATACCGGCAACGTGCCGCCCAGCCGGATCGGCGTCAGCATCGGCAGCGCGGTCGGCAACACCATCACGCTTGAGCAGCAGTACGTCGTGGTGAGCGACATGGGTAAGCGCTGGGTCGTCGACCCGGCCAAGGCGTCCCGCCATCTGTACCGCGCGCTGATCCCCAGCACGATCGCGGCAGAGGTCGCCTGGGACTGCGGCGCGGAGGGCCCGGCGAGCGTCACCTCGACCGGGTGCACGTCGGGACTGGACGCCGTGGCGGACGGGGCGGAGCTCATCGAGGACGGCCGGGCCGATGTGGTGATCGCCGGCGCGACCGACGCGCCGATCTCGCCGATCACCGTGGCCTGCTTCGACGCCATCAAGGCGACCTCGCCGAACAACGACGACCCGGCGCACGCGTCACGGCCCTTCGACGCCAGCCGGGACGGGTTCGTGCTCGGCGAGGGCGCCGCGGTCTTTGTTCTCGAGCCGGCCGACGAGGCGCGCCGCCGCGGCGCACACATCTACTGCGAGATCGCCGGCTACGCCCAGCGCAGTAACGCGTATCACATGACCGGGCTGAAGGCTGACGGCCTGGAGATGGCCGAGGCGATCAGGGTGGCCATGGGCCGCGCGCGGCTCGCCCCCGAGGACATCGACTACATCAACGCGCACGGATCCGGCACCCGCCAGAACGACCGTCACGAGACCGCGGCATTCAAGGCGAGCCTCGGCGCGCGGGCCTACGAGGTCCCGGTGAGCTCGATCAAGTCAATGGTCGGGCACTCGCTCGGCGCGATCGGCGCCATCGAGGTCGCGGCGTCGGCGCTGGCCATCGAGCACAGCGTCGTTCCCCCGACCGCCAACCTGCACGAGCCCGACCCCGAGCTCGGTCTCGACTACGTGCCGTTGCACGCACGCGAACAGCGCAGCGATGCCGTTTTGACGGTGGGCAGCGGGTTCGGGGGATTCCAGACGGCGATGCTGCTCACCCGGCCGGGGATGGTGGCGTCGGGTGGGTGACGACTCGCAGCGGACTCTGATCACCGGCGTCGCGGCAATCGCGCCCAACGGCGGCGACACCGGCAGCTACTGGGCGGCGACGCTGGCCGGCGTCACCGGGCTGCGCCCGATCAGCAGGTTCGAAGCTGACGGCTATCCGATACACGTCGCCGGGCTCATCGACGACCTCAACCCCGCTGAGCAGTGCGGGGATCGACTCGCGGTGCAAACCGACCGCTGGACGCAGCTGGCGCTGGCCGCCGGGGAGCGGGCGCTTGCCGACGCGGACCTGGTCCCGGCGGAGCAGCCAGAGTACGACATGGCCGTCGTCACGGCGAGCTCGTCGGGCGGCAACGAGTTCGGGCAGCGCGAGATCGAGGCCCTGTGGAGCCGCGGGCCCCGCGCCGTCGGCCCGTTCCAGTCGATCGCCTGGTTCTACGCGGCCACGACCGGGCAGCTGTCGATCAGGAACGGGATGAAAGGGCCATGCGGCGTCGTGGTCTCCGAGCAGGCCGGTGGCCTCGACGCGCTCGGCCGGGCCCGGCGCGCGCTGCGGCGCGACGCGAGCGTGGTCGTCACCGGCGGCACCGAAGCACCGATCGGCCCGTACGCGCTGACCTGCCAGATCACCAATGACTTGCTGAGTCGCGCGGAGGACCCGTTCCGGGCATATCTGCCTTTCGACGTGGCCGCGTGCGGTTACGTGCCAGGCGAGGGGGGCGCGATCCTGATCGCCGAGCGTGCGGACAGCGCGTTTGCCCGCGGCGTGGACAGGCCGTACGGCGAGATCGCCGGCTATGCCTCGTCGTTCGACCCGCGTCCGGGCACCGGCAGGCCGCCGACGCTGCAGCGCGCGGCCGAAGACGCGCTCGCCGACGCCCGGATCGCGCCCAGGGACGTGGACGTCGTCTTCGCCGACGGCGCCGGCCTGCCCGGCCCGGACCGCGCCGAGGCGGCGGCGCTCGCCGCGCTGTTCGGCCCGTTCGGAGTTCCGGTGACCGTGCCCAAGACGCTCTGCGGCCGGCTGTACGCGGGCGGGCCGCCGCTGGACGTCGCCGCCGCGTTGCTGGCCATGCGCGACGGCGTGATACCGCCCACCTACGGCGTCGGTGAACTGGCACCGGGCTGCGACATTGACCTCGTCCGCCAGGCCAGGCCCGGCCCGGTCCGCACCGCCCTCGTCCTGGCCCGCGGGTTCGAGGGGTTCAACGCCGCGGTGGTGCTTCGCGCCGCCTGACCCGTGCTACAGGGAATCCGCACAAAAGGTAAACCACACAGAAGGAGAACGCAGGTGCCCGCAACAACACTGCCAACCCGTGGCGAGCTGAGCGAGATGGTAAAGACCGTCGCCGGAGTCGAGATCGACGCCGAGCAGATACAGCAAGATCCTCGGGTGACGTTCGAGGATCTGGGCGTGGACTCGCTCGGGCTGCTCGGCGTCTTCGCGGTGGTCGAACGGCAGTACCGGATCCAGATCCAGGCCGACATCGAGGACTGCAAGACGTTCGCCGACCTCGAGGCCATCGTCCGGCAGTCGGCGGGCCAGGGCGCGGGATCGGGCGCGCGCACCGAGAGCTCGACGGTGATCAGCGCACCCATGGATCTCGTCTGGGACATGACCAACGACGTCGCGTCATGGCCGCACCTGTTCAGCGAGTACGCGGCGGCGGAGATCATCGCGCGAGACGGGAACACCGTCCGGTTCCGGCTGACCATGCACCCCGACGACAACGGGAAGGTCTGGAGCTGGGTCTCCGAGCGCGTCATGGACCCGCGGGCGCACACCGTGCACGCCTACCGGGTTGAGACCGGTCCGTTCGAGTTCATGGACATCGACTGGACCTATCGCGAGACCAGCGGCGGCGTCGAGATGCGCTGGGTCCAGAACTTCCACATGAAGCCGGACGCACCGGTCGACGATGCCGCGATGGCCGAGATGATCACCAGGAACTCGGCGGTGCAGATGGAACGGATCAAGACCATCGTCGAAGACGCCGTGCGAACGACGGTCGCATGACGGCCGGAGCCGGATCACCAGCGGTGCCCGCCGCGGCCGCGCGGCCCAGCGCGGAGGAGGTCGCGGCTGTCGTCGCGGTCCTGCTCACGAGGCGGCGGCGCCCGTGCCCGTGCCCTGCCCCGGCCCGGCCCGCCTGGCGGCCCCCCTCCTACGCGGGCTCACGCTCGTGGGCCCGGCCGCGCGGCGGCTGGGCCGGCACAGCGTAACCAGGGCGAACCGGCAGGAAGGGCCGCGGATTTCGGCCTTATGCGAGTCGTTTAGCGCCGAGCACGGCTCGCCGCGCGAGGATGCTCACAGGACAGTGTTCCGGGGCCTGCCCCAGATCATCCGAGGGCAGGAACGGGGGCCAACGTGGCGGCCGCGCGAGGGTCGCCGCGTCGGGAGCGGGGAGGGGGCGCAGCCATGTCTGGATCGGACCGGGCGATGACCGCCGGCGCCGGGATCGAGTGCCCCAGGGGGGAGCGCCGATGCACAAGGTCCTGATCGCCAACCGCGGCGAGATCGCCGTCCGGGTGGCCCGGGCGTGCCGCGATGCCGGCCTGGAGAGCGTCGCGGTCTACGCTGACCCAGACCGCGATGCCCCGCACGTCAGGCTGGCCGGCGAGGCGTACGCCCTCGGCGGGACCGCGCCCGCCCAGACCTACCTCGACATCGCGAAGCTGCTCGAGGTGGCGGCGCGGTCCGGCGCCGACGCCGTTCACCCGGGCTATGGGTTCCTTTCCGAGAACGCGGAGTTTGCCGACGCGGTGACCGGGGCCGGGATCACCTGGATCGGGCCGCCGGCGGAGGCCATACGTCAGCTCGGCGACAAGATCGCGGCACGCGAGGTTGCCCGGCGGGTGGGCGCGCCGCTGGTCCCCGGGCGCCCGGTGGCCAGTGCCGACGACGTGACCGCCTTCGCGAACGAACACGGCCTGCCCGTCGCGATCAAGGCGGCGTTCGGCGGTGGCGGCCGCGGCCTGAAGGTGGCCTGGACACTGGGAGAGATCGCCGAGCAGTACGGTTCGGCCACGCGTGAGGCGGTCGCCGCCTTCGGCCGCGGCGAGTGCTTCGTCGAGCGGTACCTCGACCGGCCGCGGCACGTCGAGACGCAGTGCCTCGCCGACTCCCACGGGCACGTGGTCGTGGTCTCGACCAGGGACTGCACGCTGCAGCGCCGTCATCAGAAGCTCGTCGAGGAGGCGCCGGCGCCCTTTCTCACGGCGGACCAGGTCGCACGCCTGTACGAGGCGTCCAAGGCGATCATGCGGGCGGCGTCGTACGTGGGCGCCGGGACGTGCGAGTTCCTGGTCGGCGCCGACGGCGTCGTCAGCTTCCTGGAGGTGAACACGCGGCTGCAGGTGGAGCACCCGGTGAGCGAGGAGATCACCGGCCTGGACCTTGTCCGTGAGCAGTTCAGGCTCGCCGACGGCGAGGAACTCGGTTACGACGATCCTCCGGCCCGCGGCCACGCCATCGAGTTCCGGATCAACGCCGAGGACCCGGGTCGCGAGTTTCTGCCCGGCCCCGGGGCGCTGACAACCTGGCAGGTCCCGGGCGGACCCGGGGTCCGGGTCGACTCGGGTGTCACCGCAGGGGCCGTCATCGGGCGGGAGTTCGACTCCATGCTCGCCAAGCTGATCGTGACCGGGAGGGACCGCAGCCAGGCTCTGCAACGCGCGCGGCGCGCGCTGGCCGAATTCGAGGTCGAGGGCGTGGCCACCGTCCTGCCGTTTCACCGGGCGGTGCTGGAGGACGCGGCCTTCGCCCCGCCGGACCCGGCGGCGCCCTT
>JASHOI010000792.1 GCA_030041195.1 Streptosporangiaceae bacterium | reverse complement strand
CGCCAGCGAGGGCGCTGCCGCGCTCCGCCGGGACCCGGGGCCACGATTCCCTCGGCAAGGGCACCGGCGAGCGGCGCCGGGTGCTCGCCCGTCAGTGCCGCCGTCGCGGCGAGGGTGCGCGGCAGCGTGGCCGGCGCCGCGTGCCTGGCCAGATCGTCGGCCACGGCCGGGGGAAGCCACGCGGTTGCCGTCTCGGCCGGTCCGGCGGTCCGCTGGCGGCAGTCGCGGATGATCTCATCGAGCGACGGACGCCCCGCCGGGTCCTTGGCCAGGCAGCGCCCGATCAGGCCGCGCAGCGAGGGATGGCACCGCTCCAGGTCGGGCTCGGCGTGCACGATCCGGTACAGGATCGCTGCTTCGCTGCCCTCCCCGAACGGGGGCCGGCCGCTCGCCGCGTACGTGGCCAGCGAGCCGAGCGCGAACACATCGGCCGCCGGTGCCACCGGCAGGCCCTCTGCCTGCTCCGGGGCCATGTACTGGGCCGAGCCCACCCGCATGCCGGTGCGGGTCATCGCGGTCGCCTCTGCCGCGCGGGCAATGCCGAAATCGATCACCCGCGGCCCGTCGGCGGCGAGCAGGACGTTGGACGGTTTCAGGTCACGGTGCACTATCCCGGCGCCATGAATCGCCTGCAGGGCCTCGGCCACGCCCGCCATCAGCGGCAGCACGGTCTGCGGCGGCATCGGTCCGTGCTCGGCAACGGCCTGCTGCAACGAAGGGCCTGGCACGTACGCCGTCACCAGCCACGGCGGCGAGGCATCCGGATCGGCGTCGAGCACCTGAGCGGTGTACAGGCCGTGCACCAGCCGGGCGGCCGCCACCTCCTGCCGGAACCGGAGCCGGAACTCCTGGTCCTCGCTGAAGTCCGGCCGCACCACCTTGAGCGCGACCGGCCGACCGCCACGGGTGAAAGCCAGATACACCCGGCCCATGCCGCCCGATCCCAGCCGGGCGCCCAGCCGGTAACCGGCGATCTCGGCCGGGTCATCGTCGGCCAACGGATCCAAAGCCACCGCGCCCGTCCTTCCCAAAGGGATACGGCGCCCGTCGGGCTCGCGGTTCATATTGTGCCGGTTCGCCCCGGCTCGCGCTCTCGATCGGGCGGCGGCTCAGCAGCGCCGCATGGCCAGGTGCGGGGCGAGCCAGAACGGCGGCAGGTAGCCCGCCAGGTCCGACATCGGCAGCACCTCGGGCCGGAGCCGGATCCCGAGCACCTCGGCCATGAACTCGCGGCGGGTGGTCACCCGCTGGCACAGGGCCGGGTAACGCGCGGCCAGGTCGTCGCGGGCCGCCTCGTCGGCGAGCACGACGCCGTCCTCGATGTTCGACGTGTGGTAGACGGTGCCGGTGGCCGGGATGATGTCGAGCTGCAGCGCCATGCCGGAGCCGAGCACCACGTCGGAGCCGGGGTAGACCGGGGAACTCGGCCACTCGTCGAGGTGGATGAAGTGGCCGGGGTTGATGTGCACGCCGAAGAACGGGTCACCGAGCCGCTTGGAAACCAGGTCGTAGAGCTGGCCTCCGGTGACGCCGATGCCGACCGTCTCGTACCATTCGGCGGCGCACGCGAAATACGGCGCGACCAGGCGCTCGACGTAGTCGGCCGCGCCGCCGGGAAGGTCGCGCGCCGACTCCGCAAGGAACCCGCCACGGGCGATGTTGCTGCCCCAGTACCCGAGCGACGCGCTCACCGGGTCGCCGGCCCGCATCACCCGGCCGGACGCGCTGGCCAGGCCGAGGGCTGCCCGCTCGCCGCTGAGCATCACCGGGTGGTAGGAGTACGGCAGGCCGGTCGGCCGGTACAGCGAGAACGCCTCGAGCTCGGTCATGCCGGGCCGCACCTGGTGCAGCATCCGCCGCATCGACTCCGACCCGTGCGTGGCCGCGAACTCAAAGCAGGCAAGCTGGTCGGTGTCGCTGACCAGGCGCAGACCGCGGCCGGGCTCGGTGAACAATCCCGTGGCGTTCACCGGGCGGCAGCCCAGCGCTCGCAATTCGTCCACCAGGAACGCGGGAGCATCGATCCATTCGGCCGGCCGGCCGGTGTCTTCCGGGCCGAAATACTTCCATCCGGCGATCCCGGGCCGGGTCGCACCGTCGCCGCCGATCCCGGCGCTGCGCAGGATGTCGGCGAGCGGCGGGCTGGCCGACCGGTCCTGGCAGACCAGGCTCAGGCTCTGGTAGAGCAGCACCTCGACAGCGGGCGGCACGACCTTCGCGTACGACACGCCCTCGTTGCCGACCAGCAGGACCGGCGCCCGGCCGGGCACCAGCAGCAGCAGAGCCTCCTCGAACCTGGGGTCGTACCCGGTCAGGTACGACAGGTTCGCGAAATGCTCCCGGTCGGCGTAGACGATCAACGCGTCCAGACCGGCGTCGGCGGTCGCCCGTTCGGCGGCTGCTACCCGTTCCAGGAGGGTTTCTTGAGGAACCTGTGGCTGCTCGATCGGCAGGTCATAGGTCGGCAGGTCAACCGGGCCCAGTTCGGCCTCGGCCGGCGTCACGCGTTGGCCTGCGGCGTGGTCGCAGCGTCCCAGTCCACGTCGCCCTCGGCGTCGGTTGGCTTTCCGACCAGCGCCGTGGCACCGCGTTTGAGCGCGCCGGGGTGCCGCTTCTCGCGCCAGATCATGTAGCCGAACCCGACCACCAGCGCCGCCAGGAATATGTACGGGGTGATGTTGTACGGCCAGGCCGGGACCGGGTACACGGTGATCCACAGCACCGGCAGCAGCGCGAGCGTGCCGATCCAGGGGAGCACCCCGTGCCGCCAGAAATTGAAGTCGGTGGGATGCTCGCGGCGGATGTAGGCGGTCAGCGCGAGGTTGGCCATGATGTACAGCACGATGACCGCGAGCGTGGTGATCGTGCCGAGGAAGCCGAAGATCGTGTCCGGCGCCAGCAGCGTGCCCACCAGCAGGATCGCCACGATCCCGATGATCTGCTGCACCGCGATCGCGAACGTCGGGGTGCGGTGCACCGGGTGGATCTTGCCGAACCTGGCCGGCAGCGTGCCCGCCTGGCCCATCGTGTAGGCGACCCTGGACGCGGCGTTGGTGCAGGCCAGGCCGCAGCCGATGGCGCTGTTCACGATCGCGATGAAGATGAACCACCAGCCGACGCCCCACAGCGAGTGGCCGAGCGCGTAGTACGGGTTCGCGTTCGACGCGAACGCGGCCATGTTGCCGGTGCCCCAGCCGATCGCGCTGGCGTACGAGGTGAAGATGTAGAAGATCCCGATCAGGATCAGCGACGTCATGACCGCGCGGGAGATGAACTTGCCCGGGCGCCTGGTCTCCTGGGCCAGCGGCGCCGGCGCCTCGAAGCCGCTCAGCGCCAGCACCGAGAACACCATGCCGGCCAGGATCCCCTCGTAGTGGTTTGGCGCGTTGCTCGGCAGCAGCGGCGCGCTGAAGTGCGAGCCGTGCCCGGGGGTCGCCAGGAACGTGAACGCGAGCGCCAGCATGATCAGCATTTCGATGCCGCCGAAGATGGCCGTGGTCCGCATCGACAGCCGGATGCCGAAGTGGGTGAGCACCCAGACGATCGCGAACGTGATCAGGGCGAAGATCCACCACGGGATGCTGACCCCGGCCGCCATCTGGAACGTGCTCGACGCCAGGTAGCCGAGGAAGCCGATCGCCCCGGCCGGCCCGATGATGTCGTAGATCAGATAGCTCCAGGTGGTCATGAAGCCGGGGCGGGCGCCGAGCCCCCGGGTGGCGAACGAGTAGTAGCCGCCGCTCGACGGCATGTACTTGGAGAACTGCGAGACCGTGTTCCCGATGAACAAGCAGACGATCGTGGTCAGCAGAAACGAGATCGGCATGTCCGGGCCGGCCTTGAGCGCGATGACCGGGAACGTGAAGACCACGTTGATCGAGGGTGCGATGTGCGTGATGCCCTGGAAGACCACCTGCGGGAGGCCGAGCGCGTTGCGCCGCAGCACGGAGGTCGCGGTGGGGCTGGTTGCCTGAGTGGCCATGTGACGGACCCGCCTTCGTTGCGCAACCGGTTTCGTACAATTATGTGCGGCCTGATCAGCGCGTCAATAGGCTCCGGTGCCTGGCCGGAGCACAGATCTGCATCGCTCTCGGCTACAGTTTGCGCAACCGATTAATCGCGAGGCAGCGATGGAGCGGACGTGACCACGATCCAGGACGTCGCCCGGGCCGCGGGGGTTGCCGCGTCCACGGTGTCGCGGTACCTGAACGGGCAGCTGCGGGTGTCCCCGGCCACCGAGGCCAAGGTCCTCGAGGCCGTCAGCGAGCTCGGTTACGTGCCCAACGCTCAGGCGCGGAACCTGGCCAGGCGGCGGTCCGGCGTGATCGGGTTCGTGGTCCCCGAGATCAGCAACCCGTACTTCGGCGCGATCGCCGACTACGTGGTCGAGGCGGTGGAACGGCACGGGCGGCTGGTCCTGCTGTGCTCGCACCGCAGCCAGGCCGTGCGGCAGTCCAGCTACATCGAGCTGCTGTCGTCCGGGGCCATCGACGGCATGATGTACCTGGGCTCGTTCCGGTCGAACGAGCGGCTCGCCCGGGCGATCGCCGACGGGCTCGCGGTGGTGGTGGTCGACGAGCCGATCGCCGGGCTGCCGCCGGTGCACACCGTGGTCATGGACGACTATGCGGGCGGGTACCAGGCCACCAGCTACCTGGCGGCGCTCGGGCACCGCAAGATCGCGTTCGTGTCCGGGCCCACCGAGCTGGGCTCGGTGCAGGAGCGGTACCGCGGCTACCTCGACGCGCTGGCCAAGGCCGGGATCGACGCGTCCGGGCAGGTCACGCTCGACGGGCAGTTCACCGAGCAGTTCGGGATGAGCGCGCTGCCGCACCTGGTCGCCGCGGCCGACCCGCCGACCGCCGCGTTCGTGGCCAGCGACTACATCGCGCTCGGCGTGCTCTCCGCCGCGGAGGCGCACGGCATCCGGGTGCCGGAGGAGCTGTCGATCGTCGGGTTCGACGACATCCGGTTCAGCCAGTACGTGCGGCCGCGGCTGACCACGATCAGGTCGCCGGTGGACCGCATGGCCCAGGTGGGCGTCGAGCTGCTGTTCGAGCGGCTGGCCGACCGGGACGCACCGGCGCGCACCGAGGTGCTGCCGGTTGAGCTGGTGGTCCGCGAGTCGGCCGGCCCGCCGCCGGCCGGTCGGCAGCGCGCGATGGCGTGATGGCGTGATGGCGTGATGGCGAACGGAGGACTGCCCATGCGGGTGCTGCTCTGCGGCGAGAGCTGGGTCACGCACAGCCTGCACATCAAGGGCGTCGACTCGTTCACGACGAGCACGTATGTGGAGGGTGCCGGGCAGCTTCGCGCCGCGCTCTCCGGAGCCGGGATCGATGTCGAGTACCTGCCCGGCCACCTGGTTCCCGGGCAGTTCCCCGGTGTCGTTGACGCGCTCGCCGGCTACGACGCGGTCATCCTCAGCGACATCGGCGCGAACAGCTTGCTGCTGTCGCCGGACGTGTTCGAGCGCTCGATCCCGTCGCCGAACCGGCTCGCGGTCGTCGAGGAGTACGTGCGCGGCGGCGGCGGGCTGCTGATGATCGGCGGCTACCTGTCGTTCGCCGGGATCGAGGGCAAGGCGAGATACCACGGAACCCCGGTGGAAGACGTGCTCCCGGTGACGATCGGCGAGACCGACGACCGGGTGGAGGCGCCGCAGGGCGTGGTGCCGGCGCCGGGCGCGCCGGATCATCCGGTGCTGGCCGGCCTGCCCGCCACCTGGCCCAGGCTGCTCGGCTACAACCGGGTGACGCCGAAACCGGCCGCCGCCGTGGTGGTTAGCTGCCGAGCCGACCCGCTCATCGCCTGCGGTGAGTATCACGGGGGCCGCGGCGCCGTGTTCACGTCCGACTGCGCACCGCACTGGGGCCCGCCGGAGTTCATGGAATGGCCGGGGTACGCCCGGCTGTGGGTCAACCTGGTGCGCTGGCTGGCCCGCCAGGCGTGATCCCCGGACCGTCACCGGTGCGGCCCGGCGCCCTCCGCCGGAGCCAGCCTAAATGATCTAGGAGCCTCGCGTGCAAATACCGCCGCCCAGGCTCCTAGATCTTTTCAAACACCAGTTCGTCTCCCGCAGCGGTCTGACGGAGGCCGTCGATGTGGGCGCGAGCAGGGTCCGCGAGATGATCGGTCACCGGCGCGGCCTAGCAGCGTGGCTGTGCCAGGCTCAGGTCCTGGCGATCTGGTGGAGGGCAGCGCAGACTGAGCGGACATGCGGCATGTGCGGGCCGCTTCCCGGCATGGAGGGCCACCCGATGTCAACGAGCGGCTATATCAGGTTCGTGGCCAACGGCCAGGTCAAGGAGTCCTACAACCACTACGACAGCATGCCCTACGGGATTGGCATCACGGTGCTGCACTGGCTGCGGCGGGCGAGCAGGGACCCCGCTGCGTTGCGGGAGGCAATCACCAACCTGCAGATCGTCGGCGCTGGCGCGCCAGACCCCACCGAAGCAGACGTCGCCAAATTCGACATGTACGCCGACCCTGGCGTGGGTGACCCGAACACGTCGTGGCATGCCCTCTTGCGCTACACCCAGGGAGACCCGGCCGCGATCCTGGACTGCGGATTCACCGTGGAGGATGGTCAGCCAGGCGCTTGGACATACGAGGTCAACTGCGATGACCAGACCTTCTCGGTTGACTGCGACGACGGAGTCCGGCTGACCTGGCCCTGGTCTGCGCTCCCGGCAGATCGCGATTTCCTCGCCATCGAGCGCCGCCTAGACCCGAACTACTTCTAATGACGGGCAGTGCGTAGCCGGTCAGCTCGGCCGTGCGGCGGCCAGCAGCAGG
Organism: Streptosporangiaceae bacterium; assembly: GCA_030041195.1. Next base: position 6,117 of record JASHOI010000792.1, on the reverse strand, counting down.
CTCGAGGCCAGGCTTCCGTATGGGCTCCAGCGCCGGGCGAAGCCTGCGACCTCGGTAGCGTCAGGCAAGTGGTCGAGGCCGTAGTGCGCCTGGATCGAGCGACGCAGGGCGAGGTCGTCCGCGCGAACCAGGTCCGGCCGGCGCAGCGCGATGAGAAGCGCGCCCTGCACGGTCCACGGGCCGATCCCCTTGATCTCCGTGAGCCGCCTGATCACTTCCGCGTCGGGCAGCTTCTGCAGCTCGGCCTCTGACAGCCGCCCGTCGGTGAAGCGCTGCGCGAGATCAAGCACGGTGGCGGCCTTGCGCCGGGACAGCCCGAGACCCCGCAGCGTCTCCTCATCCACGGCCGCAAGCTCGTCGGCGTTCGGCACGCGGCCAGCGAACTGGCTGGTGAGGCGTGCGAAGATCGCGGTTGCCGCGATCACCGAGATCTGCTGCCCGATGACCTGAAAGACCAGTGCGGCGAACAGATTCATTGCGGGCAGCCTCTGTATCCAGGCGTCGGGGTCGAAACCGGGCCGGTCATCGATGAGCTGCGCGAGAACTGGATCGGCTGCGTGCAGCCGGGCGAGCCCGGTACGGATCTCCTGCGCGCGCCGTGACGTCGCCACGCCGCCCAGCGTCCCTCATTCCGGCCCCGGACGGAAGGATCGATGGGCCAGCTCAGGCACCGGTGCCCAGCTCACCGTGGCCGGACGGGAGGCAGTCCCAAATACGCCTGCAGCGGCCCCGCCACGTGGAGCGGCCCGTCCGGGCGCCCGCACCGCGAGCCCGCCGCCCTGTGCTATTCGGGGTGAAGGGACCCACGCTGTTAAAACAGGAACAGTAAGGGTCCCTTCACCCCGTATGAATCCAGCGCGCCGCCGTGCAGAAGGCGGCTGGCGAGGGTGCGCGGGGCTGTGATCGAATTTTGGGGTCGCCGGACGGAAGGGGCGATCATGCTCGTCGCCGGAGTGGATTCGTCGACCCAGTCGACCAAGGTCGTGCTCTGTGATGCCGACGACGGCACCGTGATCGGGCGGGGGCAGGCGCCGCATCCGCCCGGCACCGAGGCCGACCCCGAGGTGTGGTGGTCGGCGCTGCAGCAGGCCGGCGACGGCCTGCTGGAACGCGCCGCCGCGGTTGGCGTGGCCGGCCAGCAGCACGGCATGGTCGCGCTGGACGAAGACGGCAAGGTGATCCGGCCCGCGCTGCTGTGGAACGACCTGCGGTCGGCCGGCGCGGCGGCCGAGCTTGTCGGCGAGTTCGGTGGCCCGGAGTGGTGGGCGGCGAAGACCGGGAGCGTCCCAACGGCCTCGTTCACGGTCACCAAGCTGCGGTGGCTCGCCGAGCACGAGCCGGCCAACGCGAAACGGGTCTTCGCCGTGCTGCTCCCGCACGACTGGCTGACCTGGCGGCTGCTCGGCGGGATGGGCGAGCAGGGCCGCGCGGGGGCGGAGTGGGGAGCCCCGATCATCACCGACCGCGGCGACGCGTCCGGCACCGGCTACTTCTCGCCCGCGTCCGGGACCTGGCTGCCCGACGTGGCCGCCGCGGCCGTCGGGCACGCGGTCACGCTGCCCAGGGTGGCGGCGCCGAGCGAGGTCGTCGGGCACACCGGCTGGGGCGCCGCGGTGTCCCCGGGAACCGGGGACAACATGGGCGCGGCGCTCGGGCTGGGCCTGCGGCCCGGGGACGTCGCGGTTTCGATCGGCACATCCGGCACGGCGTTCGCGGTCAGCGACGTGCCAGCGGACGACCCGTCCGGCGCGGTGGCCGGGTTCGCCGACGCCACGGGGCGGTTCCTGCCCCTCGTGTGCACGATCAACGCTGGCCTGGTGCTGTCCGCGATCGCGTCGCTGCTCGGCACCGACCTCGCCGGGCTTGACGCCCTGGCGCTGGCGGCCGAACCGGGCGCTGGCGGGATCACGCTGCTGCCTTACCTGGACGGCGAGCGGACCCCGGACCGGCCGGACGCCACCGGGGTGCTGCGCGGGCTCACCACACAGAACGCGACCAGGGAGAACCTGGCGCGGGCCGCTGTCGAGGCGCTGCTCGCCTCGCTGGCCGACGCGGCCGACCGGATCGCGGCGGCCTGCGGGAGCGGGACGGAGCCCGCCTCCGGGCGAGTGCTGCTGATCGGCGGCGGCGCGAAATCGCCCGCGGTCCGTCAGGCCGCGCCGGGGATCTTCTTCTCGCCGGTCATCGTGCCCGAGCCCGAGGAGTACGTTGCACTGGGCGCGGCACGCCAGGCCGCCTGGGCGCTGGCCGGGACACCGGAACCGCCGCAGTGGCCGCCGCGGCCCACCGAAAGCTACACCGGCCCGGAGCAGCCGCAGATCCGCCAGCGTCACGCGGCGCTCCGCGATGACACCGCCACCTGGGACGAAAGGACCGGCTCGTGAGCACCGACAACTATGCACCGACACCCGCCGACCGCTTCTCCTTCGGGATCTGGACCGTCGGCTGGCAGGGCGTGGACGTGTTCGGCACGGCGGTCCGGCCGCCGATGCCCGCCGAGCGCGCGGTCCGCAAGCTCGCCGAGATCGGCGCCTACGGCGTGAACTTCCACGACAATGACGTGTTCGCGTTCGACGACACCGACGAGGAGCGGGCAGGCAGGATCGCTGCGTTCCGAAAGGCGCTCGACGAGACCGGCCTGGTGGTGACCACGGCGACCACGAACCTGTTCGGGCACCCGATCTTCAAGGAAGGCGGGTTCACCGCCAACGACCGGGACGTGCGCCGGTTCGCGCTGGCCAAGGTGATGCGCAACCTCGACCTCGCGGCCGAGCTCGGGGCCAGGGTCTACGTCTGCTGGGGCGGCCGCGACGGCGCCGAGTCCGGGGCGTCCAAGGACATCCGGGCGGCGCTCGACCGGTGCAAGGAGGCGTTCGACGTCCTCTGCGCTTACGTCCTCGACCAGGGGTACAACCTGCGCTTCGCGATCGAGCCCAAGCCGAACGAGCCGCGCGGCGACATCCTGCTGCCCACCGCCGGGCACGCGCTGGCGTTCATCAACGAGCTCGAGCACCCCGAGATGGTCGGCATCAACCCGGAGGTCGGGCACGAGGAGATGTCCGGGCTCAACTACGCCCATGCGATCACTCAGGCGCTGTGGCACGGCAAGCTGTTCCACATCGACCTGAACGGCCAGCACGGGCCCCGCTACGACCAGGACCTGCGGTTCGGGGTCGGCAACGCGCGGGGAGCGTTCTGGGTGGTCGACGCGCTCGAGGCCGGCGGGTACGACGGGCCGGTGCACTTCGACTACAAGCCGCCGCGCACCGAGAACGACGACGGGGTATGGGTGTCGGCGGCCGCCTGCATGCGCAATTACCTGATCCTGCGCGAGAAGGTGCGGGCGTTCCGTTCCGACCCGGAAGTAACGGCGGCCCTGGCGGCCGCCAGGGTGCCGGACCTCTCGCTGCCCACTCTCGCCGACGGGGAGACCTGGCGCGACATCCGCGGTTTCGTCCCGGACATCCCGGTGCTCGCCGATCGCGGCATGAACTTCGAGCGCCTCGACCAGCTCGCGCTCGAATACCTCTACGGCGTCCGCTAGGCCTTGCTGGCCGCCAGGCAGGCGGCCCAGCCGCCGGCCTCGAACGTGGCGACCGGGCACTGCGCGGTCTGCGGGTAGTAGGCGCCCATCTGCTGCCTGACCTTGGCCGGCGTGATGATGTCCGACGGGTCGCCCGGCGGCTTGATGAACGCGAACGCCTCCGGGTACAGCGACTGCTGCGGGAGCATGTTGCGCAGCAGCTGGAACTCGGGCGTGCCGGAATTAGTCGCCGGGATCCAGGTCGCGTCATCGGCCTTCAGGGACGCGGCCGACGGCTTGGCCGACGCCAGCGAGGACACCACGGTGTAGTAGCCGTCCTGCAGCGTGGTCAGGTAGTCCGGCGACCCGCCGAACTGGGCGTTTGCGCCCTGGCTGGTTTCCACGACCGGGTAGGGCTGCGTGCCCAGGTAGTTGGCTATCGACCAGTAGAGAACCTGGAACTTCGGCTTGGTCCAGGACACGGGGTGGGCGCCGAGAGAGTTTCCCGGTGCCCCGTGGCCCGCGGTGGTCGGGCTTGTCGGGGCCTTGCCGTGGGTCACGACCACATATCCCGGCTTCGGCGTGAACCGCATCTCGATGTACGCGTTGGCCGGGTTGGGGAAGACCCCGGCTTGTGAGTCAGCCGACGGGCCGAAGTACTGAAGTTCCGGGGCCGTGCAGCCGGACGTGCACGACATGGCCACCCCGTCGTCGCGCAGGCCGTTCAGCACCGCGAGCGTGCTCGCTGGCGTGGTCCGCTGTGCGGAAACCGCCTCCGACGTCACCCCGGACTGGCTGCTGCAGCGGGTCAGGGTGGTGCTGTGCCCGTCATCGGTGACCGTGACCGACGGAAGCCGCACGGCGGCGTCGCCCCCGGCCGGAAGGTAGACCCGGAAGATCACGTAGCCCACTCCCGACGGCCCGGACGTGTCGGCCGGGGCGCCCTGGTCGATCGTCGGGATCGCGTTCTCGGAACGCTGCTGTGCCGCCGTGACCGTCGGCATCAGGCGGATGGTGAACCGCGCCCCCTTGCGCACCCGCCCGGTGCGCCACGGGTTGCCCATGCCCGGATCGGGGGCTATCTGGTAGCCGGAAAGATACGAGGAAACACGTTTCCCGTCGACGGTGTTGGTGAACAGCTGAAAAGAGTCGTTGTATACCGCAAACGACATGAATCGGCTCGTCGGGAACGAGCCGCTGATCGTTATCGATTCGCTGCGGCTGGCGAGGAACGGGGTGACCCAGTAGGCGGCGAACGGGTCGGGCGCCGCGGCATTAGCGGTGGCGGGAGTGGTCTCGACTGGCCAGGCACAGCCCGGGGGCGCCACCGGCGCGACGACTGCCTCCGTTATCGCCGTGACGCTATCGCCCAGGCCAGCGCTCCCGACCGCGGCGGCCGGGTAGGCCAGCGCGGCTGCCAGCGCCGCCGTCGTCGCCGCGGCGGCGCATTTGGTGGCGCGCTGCGAGCGTGAGAATCCCATCTGAATGCCCCCGGATAAGTAACACGCCATTCCCCCTGTGGGCGTGTCGTAATTTCGGAGGCTACAGAGGTGGCTATCCAGCGTCACGCCACCACGCCGTTTATGCCGCGGCGATTGAGAACTGGTAGGAAACGCCCGTGAGGTAACCGAACCACAGGCGATTCTTGCCCGTGCGCCGGCCCACCGCCTCCGCGGCGCCTACGGCGTCCGGTTGCCGTCGATCTGGTCGAAGTCGCCGACGCCGTTGTCGCTCCCGCCGCCGCCCGACCACTGCCACATCAGGGCGTACTTGCTGCTGCTGGTGACCCCGCCGAAGAAGCTCGCGCAGGTCGACGACGCGCTGCCGGTCAGGCACCAGCTCCTCGGCGGGTTGGCCAGGCTGCTCGTGAATGACTCGTACGTCCACTCGTACGTGGTGGGAATCGACGCGTCGGACCCGGTGCCGAAGATCGAGGACCAGATGCCCGGGGCCGAGTACACGCCGACCTTGTACGAGGAGTGGGCCGTGACGTAGTCCGCGAACCCGTTCAGGTCGGCGCGGTCAAGGCTCGCGGCGACGAAGTCGGACTTCACCACGCTGCTGCACGGTGAGGTGTACACCGAGTTCCAGCCGTTGTCCGGGGCCGGGGTGTAGTCGGACGGGCCGCCGGGCAGCTCGATGTCCATGAAGATCACCGGGTAGGTCACGTGCTGCTTGGCGGCGTCGGCCAGGGCCCGTCCGGCCTGTTCCGCGCCCCAGGCCGAGGCCTCGCTGGTGGTGCCGTTGTAGTGCGGGTCGACCCCCGGGCCGCCCATGAAGTAATACACGCCGGTACCGATGCCCAGGTGCCTGGCGTAGTTCGCGTTGGCCTGCGCGCTGTTGGTCGCGGACCAGACGACGATCTTGTGGCAGTCGGTGAGGTTCGCCCAGTTGCCGGTCATGCCGATGTAGCCGCCGTAGGCGCCGCCGGTCACCGGTTCCGAATACGGCGCGGACCCGGAGACCGTGACCTCGCGGCTGTCGGTGCCGTACCAGAAACCGGCAGGCCGGTCGCCCGCCGGCACGGCCATGGCCCGCACGGCGCGCATCGCGGCAGCGCTGCCGGCCGCCGCCGTGGCCGGGACCACGCTCAG
>JASHOI010000791.1 GCA_030041195.1 Streptosporangiaceae bacterium | reverse complement strand
GGGCGGGCAGGGCCGGGCGCCGCTGGGCACGGCCGGCCGGTACGGCCGGCACGGCCGGGTTGCAGCCGGCATGGCGGAGGGGGTGGGCGGGCTGGATTCGGCTGGCTAACTCGGCTGGCCAACAGTGTCGTGGGGCCCGCGCTGTTCCTCTAACAGCAGCGGGGGACCCACCACCTCGTAACAACCGCGCCCCGACGCCGTACAGCCGGAAATCGGAAAGCCCGGAACTGCGTTAAGTCCTGGCCGAAAGCGCGCGCGGCCTGGCAGGGCCGCGGCCCAGCATCTCATAACTTCGTATATCCGGCATCTCAGGCACCTTCACGGCTCGGCCACTGGTGTCGCCGGCGTCGGCGCGTGCGCTGGGACGACAGCAACGAGCCGGCCACACCAATCCTGCGGCACGTAGACCCGACTTCCCGCCTCGCCTCCCCAGCCCGTCGCGGGACGTGCCGTTCGCGGCGCGAAAAGTAGCCATGCTTGCCAACGCCGGGGTCAGTTGGAATCCTCGTCGGGTGAGCGGAGTGCCGCATCCGCGCACATCATCGTGGTGGCCCGGGTGCCGCGGGTGCCCGGCGGTGCCGGGGTGGCCCGGAGTGCCCGGGGTGGCCCGGGGTGCCCGGGGTGGCCCGGGGTGCCGCGGGTGCCCGGGTGCCGGGGTGCCGGGTGCCGGGGGTGCCCGGGTGGCCCAGGTGCTGACCGGGCTGACCGGGTGAACGGGTGACGCGATGACTGGCGCGACGGACGGACGGGCGGAGGAGCGGAGGAGCGGATGACCGGGACCACCGGAGGCTGGTTTGCGCCGATGCCGCCGTGGCCGTCCGGGGCCGCGTGGATCGGCGGGCAGTACTGCCCGATCGAGGACGCCAAGATCTCCGTGCTCGACCTGGGGGTCACCCGCTCCGATGCCGCCTACGACGTGGTCCACGTCTGGCGGCGGCGGTTCTACCGGCTGAACGACCATCTCGACCGGTTCACGGCGAGCATGGCCCGGCTGCGGCTCGACCCCGGCCACGACCGGGCCGAGATCGAGAACATCCTGCACGGGTGTGTCCGGCTGGCCGGGCTGCGCGAGGCGTACGTGTCGATGACCTGCACCCGCGGCCGCGTCGCCCCGGGCAGCCGGGACCTGCGCACCGCCCGCTCCACGTTCTACTGCTACGCGGTGCCGTTCGTGTGGATCTGCACGCCGCAGCAGCAGGCCGCCGGCGTGAGCATGCGGATCAGCGACGTGACCCGGATCCCGGCGCAGAGCGTCGACCCGACCGTGAAGAACTACCACTGGCTCGACATGGACGTGGCCCAGCTCGAGGCCTACGACCACGATGCCCAGCTGGTCGTGCTCCGCGACGCCTCCGGCGCGATCACCGAGGGGCCGGGCTACAACGTGTTCGCGCACACCGGCGGGCGGTGGCTGACCCCGGCCAGCGGCACGCTGCAGGGCATCACCAGGCGGTCGGTGATCGAGCTCGCCAGCGAGGCCGGCCAGCCGGTCGAGCAGGGCCGGCTGACCGCCGATGACCTGGGCAGGGCCACCGAGGTGCTGGTCACCTCCACAGCCGGCGGGATCATGCCGGTCACGGTGGTTGACGGCAAGCCGGTCGGCGACGGGGTGCCTGGCCCGCTGACGGCGAAGCTGCAGGACCAGTACTGGCGCCGCCACGAGGATCCGCGGTTCTCCACCCCGGTCCGGTACGACGAGCGCGGGTGAGCGCCGCAGCCTAGCGCAAGCCCTTGGTGGCGTAGACCACGCAACCCCGCATGGTCAGCGTCAGCGGCAGGTCGAGCGCCGCGGCGGCCAGCGCCGCCGCGTCCTCGTTCATCCCGTGGCAGCGCAGGAAGCTGGCGGCATGGCCGACCGTGGTCAGCGTGCTCAGCGGCCCGTCCCAGGGTGCGACCTCCAGCCGGTCCCCCGGCGCGCTGAACACCGAGCCGACGATGCCCGGCGCGTCCTCGGCGTCGAAGGTGGACCGGCCGCCCCACGCCGGCAGCACGCCGGACAGCTCCGGCGCGCTGTCCCGGGCCGGGGCGCAGGCAGCGAACAGGCCGCCGGGACGCAGCACCCGCCGGGCCTCGCTCACCGGCCAGAACGGGTCGTCGTAGTGGTACAGCGTGTACAGCGCGGCCACCGCGTCGACGCGGGCATCGGCGACCGGAAGCCTGGCTCCGTCGGCCAGCACCGCCGGGCGCGGCGCCAGCGCGAGCATGGCCGGCGACAGATCGGCCAGGACGCAGCGGATGGAGTACCCGGGCAGCAGCCGGGCCAGCTTGCCCGTGCCGCCGCCGACGTCGAGCACGAGCCGCGCGCCCGCAGCGGCGAACCTGGCCGCCACGTACGGATGCACGTCGTCGTGCGGCCAGCCGTCGCTGGACAGGAACCGCGACGGGTCTGCGTCGTAGTCTCTCGGTACGATCACCGTCGTGCCTCCGGCCCGGCAGCCACGGCCGAAGGCTACCGATCCGCGATCGTGAGGACCACTGAGATATGGACGCGACCGTGCTGCTGGTGATGGATGTCCAGCGGGGCATCGTCGAGCGCTTCGCCGACGACACCGGCTACCTGCCGCGGCTGTCCGGCGCGGTCACCGCCGCCCGCGCCGCCGGGGTACCGGTGATCTACGTGGTGGTGGGCTTCCGTCCCGGTTACCCCGAGGTCAGCGCCAGGAACAAGAGCTTTTCCGCGGTCGCGGCTGACGGCCGGTTCGGCAACGGCGACCCGGCCACCGAGATCCACCCGGCGGTCGGGCCGGCGCCGGGGGACCTGATCGTCACCAAGCGCCGGGTGTCGGCGTTCACCGGCAGCGACCTCGACGTGCTGCTGCGCAGCCTCGGCGTCGGCACGCTCGTGCTGACCGGCATCGCCACCAGCGGCGTGGTGCTCTCGACGCTGCGGCAGGCCGCCGACCTGGATTACCGGCTGGTCGTGCTCGCGGACGGCTGCCTGGACGCCGACCCCGAGGTGCACCAGGTGCTGACCGGGAAGGTGTTCCCGCGGCAGGCCGACGTGCTCACGGTGGCCGAGTGGATGGCTCAGCTGCCGTCCGCCGGATGATCAGCACGGCCGCGGCGACGCCGGCCACCGCGACGGTGGCGAGCCCGGAGCCGAGCAGGGTGTCCGCGGGGCCGACGGCCGCCACCAGCGGGCCGCCGAGCGCGGTGCCGAGCGGAGCGGCGGGCACGGTGAGCAGCCCGCTGGCCGCGGCCAGCGCGGCCAGCTGCCCCGGCGGGCTGTACCGCTGGATGATCGTCTGCTTGATCGGCTCGAACGGCCCGTAGATCAGCCCGCCGACGGCCAGCGCCGCGAACCCGACCACCACCGAGTCGCTGCCGCCGAGCGGGATCAGGCAGGCCCCCCAGCCCGCGATGACCGCCACGGCGACCCGCCACAGGCCGAAGCGCTGGATCCAGGATGCGCCCAGCGCGCCGACGGTCGCACCGCAGCCGAACACGGTCCAGCAGCCGCCGAGCACACCCGGCCCGGCGTGCAGCACCCGGGACACGTAGACCGGCAGCGCGACCTCGACCGGCCCGTACAGGCCGTAGAACAGCGCACAGATCACGGTGATCCCGAGCACGGCCGGCCGGCGGGCAAGGTCGCGCAGCGCCCGGTGCATGCCCTGACCGGGACCCGCCGGTACCGCCGGCCGCTGGACCCTGCGGCTGACCACGACCGCCACCACGAGCACCAGGTAACTCACGGAATCCGCCCCGAACGCGACGCCGACCCCCGCCGTGGCTATCACCAGGCCGGCCAGCGCGGGCCCGACGATCGTCGCGGCGAAGCTGGTGAGCGTGATCAGCGAGTTTCCGGCGATCCGCTGGCGTTCCGGCAGCAGCTCGGCGACCGAGGTGACGGCGCCGGTCACGCCGAGCAGGCCGAGCAGCGAGGAGACGCCGAGCAGCACGACGTACCCGGCGGGGGTGAGCAGCCTGGTCGCGGCGCCCGCCGCGACCAGGCCCAGCGACACCGCGCGCAGCGCCGCCTCGGCGAGCACGAGCAGCCGCGGGTCCCACCGGGTGAGCAGGCGGCCCAGACCGAGGCCGGCCACCACACCGGGCAGCGTGTACGCGGCGACGGCGGCGCCAACCAGCAGCCCGGTGTCCCGCCCGCGGGACAGCTCGATGGCCAGCCAGGAAATCGCCACCGCGGCCATCCCGTCGCCCACCGCCGAGCATGCGTAGCCGGCCAGCAGGGCGGCGAACGACGGCGAACGCAGCGCCGCCATCGCACCGGCAGCGCGGCCGGCACCGGGGTCGCGCCGCTGGTGCTCCATTCCCGGTACTGTCGTGCTTCGAGTCGGCTCGAAGTCAAGCTCTTCCGGACGGAGGCGGGCCGGTGCGCACAACGCGTCGCATGATGCCGATCGGGACCGTCGCCGAGCGCTACGGCGTGCCGGCCACGACGCTGCGCTACTGGGAGCAGGTCGGCCTGCTGCCGGCCCAGGAGCGGGCCGCCGGCCAGCGCCGGTATGACCTGGACGCGATCCGGCGGATCAAGTTCATCCGCATGGCCTCCCGGGCCGGCCTGAGCCTGGCGGACATCAAGACCCTGCTGGCCTCGCACGCCGACCGCAGCCCGACGTTCACCGACTGGGCTGCGGCGGCCCGGGACCAGCTCGCCGCCATCGACCAGCGGATCGCCGACCTCGGCCAGCTCAGGGCCACGATCGAGGAATGCCTGGCCTGCGGCTGCCAGCACGCCAGGCGCTGCAAACTGCTCACCACACCGCCCCGGCGGCGAGCGCCGGGCCGGGCTCAGCGTCCGTGATCGCCGGCAGCGCTGCTGTTACCGTGAACGTAGCGGGGAGGCGAGGACGACGGGCGATGCAGCTGATTGTGATGTACGAGTCACAGACCTGGCACGTCCGCCCGGACCAGGAGGAGCCGTTCACCTTCGGCCGGGCGCCGACGTGCACTGCCGTGCTCCCCGCGGCCGATCGCGGGGTGTCCCGCAGCGCCGGGAGCTTCAGGTTCCGCGACCGGTCATGGTGGCTGCATAACGACAGCAGTTCCTCGGTGCTGAGCCTGCTCGGCGACCGGGGGTTCCGGGTCGACCTGCCGCCCGGCCTCGCGGTCCCGCTGCAGCAGTGGCACGCCAAGGTGATCCTGAACGGCGCGCTCGGCCGCTACACGCTGCGGCTGCGCCTGCCCGACTTGGACGACGTGCCGGAACCGGACCCGAAGCCGGTGACGCCGGTGACCCAGGAGCGCGCGGTGACCATCACCCGGTACCGGGTCCCGCTGACCGACACCGACCGGCTGGTCCTGGCGGCGCGGTTTGAGGAGTACCTGACCTGGCGGCACGCTGGCGATCCGGCGCCGCGCAGCGCCAGGGACAGCGCGGAGCGGATCGGCTGGGAGCCGCACACGATCACCAAGCGGTGCGAGAACATCAGGGACCGGTACCTGCGCCTCGGCGCTCCCGGGCTGCGCGGGCCGCGTGCGCTGGAGGAACTCGCGCTGCTGCTGATCTCGACCGGCGAGCTGACCGCGGCGGACCTGCGGCGGCTGCCGACCGAGACGTCGCCAAGCGCGGCCCCACCGGGCGTGGGATAGCCTGCCTGGCGTGACGGCCGCAACCGGGGAGGTACTGGGCTCCAGCACCAGGACCGCCCCGCTGGACGGGCTCACGGTTCTGGAGATCTCCAGTTTCGTTGCCGCGCCGCTGGGCGGCATGACCCTGGCGCAGCTCGGCGCCGAGGTGATCAGGATCGACCCGATCGGCGGCGCGGCCGACCACACCAGGTGGCCGCTGGCCCCGTCGGGCACCAGCCTGTACTGGACCGCGCTGAACAAGGCGAAGAAGTCGGTCACGCTGAACTTCCGCGATCCCGAGGGGCAGCGCATCGTGGCGGGCCTGGTCGCGGCCTCCGGGCCGGGCGGCGGGATCGTGCTCACCAACGCCGTCGGCCGGCCGTGGCTCGGCTACGACCGCCTGGCCGCGGTCCGGCCGGACGTGATCCACCTGCAGGTACAGGGCTACCGCGACGGGCGCGCCGCGGTGGACTACACCGTCAACGCGGGCATCGGGTTCCCGCTGATCACCGGGCCGGAGGAGCACCAGGGGCCGGTGAACCACGTGCTGCCGGCCTGGGACATCGCGTGCGGGCTGTACGCCGCGGTCGGCCTGCTGTCCGCGGAGCGGCACCGGCGGCGCACCGGGGAGGGCAGCCGGATCACGCTGGCGCTGGAGGACGTCGCGCTGGCGCTGGCCGGGAACCTGGGCTTCCTGGCCGAGGCGCAGCTCGGCGGCGACCGGCCGCGGATCGGCAACCACCTGTTCGGCGGCTTCGCCCGCGACTTCGCCACCGCCGACGGCGAGCGGGTCATGGTGGCCACGGTCACCGGCAGGCACTTCGCCGATCTCGCCGCGGCGACCGGGCTGGCCGGCTCGTTCGCCGAGCTGGAGCGGCTGCTCGGCGCCGACTTCGCCGCGGACGGGGACCGGTACGCGCACCGCGAGGTCATCGCGGCGCTGCTCGCTCCGTGGTTCGCCGGCCGGACCGTGGCCGAGATCGGGCAGCAGCTCGACGGCACCTCCGTGCTCTGGTCGCGCTACCGCCGGTTCGCCGACCTGGCCGCCGACGGCGAGCTGGCCGGAAACCCGTTGTTCGGCGAGATCGACCAGCCCGGGGTCGGCGCGCTGTTCGCCCCGGCCTCGCCGCTGGCGCAGGACGGCAGGCCGGGCCCGGCGCCGGCGCCGTCGCTCGGCGCGGACACCGCGGCCGTG
>JASHOI010000790.1 GCA_030041195.1 Streptosporangiaceae bacterium | reverse complement strand
CGACGGCGGCCTGCTGCCGCAGATCCTCGATGCCTACCGCGCCGACGATGCGGCGCTGCCGCCGGAGCTGATCCTCGGAGGATTCGGCGAGCAGCCGCGGGCGCTGCGCGACGGCCGCGCTGACGTGGGACTCCTGCTGTGCCCCTTCGACGGCCGCGGCCTGGACAGCGAGCCGCTGCTGACCGAGCCGCTCCTGGTCGCGCTGGCCGCCGCCGACCCGCTGGCCGCCCGGACGCGGCTGTGCCTGGCCGATCTGGCCGGCCGCAGGCTCCCCGGCGGATCCGCGGCAAGCCACGGCCGTCCCGCCGGACCTCGCCGGGCCGGCCAGGCGCCGCCGGCCTCGAACCTGTCGGAGATCTTCAGCCTTGTCGAGACGGGCAGCGTCGTGTTCTTCTCCCCTGTCTCGGTCGCCCGCCGTTACCCGCGACCCGGGGTTGCCTACCGGCCGGTCAGCGACCTTCCGGACGCCACGCTGGCCCTGGCCTGGCCCCAGGACGCGCGCTCGCCGGCCGTCGCCGCCTTCGTGCGCGCCGCCTGCACGGTCGCAGCCGCCGCGCACGAACAAGCAGAACCCGTAATGCACAGCGCGCAGAACCATGCGCCGAACCGGTCTGCAGAGCGCAGCTGATCCAGGCCGCTCATGGCCGCGATCGTGGCCTCCTGCACGGCGTCGTTGCCAAGGTCGGCCGACCCGAGCACGCGGGCGGCAAGCGCGACCGCCGTGGGCTGGTGACGGAGGATCAACGCGGCGAAAGCATCCTTCTCGCCCCGCAACGAGGCCAAGACGAGGTCCGCGTCAGACTCACCCATGGCGCGTTCGCCATCCATACCACATAGTGCCGGACAAGGCCCGGCAGGTTAGCCCGTCCAAGCGCTTCAGTCACACATCACGTGAACGTGCTGCACAAGGCCGGGGCGGCAGGCGGTTACCTCGCCATCTCAGGCTGTGGCTGCGGCCAGTGGTCCTTGGTGCCCCATCCGCCGAACATCATGGTGCCACGCACAGCTCGCTGACCCATACCCCGGTGGCGCCGCGGCGTCGCTGCCCAATCGTCACTTCGTCTCCTGGATGGTCTCGGACTCGCGCGGGTTCGCAGGGGACGTCTGTGCGCTCCAGCTCGCGAGGAAGTTCAGGGCCTGTTCGGAGGCGCTGTGGGGTTCAACGGTGTAGGTGATGATGGTCAGGCCGTGGTCTCCCGGGAGTGTGAGTGCTTCGCCGGTGAGTTCGAGCTCACCGGCGGCGGGGTGGCGCAGCGTCTTAATGGACGTAGTGTGGAACTTCACGTTGTGGGCTGCCCACCAGGTGCGGAACTGTTCGCTGCGGGTCGAGAGCTCGCCGACCAGGTCGGTCAGGCCGCGGTCGTAGGGGTTGCGGCCAGCTTCGGTGCGCAGGGCGGCGACGGAGTCGCGGGCCACGACGTCCCATTGGGTGTAGAAGTCGCGCGAGCGCGGGTCCAGGAAAAGGTAGCGGGCAAGGTTGAAGCCGGTAGCGCCCTCCGCGTAAATGTCGGCGAACAGTGCCTGGCCGAGCCGGTTGGCGGCGAGGACGTCCATGCGGTTGTTGCGGACGTAGGCGGGAGCGCCGATGCTATCGAGAACGCGCAGCACACCCTCCCGCACGCGAGGTGGGCTCGAGGAGCGGCGTGGCCGCCCGGGCCCGGCGCTGCCCGGCGCGCTGTACGCCGTCTGGCTGGGTGCGCTGGCGGTGGCGGCGAGGTCGAACAGGTGCGTCCTTTCGGCCTCGTCGAGCTGCAGGGCGCGCGCCAGCGCGCCGAGGACGGAGCCAGAGACGCCGGAGAGGTCTCCCCGCTCCAGGCGCGTGTAGTAGTCGGTGCTGATGCCGGCCAGCATGGCGACCTCCTCCCGGCGCAGCCCCTTGACGCGGCGCCGGCCGCCGTAGAGCGGGATCCCCGCTTGGCCGGGGGTGAGCCGGTCCCGGCGGCTGGTGAGGAAGCCGCGGACCTCGTCCCGGTTGTCCATGCCTTCGACCGTACGACCCGGGGCACAGCGCTAGGGAGGGCCTGGCATTACCGGGAAACCCCGTCACTGCCGCAGGCCCTCGAGAAGAGGTTTCGTTGGGTCAGCGCCGAGGGCTTCGCACCGGGTGGATAGCCCGCCCCGAAGCGGGGCACCGGCCCATCTTCTGCGGGAAGAAGGTTGCACCGTGTCTGTACAGGTACCCTCCGTCACCCTCAACAACGGCGTCGAGATGCCGATCCTCGGCTTCGGCGTCTTCCAGATCCCCGCCGAACAGACCGAGGAGGCCGTCGCCGACGCCCTGGCCGCCGGCTACCGCCACATCGACACCGCCGCCTCCTACGGCAACGAGGAAGCCGTCGGCCGCGCCATCGCCGCCAGCGGCATCGCCCGCGGGGAGCTGTTCGTCACCACCAAGCTGTGGGTGCAAGACACCGGCGAGGAGAACACCAAGAAGGCGTTCGGCGCCTCGCTGCACCGTCTCGGCCTCGACTACCTCGACCTGTACCTGATCCATCAGCCCTACGGCGACTACTACGGCTCCTGGCGCGCCATGCGCGCCCTCAACGAGCAGGGCGCGGTCAAGGCCATCGGCGTCGCCAACTTCTACCCCGACCGGCTCGTGGACCTCATCGACCGCACCGGGTTCACCCCAGCGGTCAACCAGATCGAGACCCATCCCTACTTCCAGCGGCAGGCCGACCACGACCTCATGACCGAGCGCGGCGTCCAGCATGAGTCCTGGGGCGGGTTCGCCGAGGGCCGCAACAACCTGTTCTCCGACCCCACCCTGACCGAGATCGGCGCCACCCACGGCAAATCCGTCGCGCAGATCGTGCTGCGCTGGCTCACCCAGCGCAACATCGTGGCCATCCCCAAGTCGGCGCGGCCGGACCGGATGGCGCAAAACCTCGACGTCTTCGACCTCACCCTCACCGACGACGAAATGGCCCGCATCGCCACCATGGACACCGGCGCCACTCTGTTCTTCGACCACCGCGACCCCGCCATGGTCAGCGCCATCGGAAACCGCCCCATCCACGACTGACAACCCGCCCTCGCAGTCGACGGTCCAGCCCCCAGCTGGGGCAGCGATCGGCCATAGCGACATACTGCTGCAGGTCGGCCGGCACCACTCCGCGTTCACGGCGGCCATCCGATGGCCGGGCCGTCATGGCACCAACCAGGCTCTACAGAGCGCGCAGTGTTCCGGGTGCGAGACCCACGGCCAGGGATTGCGCGTTCAGTCCGCGCTGGGCCACGAAGGTCTCGAAACCGGCGCGCTGGTCAGCGGTGGCCCGTTGCGCCGCATGCAGCCGCCCGGTGTCGGCCAGGCCAGGCCGCACCACGTTGATGGCCCCGCCCAGCTTCGGGTCGGGCTCCGCCTGCAGGCCGTCGGCCCGGCCCAGCCAGCGGTTGACCTCGTCCTGGGACGGTCCCAGCGCCGGCATAACCCACAACGGGCCGCCTGCGCCCATCTGGTAGGAGCAGTAATTGCCACCCCAGGGCTGCGCCGCGGCGCGCATGCCCGCCGCGATGCTGGTGCTGTCCCGTTCTATCTGCACGGCGCCGCTGCCGAGGGCGGCGCCGAACGCCCGGTGGCCCTCTGCGAAGACGCGATGCCCCGCAACCGCCGACGACTCGTGATTCTCGGTCCTGCCGCGCTCGGCATAAAAGGCGTGCAAGTGGGCGCGCTGCACGTCTTGGCGGGGGTTCCTGGCAATCACCGCACCGGGACCGCTGCGAGCAGGAATCCCGCCCGCAGCTTCCGCGTCGCGCAGGTAGTCCACGTTCGGTGCGCTGTCGTTGGCGCAGAACACCACGTGCCCGCCGTCCAGGCTGCGGTACCACGCGGCGACGAGAGCCATCGCCGTCTGGCGAGCCGCCAGTTCCGCAGCGGTGGCCGAGGACCATCCGTCGCAATGGCGCCGGGGCACCGTGAGCACATGAGGCCGTGCCGCTCGCCGGGCCCCGTTAGCGAGCATGAACGGGTTGCGATCGAGAACCAGGTCCACCAGGGCGGCACCGCCAGGCGCGGTAACCGTCCCCAGGTAAGAGGGAAGCCCGGGCACGTCGGCGAACACGTCCACCGGCCGGAACCGGCGGGAGAATTCTCCTGCCGCAACCACACCCTCGGCAGTCCCGGTCACCTGGTCAACCAGGACCCAGCTCCCGGCCCCGGGGGTGCCACCCGTCCGCCAGTACCCCTTGACCGTGCGGGTGCCGTCACTGTACGTCCACATTTCCCGCATCTCGAGCTGTGTGAACGGGCCACGCCAGCGCTCCGGGTAATCGGCCACGCTTCCATGTTCGGCCCTCACCGCGGACATCGGACAGGCAGGCGAGGATGCCGGCGGTGAGCTGGTTGCGCTGGGCCCCGGTTGAGCCGTGGCCATGCCCGGCGTGCCGGTCGATGCGCAGCAGGACCGGGGCCCCGGGCGGACCGGGCGAATCAGCCATAAACCATGGCATACCACAAGCTGACCGAGACCGACCGCGAGGACCCGCTCCCTGTACCGGCCGTCTGACCGGGCGGCCTCTTCGCGCGGCGTAGTGGCTACAGCCGGTTACCTCTTGCCATCAACTCCACTTTTCAGACTTATATAGTAGGATTTTTTGATTCAGGTTTCCTATGTCAGGAGCACACCGATCTTGCGAGCGCTATTCACCCTTAACAGAGCGGGCGGGCTGGTCGCCGCGGTGGCGGCCACCGCGCTGACATTGTCGGCTTGCGGGTCGTCCACCTCGTCGTCGGCCACGCAGGCATCCACGGGCACGGCCAGCGGCACTTACAACATCGGGCTTATCACCCCGACCAGCGCCATTGACCCGCTGACCACCACGCAGTACGACACGATGTTCGCGGTAGGTCTCGCCTCCGCCCAGCTTGTCAACGCGACGGCAGCCGGCCGGCTCAAGCCGCAACTCGCGTCCTCCTGGAAGCAATCGGCCAACAAGCTGTCCTGGACGTTCACGCTGCGACCTGGCCTGAAGTTCAGCAACGGCCAGCCGCTCACGGCCAAGGACGTGGTGTCCACCTTTGACAGCATCCTGAGCCCGACCAGCCAGTCGCCCGCCGCGTCGAGCTTCACCGGGATTCTCAAGTCAGTCACCGGGTCCGGCACGTCGGTGGTGTTCCATCTCGCCGAGCCTTACTCGGACTTCCCCTACCTGCTGACCGGCGCGAACACCTGGATCCTGCCGGCTGGTTTCAAGGACACGAACTGGATCAACGACCCGGTCGGCGCCGGCCAGTTCATCCTGGAAAAGTACACGGCAGGGCAGGGCATCACCTACAAGAAGAACCCGTACTACTGGGACGCCTCGGCGGTGAAGCTGGCTGGCGTGAAGGTGACGTTCTACTCTTCCGACCAGTCCGAGCTACTCGCGTTCCAGAGTGGCCAGATCGACCAGATCGACTCGGACCCGGCCGTGGCCGCAGCCCTCGGCACCAGCTACCGCCAGCAGCGCTCGGGGTTCACGAAGTTCGACGGTCTCACCTTTAACATCACCAAGGCCCCGTTCAACGACGTGGCCGTGCGGCAGGCCGTGGCCTGGGCGCTGAACCGCCCCGCGATCGTGAAGACGGTTTACGCGGGCGAAGCCACCATCGGGAACGACTTCGCTACCTTCCCCGACTATGCCGTCCAGCCGAAGGGCCTGGTCGCCCGCTCGGCGAACCTGGCAAAGGTCAAGCAGCTGCTCGGCAGCCGCGTGATCAGTTTCACCCTCACCACCTACACCGACGAGCAGACATACGCCCAGCTGATCCAGCAGGAGCTCGACGCGACCGGACACTTCAAGGTCAGCCTCGACGTGATGCCCGAGGCGCAGTATTACGCGAACGGTGCGACCTCGCCGTGGCTGGCCGCGCCGGTGACGCTCACCGACTGGGCGGACCGGCTGCCGGCGCAGCTTTACTCGCTCATCTACCAGGCGGGCAGCTCGTGGAACGCGTCTCACTTCGCGGACGCCCAGCTCGGCAAGCTGGTCGACGAGTTCGAGGAAACCTCATCGAGCTCGCAGCGGCAGGCGCTCGCCAACCAGATCGCCACGATCGAGTGGACCGACGTGCCGGTCATCATCGCGGCTTTCGAGGAGAGCGACGTCTACCTCAGCAACGCGGTTCACGGCAGCTTCCCCAACGGCCTGTCGTTCTCCGGAGGATTCGACTTCCGGGGGATCACGGTCACGAGTTCCTGACCCGGAATCCAGATGACAGTGCTGAACCCGCGCCCGGGCACGGCAGATGCCGCCGCCCCGCGCGGGTTTGGCGTACTCTCCGAACGGCACAGCCGGATTCTGGGGCTGCTCGGCAAGCGGCTGATCCAGATCCCGCTCGTGCTCTTTGTCGTCTCGATACTGACGTTCTGGCTGATCCAGCTCGTCCCCGGTGACCCGGGGAGGAACGCGCTCGGGCAGTATGCGACCGAATCCCAGGTGCATGCCTGGGACGTCAGTAACGGGCTGTCCGGGCCGGTCGTTGCCCGTTACCTGCACTGGCTCACCGGCTTCTTCACCGGCAACTGGGGGACGAGCTTCGTCTTCGGCGCGCCCTCCCGCCCGCTGGTACTCGGCCACCTGGCGAACAGCGCACTCCTCGCGCTCTACGCGTTCCTCCTGCTGGTGCCCGTCTCGGTGATCCTCGGCTCGGTGCAGGCCTACCGCGAGGGGCGGCGAAGTGACCGGGTGATCACCATCGTGCTGATGACGCTTTCGTCGGTGCCGGAGTTTGTCATCGGGGTACTGCTGCTCATCGTGTTCGCCGTCTGGCTGAAGGCGGTCCCGGTACAGTCAGCGGCCGACGCAACCGGCAACCTGGGGCAGCGAGTGCACGCCATGACCCTGCCAGCGGTGGTGCTGGCCGTGTCTTACCTGGCGGTACTTGCCCGGATGGTGCGCACCGGCACGGCCGGGGCGATCACGGCGCCGTTCCACCGGACCGCTGTGCTCAAGGGACTGCCCGCTGGCGTCATCGTCCGCCGGCACGTCACGCGCAACGCGCTGATCCCCACACTGCAGCTGCTCGGCATCTACATGGGCGGCCTGCTTGGCGGCAGCGCCGTGGTGGAGACGCTGTTCAACTACCCGGGCCTCGGGGCGCTGATGGTGATCGCAGCCGAGCGCAAGGACGCGGTGCTGCTCACCGATGGCGTCATGGTGACCGGCGTGATCGCGCTCCTCGCGCTGCTCTGCACCGATGTGTGCCTGATCCTGATGGACCCGCGGATCCGGTTCGAGAACAAGGAGAGCTGATGGACTCCTTGTCCCAGGGCCCGCCGGAGGCGGTCACCGCCCTGTCCGCGCCCGCCGCCGCGGCGGTCACGGCTGGCGCGGCACTGGGTGCCGGGCCGGGAACGGCGGCCACGGAAACCGGGAGCGGGCGGCGGCTGACGGAACTGCTGCGCCGCCCGACGTTCCTGGTCAGCGCGCTGGTCGTGGTCTGGTGGGTGGGCGCCGCCACCACCTGGCACCTGTTCGGGCTCAACCCCTACGTCAACACCGGGCACCTGCTAGCCGGGCCGAGCTTCTCGCAGCCGTTCGGCACCGACGACCTCGGCCGCAGCGTGTTCGCCAGGACCCTGGCCGGGGCGGATTCCGCGCTGGCCGTCGGGCCGCTCGGTGCGGTCCTTGCCACCGTCCTCGGCGGCGCGCTTGGCGTCATCGCCGGCTATTTCCGCGGCTGGGTCGACACCGCGCTCATGCGCGTGTTCGACGTGCTCGTCGTGCTGCCGCCGCTCATCTTCCTGATCGTGATCGTCGGCGCGTTCGGTGCGTCGCCGCCAGCGCTGATCGTCATCATCGGAGTGGTCTTCGCTCCTGGAATCGCCCGCATCATCCGTGCTGCGGTGCTCGCCGAGATGGGCAAGAAGTACGTGACCACCGCCCGGCTGCAGGGCGAGTCGGCCGTGCGGATCATGGTCACCGAACTGGTGCCGAACGTCTTGCCGACGATCGTGATTCAGGCCACCCTGAGCCTGTCCTCGGCCATCCTGATGACCGCCACGCTGTCGTTTCTCGGTCTCGGCCAGCAGCCGCCATCGCCGGACTGGGGCCTGGCGATCAACGAGAACGTCGCCTACATCGAGACCGCGTGGTGGACCGTCATCTTCCCCGCGCTCGCGGTCGCGTCCCTGGTGGTGGCCATCCAGCTGATCGCCGACAACATCAAGGAGACGTGGTCGTGAGCGTAGCGCCGGTGGTCAGCGTCGCCGACCTGACCGTCTCGTACCGGGCCCGCCGCGTCACGGTGACGGCGGTGCGCGGGCTCAGCCTGGACATCGGCGCCGGGGAGTCCTACGGTCTGGTCGGCGAGTCCGGCTCGGGCAAGACCACGGCCGCGATGACGCTCACCCGCTACCTGCCGGCCGGGACCGACGTCACCGCCGCCCAGCTGTCGGTCGTGGGTGTCCCGGTGCTCGGACTCGACCCGCAGGCGCTGCGGGCCTACCGATCCTCCGCGTTCGCGGTCGTCTACCAGGAACCGGGCCTCGCGCTCAATCCGACCATGCAGGTCGGCGAGCAGATCGCCGAGGTCTACCGACTGCACGGCGCTCAGCGCGCGGAGGCGCGCGAGGCCACGCTCGCCGCGATCGCACGGGT
>JASHOI010000106.1 GCA_030041195.1 Streptosporangiaceae bacterium | reverse complement strand
GTGGAGATGAACGCGCTCTCTGTGTTTGCCGCCGAGTTACGGTGCTGGCGCCAGCGCCTTGGCTGGTCGCAGACCGAGTGCGGGGAGAAGATCGCGTTCTCCGGTTCGCTGGTCGGCGCCATCGAGACGTGCAAGCGCACGCCGACGCTGGACTTCGCGCGGCGCCTCGACGAGATCATGGCCACGCCGGGCACGTTTATCCGGCTGCACGAACTGATCGCCCGGGAGGCCTACCCGTCGTGGTTCGCGCCCGTGGTCGGGTTCGAGCGCGAGGCGGTCCGGGTACACGGCTGGGAGCTGGGTGCGGTGCCCGGCCTGCTGCAGACCGAGGGCTACGCCCGTGCGGTCATCAGCGCGCGGCGCGCCACGGACAGCCCGGAGATGGTCGACCGCACGGTCGCGGCCCGGCTGGAGCGCCAGCGGATACTCGCCGCCGAGCGGCCGCCGCTGCTGTGGTACGTGATCGCCGAGGGCGTGCTGCGTCACCTGGTCGGCGGGCCCGCCGTGATGGCCGAGCAACTGGACAAGCTGATCGAGGTCGCGGGCGCGCCGGGCGTCGTGATCCAGGTGCTGCCGTTCGTGGCTAGCGACCATCCTGGAGTGGAAGGCCCGATCACCATTTACGACTTTGCCGCTGCTCCGAGCGTGTGCTACACAGAATGCTACGGCGGCGGCCGGGTCGTCGAGGCACGCGACGAGGTCGCGGATCTGGTAATGGTGATCAGCATGCTCCGCGCTGCCGCGATCTCGCCCGGAGATTCCGCCGCGGCGATGCGAAAGATCAGGAGCGAAATCCGTGGCTAATGAGCTGACCTGGAAGAAGTCCAGCCATTCCGGCGGCTCGGGCGGTAACTGCGTCGAGGTCGCGGCGCTGCCGGACGGCGGCCGCGCCGTCCGCGACTCCAAGGACCCAAGCGGGCCGGTCCTGGTGTTCCCGGCGGGCGCCTGGCAGGCGTTCGCCCGCGCCGTGCGCGACGGCGGCTTCGGCCTGAGTTCCTGAGCGCTCCGGCGCCGGGCGGCACGAGACCGCCGGCCCGATCCTCTGACGGCGGTACGC
The DNA here is from genome assembly GCA_030041195.1 of Streptosporangiaceae bacterium. Next base: position 45,071 of record JASHOI010000106.1, on the reverse strand, counting down.
TGCGTCCCTCATCACGACCCGGACGGAGATCCGCATGCACGCAGCGCTCGTCACCTCGTTCGACCGGCCGCCGCAGTACGAGACCGTCGATCCCCCGCGAGCAACCGGGGACGGCGAGGTCGTGGTCGACGTGCTCGCGGCCGCCCTGCATAACACGGTCCGCGGGCGCGCAGCGGGCAAGCACTACGCGGCCAGCACGCGGCTGCCCGTGATCCCCGGCATCGACGCCGTCGGGCGCCTGCCCGACGGGCAGCGGGTGTATTTCCTGGCGCTGGACTCGGCGCACGGCACCATGGCCGAGCAGACCATCGCCCGGCGCAGCCGGTGCGTCCCGCTGCCCGACGCGGCCGACGACCTCACCGTGGCCGCCGGGGTCAACCCGGCCATGTCATCGTGGGTGCCGCTGCGGCTCCGGGTCCGCCTGCGGCCGGGTCAGCGGGTTCTGGTGCTCGGCGCCACCGGCACCGCGGGCCGCGCGGCCGTCCAGATAGCCAGGCTGCTCGGGGCCGGGTGGGTCACCGGCGCCGGGCGGGACCCGCAGCGGCTGTCCGCCCTCGCCGCGATCGGCGCGGACGCCGTGGTGCCGCTCACCGGCGGCCCCGACGACGTCGCCGAGGCCGTGCGGACCGCGGCCACGGACACCGACGTGGTCATCGACTACCTGTGGGGCCAGCCGGCCGAGACCGTCATGCCCGCGGTGCTCGCCGCGCGGTCGGCGCCGAACAGGCCGCTGACATGGCTGCAGATCGGCGCGATCGCAGGGCCGGCGATCAGCCTGCCGTCGGTCGCGCTCAGGGCCCACAACCTCATGCTGCTCGGCAGCGGCCAGGGTGCCTTTTCGGCCGACGAGTTTCTCGCCGAGATCCCCTCGCTCATCGGGGAACTGGCCGCGGGGACGGTCACCGTCGACGCACTCCAGATTCCGCTCGAGGACGTCGAGCAGGCATGGGGCGTGGCGTACGGGCCCGAAAAAAGGATCGTCTTTACTCCCTGAGAGCCGGCCGTGCAGACCTGTGGCGCGGGCCGGATTTATTCGGTAGCATACTGAGTATGATACCGCATAGGCAGGAACGATGAGCGTCCGGCACGCGCTGCTCGCGCTGCTCAGCGAGGGACCGAAGTACGGACTGCGGCTGCGCGAGGAGTTCGAGGCGGGCACCGGCGAGGTCTGGCCGCTGAACATCGGGCAGGTGTACACCACGCTGCAGCGGCTGGAGCGTGACGGGCTGATCGAGTCGGACGACGACGATGAGCGGGACAGCCCGCAGAAGCGGTTCCGGATCACCGGCGAAGGCGAACACGAACTCGCGGCCTGGCTGCGTACCCCGCCGGACATGTCCTCGCCGCCGCGCGACGAGATGGTGATCAAGGTGCTGGTGGCGCTGCGTGTGCCGGGCACCGACGTGCACGAGGTGATCCAGGCGCACCGCCGCTACCTGGTGGAGCTCATGCAGCAGTGGACCCGGATCAAGGAAGCCGACGCCGGCCGCGACCTCGCGCTGGGGCTGGCGGTGGACGCGGAGCTGTTCCGGCTGGACGCGGTGGTCCGCTGGCTGGACTCGGCCGATGGCCGGATCAAGCGTGCCGTGGTCGAACCGCAGGCCGGATCGCGAGACGACCTGCCCAGGCTGAAGAGGAAGGCAGCGGCGACGCGATGAGCATGCTGGAACTGTGTCAGGTGTCCAAGGTGTACGGCCAGGGCGCCGCCGAGGTACACGCGCTGCGCGACATCAGCCTCGAAGTCGCCCCCGGGTCGATGGTGGCGGTGATGGGGCCGAGCGGGTCGGGCAAATCGACGCTGCTGACGATCGCCGGCAGCCTGGAGGAGCCCACCAGCGGGCAGGTCCTCGTCGCCGGGCAGGACCTGGCCACGATGTCGCGCAACGACAAGGCGCGGCTGCGCCGCCAGTCGATCGGCTACGTGTTCCAGGACTTCAACCTGCTTCCGGGCCTGACCGCCGCGGAGAACGTCGCGCTGCCGCTGGAACTGGACGGCATCGGCGCGCGCAGGGCCCGGGAAGCCGGGCTGCGCGCGCTGGACGCGCTCGGCCTGGCCGAGCGCGCGAGAAGCTACCCGGACCAGCTGTCCGGCGGTGAACGGCAGCGGGTCGCGATCGCCCGCGCCGTGGTCGGCGACCGGCACCTGCTGCTCGCCGACGAGCCGTCCGGCGCGCTGGACTCGGCGAACGCCGAGGCGGTGATGCGCATGATCCACATCGCGTGCAAGGAAGGCGTCGCCGCCGTGGTCGTCACGCACGACGCGCAGCTCGCCTCGTGGGCGGACCGGGTGGTGTTCATCCGGGACGGCCGCATCGTCGACCAGACGGCGCCGGTGGCGGGCCCGGAGTCCCTGCTCGGGCAGGACCGGTGACAACCGTCACCCGCCCGCGTGCGAGGACCGGTAACGGGGGCATCCCCGCCCGTCGCGCGGTGTTCCGCTGGGGCTGGCGGCTGTTCCGCCGCGAATGGCGCCAGCAGCTGCTCGTGCTCGGCCTGCTCACCGTCGCGGTGGCGGCGACGGTCTGGGGCGCCGGCGTGGTCACGAACGCGCAGCTCGGCAACCCCAACTGGCCCCTGTACGGCACCGCTCCCGCGAAGGTCACGCTGCCCGGCAGGGACCCGAACCTGTCCGCCGACATCGCCACCATCCAGCGCCGCTGGGGCCCGGCGGATGTCATCGAGAATCAGAGCATCGCCACCGGCACCACGCAGTCGGTGCAGCTGCGCGCCGAAAGTCCGCACGGGCACTTCAACGCTCCGCTGCTCGGCCTGGTCAGCGGCGCATACCCGGCCGGGCCCGGTCAGGTCGCGCTGACCAGCCAGCTGGCGGCCCTGTATGGGGCGCACGTGGGCGGCACCTGGCAGGCCGCCGGGCGGACCTGGCGGGTGACCGGCATCGTGCAGGACCCGAGCAACCTGTCCGACGAGTTCGCGCTGGTCGCCCCGGGCCAGGTCACGCACCCCAGCCAGGTGATCATGCTGCTCGGCCCGGCCGCTGCGCAGCTGGCGACCAGCGGCAGCGGCCCGACGCTGCCCGGCGTGCCTGCCGGGACGTTGACCGTTCCCACTCAGAACGTGGGTGGATTGCCGCAGGCCACGCTCATCCTGGTGGTGGAGGTACTCGGGCTGGCGTTCATCGGCCTGGTCTCGGTCGCCAGTTTCTCCGTGATGGCGCAGCGCAGGCTCCGTGCCCTCGGCATGCTCAGCGCGATCGGTGCGACCGAGCGCAGCCTCCGCCTGGTCATGATCGTCAACGGCCTGGTGGTCGGCGTTGCCGCCGCGCTGGCCGGGGCGGCGGCGGGCCTCGCCGCCTGGTTCGCCTACGCGCCGACGCTGCAGCAGGCTTCTGGACACGCGGTCGACGCGGCGAGCCTGCCGTGGTGGGCGTTCGGGATCGGGGTCGCGTTCGCGGTCGCGACGTCGGTGCTGGCGTCCCGCCGGCCGGCCAAGGCGATGGCCGCCGTGCCGGTGGTGGCCGCGCTGTCCGGCCGCCCCGCGCCGCCGAAGGCGGTGCACCGCTCCGCCGTGCCGGGCGTGATCGCGCTGGCATTCGGCCTTCTCTGCCTGGCGTTCACCGGCGGCCTGGCCGGGCCGCCCGGCGGAGGCAACGGCCAGCCACCGCTGCTCATGCTGGGCGGCCTGGTCGGAACGATCGCCGGCATCATCCTGCTCGCCCCGCTGGCCATCAGCGTGCTGGCCGCCACGGCCGGCCCGCGGCTCCCGGTCGCGATCCGGATCGCAATGCGCGACCTGATCCGCTACCGGGCCCGTTCCGGTGCCGCGCTGGCCGCGGTCACGTTCGCCACGTTCCTGGCCACGGTGATCTGCCTGGTCGGCAGCGAGCGGACCGCCAACCCGCTCGAGCCGTCCGGCCCCAACCTGTCCAGCAGCCAGCTCGTCGTCACCGCGGGGAGCAGCCCGGCCCCCGGCATGATGAATCTGCTCACCGGCGCCCAGGAGGCCAGCCTGGGCAAGCAGCTGAACAGCCTCGCCGCCAGCCTGCACGCGCGGTACGTGGCACTGGAATCCGCCGCCACGCTGTCACAGGCGGGCGCGTCGCTCCACAACAACTTCACCGGTTCCGTCTACGTGGCCACCCCGCAGTTGCTCGCCATGTACGGGATCAAGGCCAGCCAGATCGCCCCTGGCACCGACGTCCTCACCTCGCGGCCAGGGCTGGCGGGCCTGGCGAACATGGAACTGCTCTGGCAGGTCAGCTCCTGCTCGGGGCTCTGCAACGGCAACGCGTCCGTGCCCGGCGCGCGCGGTGGTCCGCCCTGCACGCTGCGCAACGACTGCCTGGCCAATCCCACGATGCAGACGGTCAGCAGCCTGCCCAGCGGCACCTCCGCGCCGAATACCCTGGTCACCGAGTACGCGGTGCACAGGTACCACTTGCAGGCTCACCTGAACGGCTGGCTGATCCAGGCGCCTGCCCCGCTCACCGCTGCGCAGATCAGAGCCGCGCGACACGTCGCTCTCGGCTACCAGGCGCCGCTCGAGATCGCCTCCGGCGGAACGCATTTCGCGGAGATCGCGGGCGTCGGCACGGCGGTCGGCATCTTGATCGCGCTCGGCGTGCTGGCCGCGTCCGTCGGCCTGATCCGCAGCGAGACCGCGCCGGACCTGCGCACGCTGACCGCAACCGGGGCCGGTGGCGTGACGCGGCGTACGATCACCGCGGCGACCGCGGCCGCGCTGGGCCTGCTCGGCGCGGTCCTCGGCATGGCTTTCGCCCTGCTGGCCAGCCTGGTCTGGGCGCACGGGGGCCTGTCCGCCCTGTTCGGCGACGTGCCCCTGGCCGATGTGCTGATCTTGCTGGTCGGGCTGCCGCTGGTCGCCGCGGCCGGCGGCTGGCTGCTGGCCGGCCGCCAGCCGGAGGCCATCGCGCGCCAGCCGCTGAGCTGACCGGTCCATGCACACGACCTCGCCCGGCGTCCACGCGCCCTTGCCGCCCGACCTGTGCTTGAGCGCCGCCCGCCTCCCCGCGGTATCACGCACGGGTGCTGAGGAAGAGCCCCTCCTCTCCCGGCCCGCGGGCGGCCGGCCTCCCGGCCGGCCGTCGGCCGGCCCCGCAGCCGGCCGCGCCGCAACGATGTGAAGGGTCCCGCGCTGTTGCTGTATGAACAGCGTGGGACCCACCACACTGCTCGCGCGGCCCAGCACGCCGCCAAAGAGGGCTGCCGGGGCCGGGATCACGCGCGGCGGGCGCCGTGGCCGGGCCTTTGCCGTCGCGCCAGCGCGAGCAGACAGCCGAGCGCCGGGCCATCCCCCTCCCCCTGGGAATGGCCCGGCGCTCGTTCTCCCTAACCGGCGCTGGCTTTTGCTTAGCTCTTGACCTTCACGGCGAAGAGGCCAGAGTGAGAGCCGTCGTGGGTCGAGTTCCCTCCGTACCAAGCGCGAATCCGGAACGTGCGGGCCTTCAGGAAGATGACCGAGCAGTGCGCCTTCCCGTGCGAGAGCTTCGCCTTGCAGACCACGTGCCCCTGCCACCTGAACGTGACCGTTCCGGTCGGAGTGCTGCCGCCGGTGACGGTGGCCGACAGCTTCACGACGCGGCCGACCTTTGTCGAAGCCGGCTTCGCCGACCCCTTCGTCTTCGTGGCGTGCTTGGCGGGCTTGGGCGCGGATACGACGAGCGTCTCCGAGCCGTTTGAGGCCAGGTTGTTCGGGTCGCCGGAGTACTTGGCGGTTATCGTGTACGTCCCTGCCGCCAGGGTGGTCGCACAGGTCGCCAGGTTGGCTCCGCCGCCATCGTAGGTCAGCGAAACAGCAGCACATGCGGCGGAAATGAGCGTGCCGTCGTTGTAGAACGTCACGGTTCCGGAGCCGCCAGCGCTCGGGGAGATGTTCCCCGTGTCCTGGCCCACCACGGTCGCGGTCAAGGTCACGGACCCTGTTGTCGCCGCGGCCGGCGAGACGCTCGTTGTGGTGGTCTCGGGCACGATCAGTTCGAAGCCGCCGGTGGCGGACGCCGAGCCGGCGAAGGTCCCGTCGCCCGAGTACGTTGCCGTGTAGTCAATGTCGCCGAACGTGCCGGCGCCGGGGGTGACCGCACACGATCCAACTCCGCCTGACAGCGTGGCGGTGCACGAGTAACTGGCGGGCAGAGTCGCGTCGGTGGGCGCTATCGTCACCGTTCCAGTCGGTGTGCCTCCCGCCCCGGTCACCTTCACGTTGATCGTGTACGCGACGCCAGCATCGGTGGTACCGGGGCTGGTGTTGGTGATCGTGGTCGTTGATGCGGTCCCTGCCGCAGGCGCTACGGTCGCGGCGGACGCCACGCCCGCCCACAAGCTACAAGTCGCTGCGGCCACGGCCGTCACCGACAGCACCCGGATGGCACCGGCGCCTAGGTGATTGCGGCGGCGAGCGACCCTCGCCGTCGTTTCCCGGTCCGTGGCCGCACCCTGCGGCCGATTCAGTCTCATGCGGGATTCCTCCTGAAATCACACCGATGGGAGCGATGAGGCAAGCGCGGCCATCGGGTGTTGCCCCCCAGATACCGCGTTCTCTCAGGGATAGGACGCCTAATGGCGGTACGCCGTTTACGTCTGTGTCGCGTGTGTTACAAGGAATCTTGATCCGTAACCGGCCGACTTCACCCGGTATCGGGCGGCATGTCCTGCGGCTGCAGCGGGAACTGAGCGCGCAGGCGCGATCGCGGCCCGTGGCCGATGCGTTGCCGTACAGCCAGTCAGCGGTGTCGTAGCAGTTAGCGGAGTTGCAGGGGAGGCGGGCGTGATGCTGTTCGAGCGCACGGGGGCGCTGCCCCCCGGCGCCGGCGAGCTGGCCGCGGTTGCCCAGCGGGCTCAGGGCGGCGCTGCTCGCGCACGCCCGTGCAGGCCGTCGCTTTTGCTGCCGCGACGGCCTGGCGGATCAGCGCGCAGCTTGCCTCGCTGCCGATCCTGCGGCGCGGCGCCGCGTGAGGATCGTCGGAACTCGGTCCTAAGCGGCTCGCTGGTCTGGTCTCGGATGCTCCCGATCGGTCTGCTCGGCCTCGCTGCCTTGGCGCGCGATGGCTTCACGCTCGCCGAACTGCGACCGGTTCTCGCCGACGTGATGGACGGCCGGATGAGCGGCCGCGTAGTAGACCGCCCCGATCCACAGAAAGCCGAACACCAGGGCAACGATGGGGATGATCACGGGAGCCAGTGCCGATCCGGTCATGGCAGGCACCTCCAACTTTGATTACAGGCCGGCGGTCCCGCTTGCACATCACCCAGGCAGGGTGAAGCGGGTTTAAAGTGCGCTGGAAACCCATGCGGAGACGACCGATGAACACCAGCCCTGAGCACTTCGACGTCCTGATAGTCGGGGCCGGCCTGTCCGGCATCGGCGCCGCCCGTTACCTGCAGGCCCGCTGCCCACGGGTCTCGTACGCGATCTTCGAGGCGCGCGACGCGATCGGCGGCACGTGGGATTTGTTCCGCTATCCGGGAGTCCGGTCTGACTCCGACATGTTCACCCTCGGCTACTCGTTCCGGCCCTGGAAGAGCGCGCTGGCGATCGCGGGCGGCACCGCGATCCTGACGTACATCAGGGATACGGCGGCCGAGACCGGCATAGACGGCCACATCCGGTTCAGCCATCGGGTCGTCCGGGCGTCGTGGTCAACGGACGAGGCACGCTGGCACATCGCCGCGCTCCGGACCGACACCGGCGAGGCGGTGGAGATCACCTGCGGCTTCGTCTTCGGCTGCACCGGCTACTACCGCTACGACCACGGCTACCTGCCCGACTTCGCCGGCATGGACCGGTTCGGCGGCACGATCGTGCACCCGCAGGCGTGGCCGGAAGACCTCGGCTACGCGGGCCAGCGCGTGATCGTGATCGGGAGCGGCGCGACGGCCGTGACGCTGGTTCCCGCGCTGGCCGAGGCCGCCCGGCACGTGACCATGGTGCAGCGGTCGCCCACCTACATCGCCTCGTTTCCGGCCAGGGACCCGATCGCCGAGGCGGTCGGCAAGATACTGCCGCCGCGGCACGCGGGCCCGGCCATGCGGTGGTTCAAGGCGGTCTCCACCCAGGCGTTCTTCCAGCTCAGCCAGCACCGCCCGGAACTTGTCAAGCGGATGGTGCGGCGTCAGCTCGCCCGCCAGCTGCCGGCCGGATACGACATCGACACGCACTTCACGCCCCGGTACAACCCGTGGGACCAGCGATTCTGCATCGCGCCGGATGGCGACCTGTTCAAGGCGATCAGGAACGGCAGCGTCTCCGTGGTCACCGACCACATCGACACGTTTACCGAGCGGGGCCTGTTGCTGAAGTCAGGCGCCGAGCTCGAGGGCGACATCATCGTCACGGCGACCGGCCTTGAGCTGCTGTTCATCGGCGGGATCGAGCTCTGCGTCGATGGAGAGGCCGTTGACGTGGCCAGCAAGCTGGTCTACAAGGGCATGATGCTCGAGGGCGTGCCGAACCTCGCCATGGCGGTCGGGTACACGAACGCGTCCTGGACCCTCAAATGCGACCTGACCTGTAACTACGTGTGCCGCCTGATCAACCACATGCAGGCCACGGGCATGCGCCAGTGCACCCCCGTTAACCGGGATGGGTCGGTCAGCGCCCGGCCGCTGCTGGGCCTCACCTCGGGGTACGTGCAGCGCGCGGCCCACCGCTTCCCCAAGCAGGGCTCCAGGTTCCCCTGGCGGGTGCACCAGAGCTACCTGCGCGACTACCGGGCGCTCCGGCTCCGCGGCGTCGCGGACCGGGTCATGGTGTTCTCCAACCAGGGCTGAACAGGGCAACGACGGGCACGCCTGCCAGCGCAAACGGCCCGTCGCTGCCCCGTTCATTCGCTACTCGGCGTTGCCGTTCCTGTCTCCGAGCGCGGTTAGGGGGTGCGCCGAGGCCGGGGGGCTGGCCTCGGGGCTGCAGAGGGATGTGGGGACCTAACTCTGCATCAGCTGGCAGGCTAAGCCACACCGGTCACTCCTGCACAGAGACGGATACCTCTCAGGGGACGGGAAACCCTTGGGGGCGACGGCGCGCCCGCCCGGGGCAGGCGTCAGTCGATCAGCGTGGTCTTCGGCCGGATCACACAGAACTCGTTACCCTCGGGGTCGGCGAGGACCGTCCACGATTCCTTGCCGGTCTGTCCGATGTCCACCCGGCGCGCACCGAGCGCGAGCAGGCGCTCGATCTCCTGGTCCCGGTCAGCCGCGCTGGTGGTGAGGTCCACGTGAACGCGGTTCTTTACCGTCTTCGGGTCGGTCACCGGCATGAAACACATGCCGACCGGCGCGTTCACATCCGGCCCGATGACGATCTCGCGGTCACGTTCGGAAAGGACCGTCCAGCCGAGCGCCTGGGTCCAGAACCGGGCCAGCTTCGGCAGGTCGTGCGCGTCCACGACGACGTGATGCAATGTCACCGGCATGGGATTAGTATGCGCACCGCGCCGCGGGCGGCGCGTGTCATGTGGCCGTTTCCGGTCGGCCCGAAATTGCCTCGCCGGGCTGGCCGCAGGCGGTCGCGCGGCGGACATGCACGGCGATAGTGTCATGCAAAGTACTTACTGACGATAAGGAATGAACTGGCATGCGCATCCCCGTCCGCGTGACGGTCATCGCGATCGCAGGCGGGGTTATTGCTGCAACGGTCATCGCGTGGTCGGCCGCCGATTCCGCGACGCGGTCAGCGTCGACTGTCGGCAATGTCGGTGCCGAGGTCGCTCGCTCAGCGGCCCGAAGCCCCCGGTCGTCGCCGTCCGCGACGCCATCGGCAACGCCGCCGGTCCGGATTATCGGGGCACCGGCCGGGGTGCAGGCAAAGGCCGCCGTGCTCGCCGATGCCAACACCGGCGCGGTGCTGTGGAGCCGCAACCTGGACACCGAGCTGCCCATGGGCAGCATCACCAAGGTGATGACCGCGCTGGTGGTGCTGCGCGCCGGGGACCTGAACCGGGAGATCCGGGTGCCGAAGAGCGTGATCGCCTACGTGTCCAAATACGGCGGGGAGAGCGCGGGCCTGATTCCCGGTGACGTGGTCACGGCACAGGAACTCCTCGAGGCGATGCTGCTTCCCTCTGGCTGCGACGCCGCCTACACCCTGGCCATGGCGTACGGCCCCGGCATGTCGGCGTTCCTGGCCAAGATGAACGCCATGGCGAAGCAGCTGGGCATGCTGCACACGCATTTCACCAGCCCCGACGGGCTGCCGTACCCCACGGAATACTCCACCTACTCCACCCCGGCCGATTTGCTCACGCTGGGCCAGGCGGCGATGAAATACGCGGTGTTTCGCTCGATCGTGGCGCAGCCGTTCTACCAGCTGAAGAAGGGTCCCGGGCACCACGCCTACTGGTGGGACAACGACAACGACCTGATCGGCACGTACCCGGGCGCCACCGGCATCAAGACCGGCTACACGAACGCCGCCCAGGAGTGCCTGCTGTTCTCGGCTTCGCGCGACGGCCTGAACCTGATCGGCGTCGTCCTCGGCACCCCCGCTACCAGCCCCGCGGCCGGCGCCGTCGCCGCGGCGAAGGTTCTGGACTGGGGCTTCGGTCTGCCGCGCACCCAGTGATACGCGCACGCGCAAGGCCGGCCGTGAACGCGCCGCTAGCCAAACGCTAGCGATGCATTAGCGCATCCGGGTATCTATGCGGTGCAATCGAGGCTGCGCGGGGCCGTTCCCTGCCATCGCTCCGTGGGACGGTCCCGCTTAAGCGCGCGGCCGCGTCAAGACCCCCCCTGGCGCGGCCGCGCCAAAACGCCTCCGCCGCGGTCAGAGCTCGTGCCCTTCCGCGAACGAATACGGCGGCCACGGACCGGTCACGTCGGCGCGGAGCGCGGCATGCTCCGCGGTGACCGACACCACGATCTCGGCGAACTCCTCGGCTCGCTCGGCCTCGAGCAGGTACGCGCCGTTCAGCACCATCCACCCGGAGTCGGCGCCGAACCGCGGGTCTGGTGACGGGCGATGGCGGGTCGCGACGGCGATGTCGCTGAGCGCCTGGCCGATCTCCTCGGCGCACGCTTCGGCCTGGACCCAGAGCGGCTCCAGCAACGGCAGGCTGTCCTGGTCGTCGGCCGGGCCGGTGAACGGGTCGTCCGGATCCACAAATACCTTCACTCCCCACTCCTGCGTGCCCCGGAACGACTCCACCATCACGGCGAGCTCGGCGTGGCGCTGGGCGAGCAGCCTGCGGATCGTCGCGTCGTCCGGGTAGACCGTTGCGAGCCGGACCGGCAGGACGGGGTTGTCCTCGGCCAGGCTCGCGATCACCTCGTGGTGCGCGCGCCCTGCTGTCTCGATCGCGGTCAGGCCGACGAGCAGGTTCGTGAGCGGCTTGTTCCTGTGGGTGTTGTCGCTGACCGTGCCGACCACGGCGGACAGGCCCGATTCGGTCAGCGCGCGGACCGGCTCCCCGGCGACGCCGGTGACGCCGGTGACGCCGGATAGCTGCTCGGCGTCGACGTCGGCGGTGACGGCGTAGACCCAGACGACCTCGCTCGCGTCCTGGCCACCCGCCGGCTCGGCCGCCCGCGAGCGGCAGCGGCAGAAAACCGATCTGGCCACGCTGCCGTTCAGGGCTTTCCGTGTTTGAGACAACAGGCCTCTTTTCATGCTGCTCGGTCCTCGCTTTCGGGTCGCAGGATTTGCCGTCACGGTCAAAGCCGCTGCAGGCCATCGAGGACCCGGCGCAGCAGCGCCGCGCTGGCCGGCTGGGCCTGCCTGGCCGAGACCGGGATGCGGCGGATCCGCCGCGGCAGCGCCGGCCCGGCCGGCCGGTAGGTCCTGGCGGGCGGCGGATCGTTCTCGGCGGGGGTTCGCGGCTGCGGAAACCGTGCGCGCAGCGCCTCTGCGACCGACTGCGTCGCGGGCCGCCGCCCCGCCTCGGCGCCCAGCGGGAACTGCGCGCGCAGCGCCTCGGCAACCGATACGGTGGCGCGCCGCTGCCGCGGCACGGTGGTCGGCAGTGTGGTGTGGCGCGGCGCTCCGTGCGGAGCGCCATGGCGCAGGCTCACCGGGGTGCCCTCCGGGACATCTCGCTCTGGGTTGGCTGGGCGCTGCAGGCCGATCCCCTCGGGCGGGCGGGACGGCGGCAGGGGATCCGCCGTCCCGCCCGCACAGGCGGCCGCTGCGCCTAGCTCACCGGCAGATGAGACAGCAGCGACGAGGGCAACTGGCCGAGCAGCGAGGACGGCAGCTCGGAGAGGACCTGAGACAGCACCGGCGCCGGCAGCTCGCCGAGGATTCTGGGCAGTACCCCGGCCGGCAGCGCGCCGAAAAGCTGCGACAGGGTCGCGGCCGGGAGCGCGGTCAGGACCTGGCCCAGCCCGGCGGCCGGGAGCGTGGTCAGGACCTGGCCCAGCCCGGCGGCCGGCAGCGTGGTCAGGACCTGGCCCAGCCCGGCGGCCGGCAGCGTGGCGAGCACCTGGGCCAGGGCGGTGGCGGGCAGCGTGGTGAGTACCTGCGACAGTGCGCTTGGCTGCAGCGTGGTGAGCACCTGGGCCAGGCCGGTGGCGGGCAGCGTGGTGAGTACCTGCGACAGCGCGCTTGGCTGCAGCGTGGTCAGGACCTGCCCCAGCCCGGCGGTCGGCAGGGTCGTGAGTACCTGGCCCAGCGCCGCGGCCGGGAGCGTGGCGAGCACCTCGCTAAGGCCGGCGGCCGGCAGCGTGGTCAGCACCTGGGACAGCGTCGCCGCGGGCAGCGTGGTGAGCACCTGGGCCAGTCCGGTGGCGGGCAGCTCGCCGAGGATGCCGGCCAGCGTCGCCGCCGGCAGCGCGGTGAGGATGCTGCCGAGCGCCGGGACCGGCATCGCGGGCAGGACCTCGACCACGACCGCGGCGGGCAGCTGGGTCATCTCACCCGGCTGCGGGAGCTGCGGCAGGCCAAGCAGCATGGCGCAATAGTCGGGCACGGCGGAGCCGGCGGTCGCGGCGGTGACCAGGGACGAGTAGGCGGAGCCGGTCACCACCTGGCCGAGCGCCGGGCTCGCCAGGGCCTGCTCGAGACCGGCCTGGCTACCGATGCCGGCGCTGACCTGCGCCGAGGGGAGCGACGCGACCTGAGAGGCGAGGCTGCGGCAGAGACTCACCGCGCCCGGCGGCGTGCCCGGCGACGACGTGCCGGTGCCGGTGCTGGCGCCGGGCTGCGGCGAGACCGGCTGGCTGGTGCTGGACCCGGGGCTTGACGAGGAACCAGTCAAGGCGCCAGTGCTCGCGGCGAGCGCCACGCCGCCGGTCACGAAGACGGCCAGCGTGGCGGCGAGAGCCTTGGCGGTAAGAAGTTTTGCAACCGGGGACTTGATCATCTGCCCTCTCCGTGGGGTGGTAACGGAAATGAGATGACGCGCCTCGAACGCGGCGACCGCCTTCGCCTCTCCGGCCAGCTCGGGCTCGTGCCCGGGCGCCGCGGCTGCGGCGAGCACGCGGCTCAGCGGGTCCGGGTCCGCGCCCGGCACGGCGGCGCTGGCGAGCAGGTGCTCGGCGGCCTTCCGGGTTATCCGGCGGGAATGGTGTGTGCTCATCTCAAATCCTTCAGCGCCAAGCTCTCCGGTTGTGTCACTGCTGCGGTCGCATCACTCCTTTGATGCTGTGTCTCACCGAGGTGGCGGGCGAGGGTGCGCAGGCCGCGGTGTGCGGCGGTGCGGACGGCGCCGGGTCGTTTGCCGAGGACGGCGGCGGCTCGGGTGGCGTCCAGGCCGAGGACGGCGCGCAGCAGCACGGCTTCGGCCTGGTCGGGGGGCAAGGTGGCGATGAGGCGGAGCGCGGCGGTGGTGGCGAGCGCGTCGATGGCGGTGGCGGCGGTGTCGTCGCGCGCGGCCAGGCCGGCCAGGTCGTCGGCGGGAACGGGGATGGCCGGAGGGCGGCGGGTGTGGCGGCGGCGGTGGTCGAGGGCGCGGTGGCGGGCGATGGTGGCGGCCCAGCCGCGGAAGGCGTCGTAGTCGCCGTGAAAGGCGTGCAGGTCGCGGGCGATGTGCAGCCAGGTTTCGGAGGCGATGTCTTCGGCGTCGTCGCCGGCCAGGGCGTGCAGGTAGCGCAGCAGCCGGGGCTGGGTGTCGCGGTACAGGACGCGGAACGCGTCCGGGTCACCCCGCTGCGCCGCACCCAGCGCCCCGGTCAGATCGGGCAACGTCGCATCCATCGGAACAATGATGAATTAACGTCGCACTCTCTGCGCTATATTCTTCCGATCTCTTCCGATTATTTCCGAAGCGGGTCTCAGCTCGAGGGGCGTGTTGTGTGTCCCTACTCGGCGCGCCCGCGAACTCAGTCCCGCATGGCGGAACAACTGTGGCACGGCTTTCCTGGGCTGTTTCACAATGACGCGAGGCGTCGGCCGCAGTATGACAAACCAAGAACGTCCGGGCCGGGAGGGAAGTCAATGAAGACCAAGGCAGCGGTCCTGCACGGTGTCGGCCAGCAGTGGGAGGTCATCGAGCTCGAGCTGGATCCACCGAAGGCCGGTGAGGTGCTCGTCCGGTTCGTCGCGTCCGGGCTGTGCCACTCAGACGATCACCTGCGGACCGGCGACATCCCGGTCCGGTATCCGATCGTCGGCGGGCATGAGGGGGCCGGGATCGTCGAGGAGGTCGGCCCCGGGGTCACCCGGCTCAAGCCCGGCGACCACATCGTGTGCTCCTTCCTCCCGGCGTGCGGGCACTGCCGGTTCTGCGCCCGAGGCCAGACCAACCTGTGCGACCTTGGCGCGCTGCTCGTCGACAACTGCCTGACCGACGGCACGTTCCGGTTCCACGCGGGGGGCGAGGACTTCGGCCAGATGTGCCTGCTCGGCACGTTCTCCCAGTGGGCGACGCTCTCCGAGTACTCGTGCATCAAGGTGGACGACGACCTGCCGCTCGAGACCGTGGTCCTGGTCGGCTGCGGCGTGCCGACCGGCTTCGGCACGTCGGTCAACCTCGGCGGCGTGCGGCCGGGCGACACCGTGGTGATCTACGGCATCGGCGGGGTCGGCATCAACGCGGTGCAGGGCGCCTCCATCGCCGGGGCGATCAACATCATCGCGGTGGACCCCCTGCCGAACAAGCGCGAGATCGCCGAATGGCTCGGCGCCACGCACAGCGCGGCCGACGCGGCGCAGGCACAGCAGCTGGTCACCGAGCTCACCCGCGGCGTCGGTGCGGACCACGCCCTGATCACCGTCGGCGTGGTCGACGACGACGTGATCGACGCGGCGTTCGCGGCGATCCGCAAGCGCGGCACCGTGGTCGTCACCGGGCTGGCCGGGCCGGGCCAGAAGAACATCCACCTGTCCAGCTTTGAGCTCACCCTGTTCCAGAAGCGGATCGAGGGCGCGCTGTTCGGCGGCGGCAACCCGTTCGACGACATCCCGCTGATGCTCGACCTGTACCGGGCCGGCCGGCTCAAGCTCGACGAGCTGATCACCACGAAGTACCGCCTCGACGACGTCAACCAGGGCTACCGGGACCTGCTCGACGGCAAGAACATCCGCGGGGTCCTGATCCACGAGCATTGATCCACGAGCACTGATCTGTCGGAGAACAAGGCTTTCATCGTGCCCATGGTGGGCAATGCCCACACCCGAGGTAGCCCTGTCTGCATGAGCGCAGAGCCGCTGGAGCCGCTGGTTGAGCTGGACGATAGGGGCCGCACCAACCTGCGCCGGTTCGGCGCAGAGCCGCACTCCCGGTACCTGGTGACGGTCCGCCGTGATGGGACCATCATTCTGCGCCCGGCGGTGGCAATGACCGTGCACGAGGCCGCGATGTGGCGGGAGAAGCCGGACCTCATGCGTGAGATAGGCGCGCACGTCTCCGGCCGCGAGCAGCTCGAGATGATCCCGGTAGATCCGGACGACCTGTGACGCACCGGCTGGCGTTACGGCCAGACGCGCTCGCCACCTACCGCAGGCCGAGGGCCGACCGCTCTGCTGAGTTCGGGAAGCGCGTCAAGGCCGCAGTCGAGAGTTTGACCGCCGACCCAGGCACCGCGCGCGCCGAGTCCGCCCGCTGGGACAGCCTTGAGGGCAAAGTGTGGTCGCTGCCCGTCACCGCCCCGGACGATGCTCTGTGGCTCATCCTGTGGGCTGAGCGGCCACCGGACCTTCTGCATCGGCCCAGCGCCCGGCGAGAACGTTTCCTCGAAAGCCTGGGCTTCGGAAAGCAGCTAGACCGGTGGCGCGAGGGTGCGCAGCCCGTCTGGCTGTCAGGTCCGCGCCAGCGACTCCTCGAGGGCGCGCGCGACGAGCACCCGAGCGAGGTGCCGACGGTACTCGGGGTCCGCGTTGATGTCCGTGGGCGGGCTGGTGCCATCGGCGGCGTGCGCTGCGGCGTCCCGCGGCCCGGCGCCGTCGGCCAGTGCCTGCTCGACCGCCGTGGCCCGGACCGGCGTCTGGTCCATGTTCACCAGCGCCACGCTGCCGCCCTGGACGGCGACGCCGACGATCGCCCAGTCGATGGCGCGCTTGGTGAACTTCTGGAACGCCCACCGCGCCGGTGTATCTGGCCTGGGGATCCGGATCTCGGTCACCAGCTCGCCGGGCTCGAGCACGGTCTCGAACAGGCTCTGGAAGAACTCGCCGGCCGGGATTTCCCTGCTGCCGGACGGCCCGCGCGCCACCAGCGTCGCGTCCAGGGCCAGGGCCACGGCCGGCAGGTCGGCCGCGGGATCCGCGTGCACCAGGGAGCCGCCAATTGTCCCCCGATGCCGGACCTGGGGATCGCCGACCTGAGCGGCGGCGTGCGTGAGCAGCGGCAGCTCGCTGGCCAGCAGCCCGGAACGGGCAAGCTCATCATGAGTGGTAAGCGCGCCGACCGCGATATGGCCGTCCTCCTCGCGGATGTAGCGGAGCTCGCGGAGCCTGCCGATGTCGATCAGCACCTCGGGCACGGCGAGGCGCAGCTTCATCAGCGGCAGCAGCGAGTGGCCGCCGGCCAGGAACTTCGCGTCCTCCCCGTCCTGCGCCGCGAGGTCAAGGGCCTCGTCAACGGAGAAGGCCCGCTTGTAGGTGAAGGGTGCCGGGATCAAGCGGGCCGCCTCTCGCTCGCAGCCGGGGCGGCGGCCAGCACCGCCCTGACGATGTTGTGGTAGCCGGTGCAGCGGCACAGGTTGCCCTCGAGCGCCGACCTGACGTCTTCCTCGGTGGGCGAGGGGTTCTCGGCCAGCAGCGAGACCGCGGCCATCACCATGCCGGGGGTGCAGAACCCGCACTGCAGCCCGTGCTCGGCGTGGAACGCGGCCTGCACCGGGTGCATCTGGCCGGAGCCGTCGGCCAGCCCCTCGACGGTCGTGACCTCGGACCCGTCGGCCTGGGCGGCGAGCACGGTGCACGACTTGACCGACTTGCCCCCACCCGCCTCCCCTGCCCCCTTCATTAGGACCGTGCACGCGCCGCAGGACGTGCTGTCGCAGCCGACGTTCGTCGCGGTGAGGTTCGCCACCTCGCGCAGGAAGTGCACGAGCAGGGTGCGATCGGCAACCTCGGCCGCGACCTGCTTGCCGTTGACGGTCACGGTGACCTTCACTGCCTACACCCCTCCGTTCTGCGTCGCTTCGCTGATCGCGGCCCAGACCCGGAACGGTGTCGTGGGCATCTCGATGTGCCGGACGCCGAGGTGGCTGACCGCGTCGATGACGGCGTTCTGCGTGGCCGGTGTGGCGCCGATCGTCCCGGCCTCGCCGATCCCCTTGACACCCAGCGGGTTGATATCGGTCGGCGTCTCGCTCTGCACCAGCTCGAAGCTCGGCAGCTCGGCCGCGGTGATCGCGGCGTAGTCGGCGAGCGTGCCGGTGAGCGGGTTTCCGTCGGGGTCGTACAGCATCTCCTCGAGCAGCGCCTGGGCGACGCCCTGGGCGATGCCGCCGTGCCGCTGGCCCTCGGCCAGCACCGGGTTGACCACGGTGCCCGCGTCGTCGGCGGTCACGTGCCTGATCAGCCGGGCCTTGCCGGTCTCGGTGTCGACCTCGGCCACGGCGACGTGGCTGCCGAACGGGAACGTCGCGCCGCCCCCGGCGTACTGGACGTAGGCCACGAGGCCGTCTTCGCCGGCGTGGGTGGCCACGTCGGCCCAGCTGCGGCTCGTGCCCGGGTCGCCGCGCACCTGCCAGGTGCCGCTGTCCGCGTCCAGCTCCAGGTCGGCCTCGGCGGCCTCGAGCATGTCCGCCGCCACCCGCCTGCCCTGGTCCTTGACCTCGAGCGCCGCCTTGTACACGGCGACGCCGCCGAGCTGCAGCGACCGCGACGCGTAGGTCCCGACGCCCTCGGGGATCAGGTCGGTGTCGCCGTGGATGACCGTGACGTTCGCCATCGGGATCCCCAGCTCGGCCTGGACGAGCATGGCCCAGGCGGTGTGGTGGCCCTGGCCGTGCGCGGAGCTGCCGGTGTAGACGGTGGCCGTGCCGTCGCCGTGCACGGCGAGCCTGGCGGTCTCCCCGGCCGCCGCGTCCGCGGCCGTGATCTCCACGTAGCTGGCCAGCCCGATGCCGAGCTGCAGCACGTCCCCGCGCTCCCTGCGGCGCTGCTGCTCCGCCCGCAGCTCCCGGTAGCCCGCCGCGTCGAGCACCTTGTCCAGTGCCGTGACGTAGTCCCCGGTGTCGTACGTCGCGCCGGTCGGCGTGGAGTAGGGGAACTTGTCCGGCGGGATCAGGTTCTTGCGGCGCACGTCGGCGGGATCCATGCCGATCTCGGCGGCAAACAGGTCGATGGCCCGCTCGATCGCGGCCGTTGCCTCGGGCCGGCCGGCCCCCCGGTAGGCGGAGATCGGCGTGGTGTTGGTCACCACCACCCGGGAGTGCGTCTGCACGCGGGGTATGTCGTACGGGCCCACGGCCATCAGCTTGGTGAGGAACGGCAGGAAGCCGCTCATCCGCGGGTAGGCGCCGGTGTCCTGCACGACGTCGAGCCGGTAGCCGAGGACCCGGCCGTCCCTCGTCCCGCCCAGCTTGATCGTCTGCTCCTGCGCGCGGCCGTGTGTCATCCCGACCAGGTTCTCGCTGCGCGTCTCCACCCAGCGCAGCGCCCGGCCGGTCTTCCTGGCCGCCCACGCGATCAGGATCGCGTCCCGGTCCACGCCGACCTTGGCGCCGAACCCGCCGCCCACGTCCGGGGTGATCACCCGGATCGTGCCCGGGTCCATGCCGAGCGCGCCGGCCAGTATGAACCGGCTGATCTGCGCGTTCTGCGTGCTCACCCAGTAGGTGAGCTTGCCGTCGGCGAACCGGGCTGCGGCCGCGCGCCCCTCCATCGGCATCGGGGCCAGCCGCTGGTTCACGATCGTCCGCTCGACCACCACGTCGCAGCCCTCGAAGATCGCGTCGTCCGCGGCGTCGCCGGAGGTGACAGGGACGTTCGACTCGGTCTCGTCGAACAGCAGCGTCTCGGTCTGCAGCGCGCCGGCGATGCCGATCACCGAGGGCAGCGGCTCGTAGTCCACGCTCACCAGCTCGGCCGCGTCCTCGCCCTGGTAGCTGTCGCTGCTGATGACCATCGCCACGGGCTCGCCGACGTACCTGACCCGGTCCACCGCAAGCAGCGGCTCGGACCACACGCCGCCGAGCGGCATCGGCGCACCCTCGCTGACCTCGCTGCCCGGCTCGGGAGGTGGCGGGGGCACGAGGTCGTCCATGTCCTGGATGGTCAGCACCGCCAGCACGCCCGGAGCTTGACGGGCCGCGTCGGTGTCCATACCGGTTATCCTCGCGTGAGCCATCGGGCTGCGCACGAACGTGACCCGGGCCGCGTCGGCCAGCTCGGGGACCCGCAGGTCGTCCACGTAGGTACCGCCCGCGGTCAGCAGCCGCGGGTCCTCGGTCCGCACCACCCTGGTACCGAGAATGCTCATGTAGTCGTTCGCCTTCCGGTGTTTGGCCTGGTAGGGCCGCTGGCGGCGGCAGGCGGAACCCGCCGCCGCGGTCTTAGCATTCTGGCATCGTGTCAGAGGTGAGGTACACCCTCTAGCACCGGATCATCACCTTCATCACCTCGTCCGGGTTGCTGATCGCGAAGCTGATCGCCTCCGGCGCCTTCTCCAGCGGGAACTCGTGGCTGATCAGGCGGGCCAGCGCGGCGCTGTTGCGCTCGACCACGGCCACCGCCTCGGCGAATTCGGCGTCGCCGCAGCAGCTCACGCCGAGCAGGTCGAGTTCCTTCTCGGTCAGCACGCCGACCCTGATCGGAGCCTCCTGGTCCGACATCCCTACCTGCACCGCGCGTCCGGCCGAGGCGACCATGGTCACCATCGCGGTGGTCGCCGCCGCGGCGCCGGTGGCGTCGAACGCCACCGGCGGCCCTGCCGGGCCCGCCCACTGCCGCGCGAACGCCACCACCTCGTCCGCGTCGTGCCAGGCGTGCGTGTCGGCACCCAGTTCCCGGCTCAGCGCCAGACGGCTCTCCAGCAGGTCGATGGCCAGAACCTCGGCGCCGCGCTCGCGGGCCACCAGGCAGATGCACTGCCCGATCGGCCCGGCGCCCAGCACCACGGCCCGCTCGCCGGGACGGATCGCCGCCCGGTTCACCGCCCGCACGGCGATCGACACCGGCTCGGCCATGGCCGCGATCGCGGCGTCGCCGGCCGCTGTCGGGAACAGCTGGGCCTGGCCGATCGCCAGCCGCTCCTGCAGCCCGCCATCGATGTGGATCCCGGTCAGCGTGAGCCGGTCGCACGCGTTGGGCCGCGCCGCGGTGCAGGGATAGCACTGCCCGCACGGGTGCAGCGGCCACACCGCGACGCGCTGCCCGACCTCGAGCCCCGGGCGGCAGCCCGGGCCGAGCGCCGTGATCACGCCAGCGAGCTCGTGGCCCTGGATCCGGGGGAACCGTGAGCCGCCGGCCGCGCTCGGCAGCTGCCCGTCAAAGAAGTGGTAGTCGGACCCGCAGATCCCGACCGCCTCGGGGCGGAGCACGACGGCGCCCTCGCCCGGCGCGGGCGGCTCCGGGCGCTCGGCCACCACCATCGAGCCGACCGCTTCGGTGACCGCGGCGCGCATCAGCCCAGGCTCCGGTGTGGCTGGGTCATGCCGGACCCCTCCGGCGGCGGAGCTTCCTCGCTGCCGCGCAGCAGGTACGCCGACCGGAGCAGCTCCGGCTTGTCCCGCAGCTCGCTGGCCAGCCCGGAGAAGCGCAGCCTGCCGCCCTCGAGCACGTAGGCGCGGTTGGCCAGGCCGAGGGCCACGGTGGCGAACTGCTCGATCAGCAGCACGCCGATCCCGGACTCGGCGACCGCGCGGATCGTCGGGATCAGGCGGCTGATCACCACCGGCGCCAGGCCGAGCGAGAGCTCGTCGATCAGCATGTAGCGGGGCTGTGAAACCAGCGCCTGGGCCAGCACGACCATCTGCTGCTCGCCCCCGGACAGCGTACGGGCCGGCGCGGAAAGCCGGCGGACAAGCTCGGGGAACAACTCGAGCGCCCGGGTGCGCCCGGCCTGTGCCTGATCGCGGGGCAGGGCATAGGTGGCGACGCGGATGTTGTCCTCGACGGTCAGCTCGGTCAGCAGCCGCCGGCCCTCGGGCACGATCGCGATCCCGGCCTGGCGGATCCGCTCGGGCCGCCGGCCGGCCAGATCGCGGCCCTGCAGCAGCACCGAGCCGGACTGCGGCCTGAGCACCCCGCCGACGGCCAGCACCAGGCTCGACTTCCCTGCGCCGTTCGGCCCGAGCAGCGCGGTGATCTCCCCGGCCGGTATCTCGATCGACACGTCGCGCACCACCGGCCGCGCGCCGCGCAGCACTGTCAGCCCGCTCAGTTTCAGGCTCTCGGCCGGCTCGGTCATGAGACCTCCGCGGTGCCGAGGTAGGCGCGGATCACCCGGTCGTCGCGCAGCACCTCGGCGGTGGGCCCGGACGCGATGAGCTTGCCAAAATCGAGCACGGCGGTGGTCTCGCAACAGGCGGACACCAGGCTCATGTCGTGGTCGACGAGGATGGTCAGCGCGCCCGCCTGCTCCGGGATCTGGCGGATCACGTCGGCCAGGTGCCGGGTCTCGTCGTCGGGCAGCCCGGCGGCCGGCTCGTCGAGCAGCACCAGCCTGGGCCGCCCCACGACCGCGCGGGCGACCTCGACCAGCCGGCGCTGCCCGGCGGCGAGCGTGCGCACCTTGGCGAACGACGAGTCCTCGAGACCGACGAACGAGATCGCGCTGAGCACGTCCTGGCGCCGGGACCCGCCGCGCAGCTTGGCGTGCTCGAGAACCATCGCCACGTTGTCGAACACCGACAGTTCCTCGATGGCCTGCTCGGTCTGGAACGTCCGGCGCACCCCCCACCGGGCCCGGCGGAAGTGCACCATCGACAGCAGGTCCGCACCGAACGCGCGCACGGTTCCCGCGGTGGGCCGGACGAAGCCGCTCAGGACGTTGAAGAACGTCGTCTTCCCGGCCCCGTTCGGGCCGATCAGGCCGCAGGTGCCCGCCTCGAAGGTCACGGTCATGCTGTCCAGCGACGTGACGCCGCCGAACCGGACCGTCAGGCCGTCGACCTCGATGGCACCCCGACCCACCTCCCCATCACCCTTCGCTGCGCCGCTCATGCTCGTTCCCTCGCGCCGCCGCCAGACGCCGCCAGCCGGCGCAGCAGGCGGCCGAGCCGGGCAAGATCCTTGGGCACCTGGTCGGCCAGGCCGGCCGGGGCGGTCGTCAGCACCTGCAGCACGCCGAGGCCGAACAGGATCGTCAGCCAGTCGGCGGATACACCCCAGTTGTTGAGCACCGCGGGCAGCAACTGCAGCAGCAGCGCCGCCACGATCGCGCCCCACAGGCTGTAGACGCCGCCCATCAGCACCACGGCGAACAGGATGATCGAATCCTGGGCGGGGAAGTCGAGCGAGTACAGGTAGTGCACGGCGCCGGCGTACACCCCGCCGGCCACCCCGGTGATGAACGAGGCCAGCGCGAACGCCCACAGCTTGTAGAGCGTGGTGTTGATCCCGGCGGCCAGGGCCGCAGGCTCGCTCTGCCTGATCGCGGCCCAGGCCCGCCCCGGCCGCGTCCTGATGTGCACGAACGCGAGCAGGAACATCACCGCGGCGATCACCACGGAGTAGCGGAAATATCCGGGGTCGGTCGCGGCGATGCTCGGGCGGCGGATCGGCGGGATGTGCACCAAACTGCCGTTGTAGCCGAGGAAGCCGTGCCCCCCGTTCGGGAAGTTCGTCGTGGCCAGGACGATCGCGATAGCTCCCGCGAACATCAGCGTGATCAGCGCCAGGTACAGGCCGCGCAGCCGCAGCGCCGGCAGCCCCAGCAGCGTGCCGGCCGCCATCGTGATCAGGCCCGCCTCCAGCAGCACGAGCAGGTACGGCTGGGACGTGGCGAACAGCAGCCGGGCGGCCACCCACGCGCCGATCGCGAGCACCGCGACCTGCCCGAGCGACACCAGGCCGACGCGGCCGACCAGCACCCCGAGGCCCAGCGCCACCATCGCATAGATCGCCACCTGGGTCATCGTGTCGACGTAGTAGAGGCTCATCAACTGAGGGAGCGCGAGCAGCACGAACAGGAACAGCGCGGCGACTACCGCGCCCCGGGTCAGCGTGCCGCGGCCGGGCCGGCGCAGCGACGGGCGCTGCCGGGCGGGTGGAGCAGCGACCGCGGTCCCGGCCATCAGGTCTCCTCGCGGGACCGGGACACCACGCTGCGCCGGGAGAACGCGAGCAGGGCCACGGCGGCCAGCACGAACGGGGTCATGTCGTTGTAGTTGCCGACCGACGAAATCGGCGTCAGCAGGTTCTGCACCAGGCCGATCACGATCGCGGCCACGAACGTGAACGCGATCGAGCGCAGCCTGGCGATCAGCGCCGCGGCCAGCGTGTAGATCACCAGGAACGTGAGCGTGGTGGCGTCGAGCGCGACCATGTCGGCGAGCAGGATCCCGGCCACGCCGGCCAGGACACCGCAGCCGAGCCACGCCGCGGCCTCCACCCGGCGCACCGGCACCCCCAGGGTCGCGGTGATCTCGCGGTCGTTGGCCATCGCCCGCATCGCGGTCCCGAGCTTGGTGTAGCGCAGGAACGCCGCGGTCACCACCGCGATCGCGATGCCGAGCCCGAGACCGATCACCTGGGTCCAGTTCACCTGGACCTGGGCGACCGAGAACCCGCTGTTGTCGGTCGGCAGCGTGATCGCGCGGGACTCCCCGCCGCTGGTCGTCCACAGCAGGTCCATGAGCCCGAACAAGACGAGCAGCAGCCCGAGCGTGGCCGTCGCCTTGACCAGCGGATCTCGCTTGGCCAGCAGCGGGCCGAACACCACCCCGTAGCCGAGCGTCACCAGGGCGGCGAACGCCACGCAGACCAGCCACCCGACCCAGCCCGGGGCGCCCGCGTTGATCAGTGACCAGGCGATCAGCGCGCCCATGCCGCCGACCGCGCCGAACGCCAGGTACACCACGCCGGTGGCCTGGTACAGGACGACCATCCCGACCCCGGACAGGGCGTACACCCCGCCCAGGGCCAGGCCGCTCACGATGAACGGCTGGAAGTCCTGCCAGCTCGGCATCGTCAGCCCGCCGTGGGCGCTCTGCTCGCCGCCGCAGTCATTCCCGGTTCCGCCGCCACCGTCACTGGACCGTCTTGGCCACGCCCGCGAGCGCACGGTACTGCGCGATCTGCGGGTCCACCGACGAGATCTTGGTGCAGCCCTGGGCCGTCACCATCTTCCCGTTGTCTGGCGTGACCGTGTAGTCCTCGTTGTTCGGAATGTGCATGGAGTAGTCGCCGTACGTCCAGAGCTGGCACAGCATCCCGGTGTTGAAGTCCGTCACCGCCTTGAACGCCGCGTTGACGCTGGCCACCGTGTACGGGCCGGTGATCGTCTCCAGCGCGTGCACCGCGATCTCGGCCTCGGTGAAGCCCATCTGGCTGAAGCTGCCGATGCCACCGGAGACGGCCTTGCCGTACTGCTTCAGGATCGCCTCGTAGAGCTTCATCGTCGTCGTGCTGGTTACGTCCGGCGGGGTCAGCTCGGCGTTCACGAACAGCTTGTCGTTCCACTTCGGGCCCAGCGACTGCGCGAGGTAGTCGGTGTTGCACGGCGTCGAGCAGCCCCACAGCTTGACCTTGTCCTCGAGGCCGAGCTTCTGCGCGGCCTGCAGGATGACCAGGGCCTCCGGCGGGGTGAAGTTGAGCACCACCGCGCCGTCCGGTCCCGCGTCGTCGACCTCCTTGATCGCCACCGAGTCGGCGTCCGAGATCGGCACGTTCTCGGTGAGCTGGACGATCGGCACGTGCGCGTTCGCGGCGAGCGCCGCCGGGCCTGCCGCGATGTACCCGGTGCCCGGGACGTTCGACTGGTCGAACACGATCTTGTTCACGTGCTGCGAGAGCGCGTACTGGACCGCTCCGTCCGAGCTGTACCGCGGGCCCATGTTGACCGCGGCGCTGTTCGGGGTCGACCAGCACTCGGGCGCGATCCCCGAGTCGATGATGTCGTAGCCGAGCTTCTGCCAGTAGCTGGAGTCGATCGAGCACTCGATGATGCTGGTGTTGCCGACGATCCCTACCACGTGATCGGTCTGCACAAGCTGCTTAGCCTCGGCCGCGATCTGGGCCGGGTTGGTCTGCTCGGTTTCGATAAAGTACTTGATCGGGTGGCCCTTGATGCCGCCGTTGGCGTTGACGCAGGCGAAATACGCGTTGGCCATGTTCGAGATGTCGGTGAATGACGTGCCGGGCTGGTTGGTGACGATCACCCCGAGGTTGATCGGCGTCCCGGTCGCGGTCACGCCTGGCTTGGTCCCGCACTGCGACGTCTTCACCGCCGCGGCGGTCTTGCTGCTTGGGGTGCTGCTCGTTGAACTGCTGCCGCATCCCGCTGCGGCGAGCATTCCGATTATGGCGACCAACCCGACGGCCGCCCGTGCGCTCAACCCGTGGACTCGCATTCTCACCAGCCCCACCTCCTGGTGGCGACGGCAATAACACGCCCCTTTGGGCGAGGCGGACCGATGCCCGCCCTGTCGTCGCCGGGGGCGGGAGACGACGACGCGCCAACAAACTATGTGACAAAGTTTTCGTCGGGAGTACCTAATTTTGCCTTGGATGCTAGATGTCGCCTGACACGAGCGCAAGGCTTCGATGGTGATCTCAACCGGAACGAAATGATCTTGTGTCCGTCCGCAAAGTAACCGTCAGCCGGATTGTGAAGGCTCGACAAATAACGCTGCGTCAGGCGGTCCGCAGCGGCGGGGCCGGCCGGAAGTGCCGGTCAAGCTCGTTCGCGTAGGCGCGGCCCAGTTCCGCGCCGTGCGCGGCGACCCAGTCGGTGAACACGGTCTCTCCGGATGCCGGCGCCGCCGAGTCGGCCAGGCCGTCGGCCATGGCCCGGTACTCCTCGCGGGTCAGCAGCGTGTCCCGCATTGCCACGCCCAGCACCGAGGACAGGCCGAGCAGCACCGGCCCGGGAACGCTCACGACGAGAGCGCGGCTGCCAACCGCGAGCCTGATCGCGTCGACCATCTCGCGGAACGTCACGCTCTGCGGCCCGACGGCGTCCAGCGTGACCGTGTCGCTGCGCGCGCCGAGCCCGACGCACAGCCGCGCCAGGTCGTCGACGTGAATACCGCGCACCCGGTAATCGCCGCGGCCGCCGATCGCGAACACCGGCACGCGCCGCAGCAGCCACGCGATGTTGTTCACGAGCACTCCGTCGCCGCCGAACAAGATCGCGGGCCGGACGATCGCGCTTGGCACGCCGGTCCCGGCCAGGATCCGCTCGACCGCCGCCTTGCCACGGAAGTAGGGGTACCGCGAGTCCAGGCTGGGGTTCGTGATCGAGATGTGCACGATCCGCTGCACGCCCGCTCGCTCCGCCGCCTCGAACAGGATCCGGCTGTTGGACACCGCCACCTGGTGATCGACGCGCCCGCGCGCGAACCGCACCCAGTAGGTGTTGTACAGCGTGTGCGCGCCCCGCAGCGACTCGGCGAGCCCAGCGGGATCGGTGAAGTCCAGCGGGCGCACATCGATGTCCGTGCCCGCCGGAGCGCGCCCGGGATGCCCGGTGAGCGTGCGCACCCGGTGGCCGGCGGCACGCAGGTCCCGGGCAATGGCGGCACCGGAGTAGCCGAACGCCCCGGTGACCACGTCGAGCTGGGCTGCTGCTGGCTGTGTCATCTCGGGCCTCCTGATTCATCGCCGGGCATCGTGTCCCAGGGCAGCGCGCCGGCCATGTCGGCCAGCAGGGCCAGCGCGCCGGCCCGGTCGAACAGCGCGAGCGCGGCGGCGCGGTCGCCGTCCAGGTTGGCAAGCTGCTCGAGGCCGAGGAACCCGGCGACCACCGCATGCGCCACGTCCTTGGCCGGCAGCAGCCGCGCGAGTGGCGATGACGCCAGCGCGCGGCGGACGGCGGTCTCGGCGAACTCGCGCCACGGGGCCACCCGGGCCGCGACCTGCTCGCCGAGGCCGGGAACCGACCTGGCCCCGGCGATCATCTCGACCAGCACGGTCACGTGCCCGGAATCCAGATCCTCGGTGAAGATGGACCGCGCGGACTCGACCAGGTCGCTCAGCGACCCGGCGTGGTCGAGCACCCCGCGGTAAGCCGCCATGCGCCGCTCGCTGATCGCGTCGAGCGCGGCGAGCAGCAGGTCGGTGACGGAGCCGAAGTGGTAGAAGACCAGCGTCTGGTTGCATCCGGCCAGCCGCGCGATCTCCCTGGCGCTCGCGCCGGAGAAGCCCACCGTCCTCAGCGCCTCGATCGCCCCCTCGACCAGCGCCGCCCGCGTTTCCGCCGACCGGCCCCGCCTGTCGCCCGGCGCGGTCGCCGGCCGCGGACCCGCCTTAGCCATCCCGCCTCCGCCGTTATCACGCGACCGGGTCGTGCCACGCCTGCTGGCGGGCGGCCCAGCGGCTTGCCCGCCCGGCACCTGTCGATCAGACTATCAAAGCAAATGCTCAAATCAGCGATGGGCTGGGCGCTCCGCTGCGTCGCCGATGATCGAGACGGCGTGGCGGCTGCCCCACGGCGTCGCGGGGGATGCCCGGCAGAAGCCGAGGGCATGAGCATCGCCGAGCCGAGGGCATGAGCATCGCCGAGCCAAGGGATGAACATCGCCGAGCCGAGGGATGAACATCGCAGAGTAGGCGCGCCCTCGCCCGCGGTAACCCCTGCCGCCCGCAGCGTTCAAGATCCAAAAGATCCAGGAGGCTCGCGCGCAAGTGGGCCTCGTACATGATCAACACGCAGGTTTGATCTTGGTACGCGAGCCTTTTCCATTATCCTGGTTGATTAATACCGCTATGCGGTACTCAGCCACCAAGATCATGGAATACAGCGGCCGGGCGCGGCTGGCCACGTGCCGCACGTCAGCCTCCTAGCGATCTTCAGAAATCAAGCTCACCGGCGGGTCGCTCGCTTGACTCCGTACCTCGGTACGGCGGCTAGTTTGGGGTCATGGCCGGGCTGACCATCGGGAAGTTCGCCGCCGCCGAAGGGGTTGGCGTCGAGACCGTGCGGTTCTATCAGCGGCGCGGGCTGCTGGCGCTGCCCGAGCGCCGGAACTCCGGGTTCCGCGAGTACTCCGAGGCCGACCGGTGGCGGCTGGCGTTCATCCGGCGGGCGCGCCTGCTGGGGTTCACGCTGGGCGAGATCCGGGAACTGCTGGGTCCCGCCGAGGCCCGGTCCACCGACGAGATCGTGCGGGCCGCGCAGGCCAAGCTCGAGGCGATCGAGGAGCAGGCCAGGGAACTCGCGCTGCTCCGGTGCAAGCTGCGGCGTCTGGTCCAGGTGTGCGAGCACGGTGACGGCGACGACTGCGTCGCGCTCCGCGTCGGCGGAGCAGGAGGCGACGTCAACGGAAGGGAACGACAGGCATGACCGTGATCAAGGCAGTGACCGACGAGAGCTTCGAGGCCGACGTGCTGAAGAACCCGAAGCCGGTCATCGTCGAGTACTGGGCCGAGTGGTGCGGCCCGTGCCGCATGGTCGCCCCGGTGCTCGCGGAGATCGCCGAGGAGCACGCCGACAAGGTCGACGTCGTCAAGCTCAACATCGACGAGAACCCGGTCACCGCGCTGAAGTACCAGATCATGGCCGTGCCGATGATGAACGTCTTCTCCGGCGGCGAGGTCGTCAAGCAGGTGCTCGGCGCCAAGCCAAAGTCGGCGCTGCTGCGCGACTTCGGGGACTACGTCTGACCCGTCCGGTCACGAAGCCCGGTGCAGCGGTTCTCCTTCGGCGGCGCTGGCTTCCTCGACCTTGGCCGGCCCGCGCAGCACGTACGCGACGCCGACCGCGATGACGGCGCCGGCTAGCGGGCCGATGAGGTAGACCCACCAGGTGGACAGGTTCCCGGTGGCGACGTCGGGGCCGAAGCTGCGGGCGGGGTTCATGGAGGCGCCGTCGTAGGGGCCGCCCATGGTGCCCCAGGCCAGGATGTAGGCGCCGACGGCCAGCGGCACGAACGGGCCGTTGAGTTTGGGCCCGTTGGCCAGGTTCAGGATCATGAGGATCAGGCCGAAGGTGATCACCGCCTCGAACGCGGCGGCCTGCCAGGACTGGCCGGGTTTGGGTGTGGTGGCGGCCAGGTGCCCGGCCGGGCCGAAGAACGCGCGGGCGAGCAGGGAGCCGCAGATCGCGGCGGCGAACTGGACGACCCAGTAGATGCCGGCCATCACCCAGCCCATGTCGCGGCGCAGCGCGAACGCCAGGGTGGTGGCCGGGTTGAAGTGCGCCGAGATGTCGCCCAGGAAGTACACCGCGACCACCAGCCACAGCGCCGAGACCAACGACAGCACCAGGACGATCTGCCAGGGCTGCAGGCCGTGGCCGCCGTAGCGGGCCAGCACGGCCGCTCCTCCGGACAGCACGAAGGTCAGCCCGGACATCCCGATGAACTCGGCCAGCAGCCTACGCAGCCGGTGGTCGGGATTGGTCCAGTCGGCCCAGCCGCGAGCGCCGCCCACCGACGCGATCAGCGCAGCCCGGCCGACCGGCATCTCGTGCCCGTTCGCCGGCTGTCCTTTCAGCGACTGCATGTCGGGAGCGTCACGAGGTGGAGGGGTCGTCGGCGGTGCCGGGGCGGGTGAGGTTGATCGGGATGACGACCTTGTCGAACAGTTCCTCCGGTACGCCCTTGGCCAGCGCGGCCTGCTTGAGGGTGAGGTCGTGGTCGATGGCGTAGTAGGAGATCGCGGCGGCCTTGTCGTAGCCGATCACCGGGGACAGTGCGGTGACCATCATCACCGAGTTGTCGATGTTCTCGGTCAGCTTCTTCTGGTTGAGCGTGGTGCCCTCGATCATGTACTCGCGCAGGTGGTCGCACATGTCGGCCATGATCAGCGCGGAGTGCAGGTAGTTGGAGATCAGAATCGGGCGGAACGCGTTGAGCTCGAAGTTGCCCTCGCTGCCGCCCATGGTGACCGCGACGTCGGAGGCGATGACCTGGATCGCGACCATCAGCATCGCCTCGGCCTGGGTGGGGTTGACCTTGCCCGGCATGATCGAGGACCCGGGCTCGTTGGCCGGGAAGATCAGTTCCTCGATCCCGGTGCGCGGCCCGGAGCCGAGCCAGCGCAGGTCATTGGCGATCTTGAACAGGGTCACCGCCGCGGCCTTGAGCCCGGCGTGTGCGCGGACCATCCGGTCCAGCGTGCCCTGCGCGGTGAACTTGTTCGCCGCGGTGACGAACGGATAGCCGGTCATGGACGCGATCTGTTCGGCGACCTGCTCGCCGAACCCGGGCGGGGCGTTCAGCCCGGTGCCGACCGCGGTGCCGCCCATCGCCACCTCCAGCAGCCCGCCGGTGGCGTGCTGCACCTCGGCGATCGCGTCGTCCAGTGCCCCGGCATACCCCGACCATTCCTGGCCCACGGTCAGCGGGGTCGCGTCCTCCAGGTGCGTGCGGCCGATCTTGACCACGCCGGCCCACTGCCTGGCTTTGGCGTCGATGGCGTCGCGCAGCCGGCCCAGCGCCGGGATCGTCTTGACGGTGGCCATCGTGTACGCCGCGATGTGCATCGCGGTCGGGAACGTGTCGTTCGACGACTGGCCCATGTTCACGTGATCGTTGGGATGCACCGGCTCCTGCGAACCCAGCGTCCCGCCGACCAGCTGGATACACCGGTTGGAGATCACCTCGTTCACGTTCATGTTCGACTGCGTCCCAGACCCGGTCTGCCACACGTACAACGGGAACTCGCTATCCAGCTTCCCGCTGATCACCTCATCACAGACCCGCTCGATCAGCTCGCCCTTCCAGGCCGGCAGCCGCCCCGCCGCGGTGTTCACCACCGCAGCGGCCTTCTTCACATACCCGTACGCGTGATACACCTCCTTCGGCATCCGGTCATGACCGATGTTGAAATGCTGCAGGCTGCGCTGCGTCTGCGCCCCCCAGTAATGATCAGCCGGCACCTCCACCGTGCCCAGACTGTCGAACTCCTTCCGCACCCCCGTCGCATCCAGCCCGATCGGAAGGTCAAGGATCTTCGGTGCTCGGTTGTCGGTCACGAGGTCGCTCCCTTATCGAAGATTGGACTTCTCCTGGGCATGCATGTCGGCTTATACCCTCGCCACCCGCGTGCTTTTCAGCGCGGCGCCGCGGAATTCGCCGGTGTGGGTGCCTTCACGGCGGACGCTGTGCTCATGACCCTAACGGCCCGGGATGCCCCGCTATTGAAGGGTTGCCGAGGGCCGCGGCGCTGGCCACGGTGCGGCGGGGCACGGCGTAACGGGCGGTTATCCGGTCACGGGTCGTCGACGACTGCCGGTTCCTGCGCCGGCGCCTCGACCGCCGCCCCGATGTCCTGCTGCACTCCCTGGCGCAGGCCGAGTATCGCGACGATCGCCGCGGCCGCCATGATCCCCGCCATCACGTACAGCACGGTCTGCGTGGACAGGGCGAAGTCGACCCGGAAGAAGTGCGGGATCGACGCGACGCTGGTGCTCGAGCTGCCGTGCGACTGCGCCAGGCTCGCGGCCTCGGCGGCCGCGCGGCTGTGCGGCAGGCCCAGCGCGGTCAGCGACGTGGTGAGGTGGTTGCGCATCTCGGTGACCAGGATCGTGCCGAGGATCGCCAGGCCCATGCTCGCCGCGTAGTTGCGCACCGTCTGGGTGATGCCGGTCGCCTCGCCGTAGGTGAAGCGGCTGGCCCGGTTGACCGCGTCGGTGCTGGACGGGCCCAGCATGAAGCCCATGCCGGCGCCGGACAGGATGATGTACCACTGCTGCGCGCCGAAGCTGAGGTCGGTGACCTTCCCGGCCCACAGCCAGAACCCGACGGCGCCGAGCACGCAGCCGATCACCACCGGGCGCTTGGCCCCGGCCCGGTCCAGCATCCGCCCGCCGATCTGCGCGGCGATGACGAAGCCGATGAAGAAGAACAGCAGGATGATACCGGCCTGGGAGGACGACTGGCCGAGCGAGATCTGGGCGTACTCACTGCCGAAGAAGAACACCGGGATGAACACCAGGTTGGTGATGCCGAGCACGGCGTTCTCGATCAGGAACGGCCGGATCTTGAAGATGCTGACCCGCATCAGCGGCGACTCGGTGCGGACCTCGACGAAGTAGAACACCACGAGCAGCGCGAGTCCCGCCGCGATCGACAGCCAGATCAGCGGGTTGTGCCAGCCCCAGATCGACGACTGCTGGAACCCGAACACGCTCAGCGCCACGCCGGCCGCGATCAGGACCAGGCCGCGGAAGTCGATCCTGGCCGGGCGGTGGTCGGTGACCGGCTTGGAGATGAAGATCAGCGCCAGCGCGATGAGCGCGACCGGGATGTTCACCCAGAAGATCGCGCGCCAGGTCCACTGCGTGAGATAACCGCCGAGGACCGGGCCGATCGCGGTCAGGCCGCCGGCGATCCCGAAGAACATGGCCAGGGCCTTGCCGCGCTGGCGCAGCTCAAAGGTCTGCACCACGATCGCGAGCGCGGCCGGGAACATGATCGCCCCGCCGAACCCCTGAACCACCCGGAAGATCACGATCCAGGCTTCGGCGATCGATCCCTTCGGGGTCAGCCCGCACATCGCCGAGGCCGCGGCGAACACGATGACGCCGAGCGTCACCATCTTGCGGTGCCCCATCGTGTCGGCCAGCCGGCCGCCGAACGCGAACAGCGCGCTGAGCGACAGCAGGTACGCGTTGACCATCCACTGCACGCCGGTGCTCGTCAGCCCGAGTTCCCGCTGGATGTTGGGCACGGCGATGGACACGATCGTCTGGTCGATGAAGATCATCGCTACTGCGAAGATCATCGCCGCCAGGATCAGGTTCCGCGAACGGCCCCCGGTGGCGCTGCTGGCACTGCTGGCGCTGCTGGCAGTCATGGCCCCCCTTTGTCCCCTGCCGAATCGCCTGCCGGGCGGCTGGCCGCGGCCCGCGGCGGGACGTTCCCGACCCGACGCTACGCGGTCGTCCTTTCCTCGTGAAGGCCCAGGATTCCGGGGAAACCTGCGGCCGGCCCGGCCCGCTGTGGATCATGCCAACGATAGCGGGGCGATCCGGGTCTTCCGGGGCGGCCACGCGGGTAGCGCCCGGATAGTTCCCGGTCTAGCTCAGCCGTCGGCGCCGGCTGTCGCCTGCCGGCCGGGCCTGGGGACCCGGCGGACGCGCCGCGGCGCGTGGCCCGGCTCGGCCACGACCGGCTCGAGCGGCAGCTGCGATGGTGGCTTGACCTCTTCCAGGCGCAGGTAGGTCACCAGCCGCTGCCCGCCCCTGGTCGCCAGCGCGGCGAGGACCTGCTGCAGCTCGGTCACGTCCCGGGCCACGACCGTGAGCAGGTAGTCCATCTCCCCGGTGACGTTGTCCGCGGCGACGATCTCCGGCATGGCCCGGATCTGGTCCTCGAACACGCGGGTAGCACGCGCGTCGTGGCGGCCGAGCGTGGCGCCCACGTAGAGCTGGAGCGGGAATCCGGCCGCCGCCGGGTCGAGCTGGGCGCTGATCACGCGGATGACGCCCGACTCCTTGAGCCGGCGGACCCGGTTCAGCGTCGCCGCCGGCGACAGCCCCACCAGCCGGGCCAGCTCGACGTTCGTCCGGTCCGCGTCGGCCTGCAGCTCGCCGAGCAGATCTATGTCAACATCATCAAGCTCAACCGCCATACTGCGAAATCTTATATCGCGAAACTGCCCGAACGGCGTTTTTCATGCAGTCGCCGGTGACGCTGGATGCATGACCAACAACCGTCGTCTCGTCTTCGCCGCGCTCATCGCCGCCGGGGTGCTGTGGGGTACCACGGTGCCGCTCTCCAAGCTGGCGCTGGGCTGGCTGGCACCGGCCTGGCTCGCGTTCGGGCGGTTCGCCGTGGCCGCGACCGTGCTGCTGCTGGTTGCGGGCAGGGACAAGGTCCGCGCCGTGTGCCGCCCCGCGGTGCTGGCCAGTGGGGGTGCGGGCTACGGCGGCTCGGTGCTGTTGCAGAACCTCGGCATCGTGCGCACCAGCGTCACCCACGCGGCGCTGATCGTCGGCGCCACGCCGGTGCTCATCGCGATCATCACCGCGGTTTGGCAGCGCACCATGGCCAGGCCGGTGGCCTGGGCCGGGTTCGCCCTGTCCCTGGCCGGCGTGGTGCTCGTCGCCAGCGGCACCGGCGGCGGGGCGACGCCCGGCGGCGATGGCCTGGTGCTGGGGTCGGTGCTGATCTCGGCCGGGTTCACCGCCGCGCAGGCCCGGCTGCTGCGCGGCCGCGACCCGGTGGCCGTGACCGGGGTGCAGTTCCTCGCGGCCGCGATCGTGGTGCTGCCGATCGCGGTGGTCAGCGAGGGCGCCCCCGCCGCACCGCCGGGCGCCGGCAGCCTGCTTGCCGCCGCTGGCCTGGCGTTCTGCGGCACGGTGCTGCCGTTCACCCTGTTCGCCTACGCGCAGAGCCGGGTGGCGGCGGACGTGGCCGGCGCGTTCCTCAACCTCGAGCCGCTCGTTGGCGCGGTGCTGGGAGCCGTGGCGTTCCGGGACCCGGTCGGCCCGGCGCAGGCGGTCGGCGGCGCGGCGATCCTGATCGGCATCGGGCTCAGCAGCCTGCAACTCCGGCGCGCCGGGACCGCCCGGCGGGCCGAGCCGGCCCGGCAGGCTCAGCCGGCCCCGTCGGTCGCGTCGGTCGCGTCGGCCGCGAGGATCCCCGCTGTCACCGCAGGCCGGGTGGCCTGGGGGCGGGGCCCCATGGCGGGCCCCCCGAGACTCTCGGCGAGCCGGCCAGGCCGCTGGTACGTCCCGCAACCGCCTCGCCATACTCGCCAGCACCGGCCCGTGCGGCGTGCGGGATCACCGCCCCGGCCGACGCAGAATACGGCCGCGCGGAGGCCAGCGGCAGCGCCGCCCCGCCGGGCGCGGCCTCCAGCTCGTCCGGGATCTTCCAGACAGGTGAGCTCAGGGCCCACCGCAATACAAGCAGCACCACCAGCAACGAGGCTAACGACAGAATCCCGTCGTTAGCCGCGGCAGCAAGGATGTTCCCCACCATTACGCCATTATCGGGCGCTGTAACAAGACGATGAGCGCGAATAGCATTTCACGTCATAAGTCCCTTTGCCGGGGTTCCGTCTGAGTGCTGGCCCGGCTTACTTCTCCGTTCCCCGGAACGGTGACGCTGGCCAGGATCCGCCGCCGGCGTCCCCGGCCGGGGGCGTTGGCGAGCCCGGGCTGGACGATCGTGAGGATCTCGCGCACCAGGTCGGTGAACTCGGCGTCGGTGAGCCAGAGCGCGGTGCTCCGGTAGCTGACGCCGTCGCCGACGGGATCGGGACTGCCGGCGGCGAGGTAGCGGTCGAAATCGGCGAGGAGCCCGGCGGCGAAGGCCGTGAAGGCCTGGGCGTGGTCGGCCGGGGTCATGGCCGCCGCCTCGCCGAGCCCGATCTGCGCGGCGGGGAGCCGGAGCGTGTAGGTGCGCTCGACCGCGCCGCGGACCCGGCGCTCGGCGACCACCTGAAGCACCCCCGCCTTCGTGAGGAGCGCGACGTGGCGGTAGAGGCTGCCGGTGGGCACGTCGTCGAGCTCGGCGGCGAGCTGGGTGGTGGTGAGCGGGCGGTCGCCGAGGAATACCTGCAGGATTCGAAGCCGCACCGGGTGCAGCAGGAGATCGGCGCTCGCCATACCCGAAGCCTAACCAGCGCCCGGCCGGAAGATCACCGGCCGCATCTGCCCCGATGTGCTTGGCCACCGCATTTCAAGCATGAATCGCCCAGTCGTTACATAAGCCGTATATCTGTAGATCGTGCTGTTCGACTCCGCCGCCTGCCAAGGATAAGCAATGATGCGCAATGGACCTTCTGTTACGGCTTGCGGTCAGATGAGCGGGGCTGACGTTGGCATGTCACCGAGAACAAGAGGCCGCGGATTGCGCGGCCTGACCGGGCTTCCCATAATGCTGCGGGTGACCGTGGCCCTGGCCGTGCCGGCGCTGGCCCTTGCCGCCTGTGGCACCGCGGCACCCAAGGCGGCGCCCACGCTGTCGGCAGCGCACGCCAAGAAGGCATCGGCGTCCCCCACGCCGTCGCCCACTCCCAGCCCGTCACCAAAGGCCAAGAAGCACCGGCACAAGAAAAGCGCCGTGGATAACCCGGCGCAGGCCGCCGGGGAATCGTCCCCGTCCCAGCCCGGCTCGGGCTCGGGCTCGAGTTCGCCGACCGCCAGCGGCTGCCAGTCCACGTTCGTGCCGGCCTATTTCTACTCGAGCAGCATCTGGGACCAGGCCATCGGCACCACGCCCGATCCGACCGTCATGCTGCTGAACGTCGACAACGGCGTGGGCACCGCGCCGTTGTCGCACTTCCAGACCCTGGTCAAGCAGGCACAGGACGCGGGCATCACGGTTCTTGGCTATTCGTCCACCGAATACGGCGCGCGCGCTATCAGCTCGGTCGAGACCGAAATCAGCGAATACAAGTCGTGGTACGGGGTGAATGGCATCTTCCTCGACCTCACCCAGGGGACGTCGAGCGAGTTCTCCTATTACCAGACGCTCGCGAACTACGTCCGGTCGACGATTTCCGGCGGCATTGTCTGGCTCAATCCGGGCTCTTACCCGGATCCAAGCTTCATGTCGATAGCAAACGTCGTGCTGGTCTTTGAGGGCTCGTACTCGGACTATCTTTCGGATCAGGTCCCGAGCTGGATCAGCCAGTACTCGCCTAGCCAGTTCGCGAACGTCGTCCACGACACCCCGCAGTCCGACCTGGCCAGCGCGATCAACCTGTCCAGGCAGCGCAGGGCCGGGCACCTGTTCGTGACCGACCTGACCGCAGCATCGGGCAACCCGTACAGCGCGCTGCCGAGCTACTGGTCGCAGGAGGCCAGCACCGTTTCCTCTGGCTGCTGAGCGATCCTGGGCGGGCGGAACGCCGCGAACGGGTTGGTGACCACGAGGACCCGGCTGGCGAACCGGTAGAGCGTCGCCGGCCTCCCGCCCAGCGCCGTCGGCCGGGCGGCCGACTGCGTGGCCTCGATGACCCCGCGGCGGGTCAGGATGCGCTGCAGGTTGGTCGCTGATACCGGGTAGCCGAGCGCGGCCGCGTAGATGTCCCGGAGCTGAGCGATCGTGAACGTCTCGGGCGCCAGGGCGAATCCGATGTTGGTGTACGACAGCTTGGCCCGCAGCCGCTCGCGCGCCGACTCGATGATCGACCCGTGGTCGAACGCGGTCGGCGGCAGGTCGTCGACCGGGTGCCAGGCCGTGTCCGCCGGTACCCGCGGCTCGACGTCGGCGGACACCAGCGCCAGGTACGCCGTGGCAAGGACCCGGCCCCTGGGGTCACGCGCCGGATCGCTGCGGGTTTCCAGCTGCTCCAGGTGCGCGATGTCGGTGAGATCGACCTTGGCGGCCAGGTGCCGCCCGGCCGACGTGCCGAGGCGTTCGTCTGCCCCGAGTGGCCCCCCGGGCAGCGACCAGCGTCCCTCGAACGGCGGCGCGCCGCGCTGCCAGAGCAGGGCGTGCAGGCCCTCCGGGCGTACCTGCAGGACCACGGCAAGCGCCTCATGCCAGAACCGCGCGTCGCGTTCGCTCATCGCGGTTCCGGCGGCAACGGAGGCCGGCGGCTGATGTTCGGGCACGCTCGCATGATACTGTGGCCAGAACAAGTTTTAGACTATGAGGCGAAAACCTAATCGGTGAGAGGAGCTGCTGATGACGAGCACCTCAACAGCCGACGGCAACGTGGCCGCCGACAGCGCGAACAAGCCCGGCAAGGTGAACGAGGCCGGCACCGTGGACGAGTCCGGCCTGGCCGGCTGGGCGGAACAGGTCCGGCGGCTCGCGGCGCGCCGCGACGCGGTCATCCTGGCCCACAACTACCAGGCTCCGCAGATCCAGGACGTCGCCGATCACGTCGGCGACTCGCTCGCCCTGTCCCGGATCGCGGCGGCGAGCACGGCCAGCACGATCGTGTTCGCGGGCGTCTACTTCATGGCCGAGACCGCCAAGATCCTGGCCCCGGACCGGACCGTGCTGATTCCGGACGCGCGCGCGGGCTGCTCACTCGCCGACAGCATCACCGCGCAGCAGCTGCGGGACTGGAAGGCCGAGCATCCCGGCGCGGTCGTGGTCGCGTACGTCAACACCAGCGCCGAGGTCAAGGCCGAGTCCGACCTGTGCTGCACCTCGGCCAACGCGGCCGCGATCGTGGCGTCGCTGCCGGAGGACCGGGAGATCCTGTTTCTGCCCGACCAGTTCCTCGGCGCCCACGTGCAGCGCGTGACCGGCCGCGCGAACATGCACATCTGGCTCGGCGAATGCCACGTGCACGCGGGCATCAGCCCGGATGACCTGCGCCGGAAGGTGGCGGCCGAGGCCGGCGCCGAGCTGTTCATCCACCCCGAATGCGGCTGCTCGACCGGGGCGCTGTGGCAGGCGGGAATGGGCGACCTGCCGGCCGGCCGGACCAGGGTGCTGTCCACCGGGGGCATGCTGGACGCCGCGCGCAGCACCACCGCCTCCGCGGTGCTGGTGGCCACCGAGACCGGCATGCTGCACCAGCTCCGCCGGGCCAACCCGGCGGTGCGCTGGGAGCCGGTCAACCCGGACGCGGTGTGCCGGTTCATGAAGATGACGACGCCCGCGACGCTGCTGCGGTGCCTGCGCGACGGCGTGCCGGAGGTGCGCGTCGCCCCGGACGTCGCCGCCAGGGCCCGCCGCGCCGTGCAGGCCATGATCTCCGTCGGCACTCCGTCGGGGGCCGGGGAATGAGCCCCGCGATCCGCTACCTGCCCCGGCCGGATGACGGCCCGGAACGCGACGCCGACGTGCTGGTCGTGGGAGCGGGCGCGGCCGGGATGAGCGCGGCCCTCGCCGCGGCCCGCCACGGCCTGTCGGTGCTCCTGATCAGCAAGGAAGACATCGGCGGCGGCTCCACGCCGCTGGCTCAGGGCGGCATGGCCGCCGCGCTCGGGCCCGGGGACAGCCCGGCCCTGCACCTGCGGGACACCCTGGACGCGGGCGCCGGGCTGTGTGACCCGGCGGCGGTGGCCACCCTGGTGGCCGGTGCCCCTGGCGCGATCGACCGCCTGGCCGGGCTGGGCGCGCGGCTCGAGCGCAGCAAGCTGCACCTCGAGGGAGGCCACAGCCGTAACCGGATCGTGCACGCCGGAGGCGACGCGATCGGCGCCGAGGTGCACCGGGTGCTGCGGGAGGCCCTCGCCGCGAGCTCGGTCCGCGTCCGCACCCGCGCTATCGCGCTCGACGCGCTGGCCGGCCAGGGCGGCTCGGTTGCCGGGCTGAGCGTCGGCGTGACCGGCGCCGACGGCCGGGTGCGGCCGGAAACGGTGACCGCGCGCGCGGTGGTCCTGGCCACCGGCGGGTTCGGCCAGGCCTTCGGCACGACCACCAACCCGGCCGGCCTCACCGGCGACGGCCTGGCGCTGGCGGCCCGCGCCGGAGCGCTGCTGCGCGACGTCGAGTTCGTGCAGTTCCACCCGACCGTGCTGTGGCAGGAGGCGTCCAGCGGCCAGTGCCCGCTGCTCACCGAGGCGCTGCGCGGTGCCGGGGCGGTGCTCGTGGATGCGGCGGGCCTCCCGGTCATGGCCGGGCGCCACCCGCTCGGCGACCTGGCTCCGAGGGATGTGGTGTCGGCGGCGATGCAGCAGCGGATGAGCCAGGGCGACGGGCCAGCCGATCACCTGTGGCTCGACGCCACCGGGCTGGGACGGGCGGTGCTCGAACGGGACTTCCCCACGGTGACCGCGCTGTGCCGGGCACGGGGCATCGACCCGGTCACCGAGCCGGTCCCGGTAGCACCCGGCGCGCATTACGCCTGCGGCGGCATCGAGGCCGACATGGACGGCCGCACCTCGGTCGCCGGCCTGTTCGCCGTCGGGGAGGCCGCGTCGACCGGGGTACACGGCGCGAACCGGCTGGCGTCGAACTCCGTGATCGAGGCCCTGATCGCGGGCGGCCGCGTCGGCGACCTGCTGGGGCAGAGCCTGCCGCGGCCCGCGTCAGGGCAAGCCGTCGGCCCGCCCGCGGGCCAGGGCGTCAGCCCGGCCGTCCGGCCGCTCCTCGCCGCGGCCATGTCCCGGCACGCCGGGGTGGCGCGGGACCGCGAGGGCCTGGAATACCTGCTCGAGATGCTGCAGCAGGCACCGCCCGCTGGCGACGTCCTTGACCTCGCCACGGTCGAGGCGACCAGCCTGCACACGGTCTCGGTTCTGGTCACGGTCGCCGCCCTGAGCCGGGACGAGAGCCGCGGATGCCATCGATGGCGCGACGTCCCGGCTGCCTCCGGCGGGCACGCGCGCCATACGGTGCTGCGCGTCGACGACGGCCTGGTGCGTATCGTGGCGGACGGGCAGCCGCCGGTCGCGGGCGCGGCCCCGGCCACGGCAGGGGCCCGCGCGTGAGCCTGCACGCGGTGGTCGCGGAGAGACTGCTCGCCGCCGGGCTCGATCCGGCTGACACCGAACGCACCGTCCGTGCCGCGCTCGCCGAGGACCTCCGCTACGGGCCCGACGTCACCTCAGCGGCGACGGCCGCTCCCGGCGCGCTCGCCGTGGCCGGAGTGGTGGCCCGCCAGCCAGGGGTGCTGGCCGGGCTCCCGGTCGCCCTTGCCGTGCTCGACGCCGCCGGGGTGCCGGCCGGTGCCGCCGAGCCGCTGTGCGGCGACGGCGACCGGATCGGCCGGGGCACCGAGGTGCTGCGGATCGCCGCGCCGCTGCGGGAGATGCTCGGGGCCGAACGGACCATGCTCAACTTCCTGACGCACCTGTCCGGGGTGGCCACCGCAACGCGCGCGTGGGTTGACGCGGTCGCGGGCACCGGGTGCTCGGTGCGCGACACCCGCAAGACCACGCCGGGGCTGCGCGAGCTCGAGAAGTACGCGGTGCGCTGCGGCGGCGGGATCAACCACCGTATGGGGCTCGGTGACGCCGCGCTGATCAAGGACAACCACGTGGCCGCGGCCGGCGGGATCGCCGCGGCGATCCTGGCGGTACGCGAGGCCGCGCCCGGCCTGCCGCTCGAGGTCGAGTGCGACACCCTGGACCAGGTCCGCGAGGCGCTGGCCACGGACGCCGGGCTCATCCTGCTCGACAACATGGGCCTGGCCGACCTGCGCGCCGCGGTCGCGCTCGCGCGGGAGCGCCCGCCGGTGCGGCTCGAGGCCAGCGGCGGGCTGCGCCTTGACACGGCGCGTGCGGTGGCGGAAACGGGCGTCGACTACATAGCGGTCGGCGCGCTCACCCACTCGAGCCCAGCCCTCGACCTCGGCCTGGACATGGCTTGATCAGGAACCGGCGAAGGCCAGGACGGTGACGCCGGCCGCGACCAGGCAGGCGCCGAAGAACCGCGCCGGGCCGACTCGCTCGCGCAGCACGATCGCGGCCAGGGCGGTGCCGATCACGACGCTGGACTCGCGCACCGCGGCCACGGGTGCCGCGGCAGCGAGCCGCAGCCCGTACAGGACCAGGTCATAGCCGCCGATGGCGCAGATGCCGATGACCGCGGTCCGCGGCCGCAGTTCGCGGCGCAGCGGTTGCAGGCCCCTGGCCCTGGCCACCAGCGCGAGATAGGGCAGCACGAGCAGGCCCATGACGACCTCGAGGTAGGCGGTGGGGCTGGCCAGCCTCACCCCGCGGGAGTCGACCAGGGTGTAGCCGGCGATGCAGACGGCGATCAGCAGGGCGATGCCGGTGTCGGCCAGCCCGCCCGCCATCTTGACGCCGCGCACGGCCGTGGCTCCGGCCGCGACCAGCAGCACCCCGGCAAGTTCGCCGGCCGTGGCCGGCGCGTGCAGCGCGACCAGCCCGATCAGCAGCACGAGCACCGGCGCGGCGCCGCGGGCGAGCGGGAACACGAGGCTCAGCTCGGCCCGGCGGTAGGCCCTGGCAAGGAGCGCGAAGTAGGTGAATTCCAGGACCGCGGACGCGCCGATGTACGGCCACGCCGCAACCGGGATGTGGCCGAACGCCAGCGACGGCAAGAACAGGATCACGCCGATCGCGAGCGCCACCGCGGTCACCGCCTCGGTGTCGCGTGACTGCTTGACCAGCAGGTTCCACAGCGCACTCGACACCGCCGACAGCAGCGCCAGGACCAGTGCTGCGGTCGGCATCACCCGGTCCGCGCGGCGGTCGCAGCCGGTACCCGGCGAACCCGCGCAGCCAGTGGTACTCCGAAACTGGTGATACCGCTACTCTGTTCCCTCATACAAAAGGATAGCAGTATCGTCGGCAGCGACCCCGGCGGGGGCCGAAAGGGAAGCCAGGCGATAGCGGTTCGGATTTGTCCGGTGCGCACCGGACAAATCCGAACCGATGCGCCGACGTAGGCGGGAGGGGACCGTGACGGGCGACAGCAGGGTGGCGACGGTGGCCGGCGCGATCCGGGCGGAGGCCGCGAGCCGCCGGGCCGGGGAACGGCTGCCGTCAACGCGGGAGTTCACCCGCCGGCTCGGCGTCAGCCCGGTGACCGTATCCCGGGCGCTGGCCGCGCTGGTCTCGGAGGGGGTGGTGATCACCCGGCCGGGCGAGGGCAGCTTTGTGGCCGCTCGGGCGGTGGCCAGCGCCGGGCATGCGCCCGACTTCTCCTGGCAGACCCTGGCACTCGGCGAGCGCCGCACCAGTGCCAGCGGCGTGCTGGTGTCGCTGGAGGAGCCGCCTGCCGGCGAGATTCCGCTGGCCAGCGGGTACCCGCACCCGTCACTGCTGCCGATCAGGGCGCTGGCCGCGGCCATGGCCAGGGCCGGGCGGCGGCCCGACGCCTGGCAGCGGCCGCCGGTGACCGGCATCGACGGGCTGCGGGCCTGGTTCGCCCGCGGCATCGGCGGTCAGATCGACGCGGCCGACGTGATCGTCACCGCCGGTGCCCAGGGTGCCCTCGCCGCCGCGTTCCGGGCGCTGGTGCCAGCCGGCGAGGTGCTGCTGGTCGAGTCGCCGACCTATCCGGGTGCGCTGGCGGTGGCCGCGTCGGCGGGGATCCGCATCGTGCCGGTGCCCGTCGACCGCGACGGGATCCGGCCGGACGCCCTTGCCCAGGCGTTCGCGGCCACCGGCGCGCGCGCTGTCTACTGCCAGCCCACGTTCCAGAACCCGACCGGCGTGGTGCTGTCCGCCGAGCGGCGGCCCGAGGTTCTCGCGGTGGCCGCGTCGGCGGGGGCGTTCGTCGTCGAGGACGACTACGGCAGGTACCTCGCGCACGAGCGGCCGGCCCCGCCGCCGCTGATCACCGAGGACACCGACGGCCGGGTCGTTCACCTCACGTCGCTGACCAAGCCGGCGTCACCGTCCCTGCGCATCGGCGCGCTCATCGCCCGCGGGCCGGTCGCCAGGCGGCTGCGGGCCGTCCGGGTCGTCGACGACTTCTTTGTCAGCAGGCCGCTCCAGGAGACCGCGCTGGAACTCGTCAGCTCGCCCGCGTGGCCCCGGCACCTGGCAAACCTGGCCCGCACGCTGGCCGCCCGGCGGTCGACGCTGGCGCTGGCCCTGCAGCAGCGCATACCGCAGTTCACGATCCCGGTGCTGCCGAGGGGAGGCGTGTGCCTGTGGGTGCGCGTGCCCGGCCAGGTCGCCGAGGACCAGCTGGCCGCCCGGGCTGCCCGGCACGGGGTCGTGATCAGCCCCGGTCACAGCTTCCACCCGGCCGAGTCGCCCGCGCCGTTCATCCGGCTCAGCTTCGCCGCCGCAGCGCGGCCCGAGGACCTGCACGAAGGCGTCCGGCGGCTGGCACTGGCAGTGACGGCCGGGTAGCGGCCGGCCTCAGCCGCTGCCGGGAGCCGTGACGAAGTCGATCAGCTCCTCGACCCGGCCCAGGAATTCGGGCTCCAGGTCGGTGAAGCTGGTGACCGAGCGGAGGATCCGCTGCCAGGCGGCCGCGGTGTTCGGCGGCCAGCCGATCGCGGCGAGCACGCCCTCCTTCCAGGGCCGGCCGGGAGGCACCCGCGGCCAGCCGGGGATGCCGAGCACAGACGGCTTGACCGCCGCCCAGACGTCGATGAACGGGTGCCCGACGATCAGCACGTGCGGCGACCGCACCTGCGCCGCGATCCTGGTCTCCTTCGACCCGCCGACCAGGTGATCGACGAGCACGCCGAGCCTGCGGTCCGGCCCGGGGGAGAAGCCCGCGACGATGGCCGGCAGGCCGTCGATGCCCTCGAGGTACTCCACGACCACCCCGACGTCCCGCAGGTCGTCGCCCCAGATCTTCTCGACGAGCTCGGCGTCGTGCCGGCCCTCGACGTAGATCCGGCTCGCCTTGGCGACCTTGGCCCGGCTGGGCGGGGCCGCGATC
Source organism: Streptosporangiaceae bacterium (assembly GCA_030041195.1). The sequence goes on along the minus strand of JASHOI010000106.1, from coordinate 489 downwards.
GACCCGGACGCCGTCCGCGCGGGCGCGGCGGCCGCGCGGCCGGCCACCGGGCTCGGCCTGACCAGCCGCACCGGCCTGCCTTCCAGCAGGAAGGGGGCCGGGCCGAGCGGGAACACCCGGCGCCTGCCACGGCCGTCCTCCAGCGTGACCGCGTCCTTCTCGCAGAACACCACCGCACCGCAGAACTCGGCGGCCGAGTCCTCCACGACCAGCCCGCGTTCGGCCGGGACCTGCGGAAGCTGACGCGGCCCGGGGCGCTGCCGCCCCGCGAGCACGTCCTGGCCGTACCGCCTGCTGCGCACGAAGGTCCTCCTCGCCTGACCGGCGCGGTGCCGCGCCGCCAATTCCCCGCAAAGCACCGTAACGAGGCGCGGCCGGTGGAGCCGTGCGCCACGCGGCACGCGGCTGCCCGGGGTTCATTGCGGCGGGAGGAGGCGGCGCGCCGCCCGCCGACGGCCGGGCCGGGCGGATCGCCTGGCGGCACAAGGA
>JASHOI010000789.1 GCA_030041195.1 Streptosporangiaceae bacterium | reverse complement strand
CGGCCCCGAGGACCCAGCCGCCGGCGCCGGCCGCCAAGCCGGCCGATGTCTCCGGCGCGGGCAACAGCCAGGGTGTCACCGAGGCCCGGCAGGCTCCGCCGGTCTCGCGGGTGCCGAACGGGACCACCGAGAGCCACGCGGCCACCTCCCGCCCGGCCGGGCCGGCTCCGGGCGAGGGCGCGCGGCATGCCGCGGGTGCCGGCAGGCCGGACACCGGCGAGGACACCGCGGATAACGTCCGTATCGTCCCGGAATAAGGTGATTGTCGGCCGCTTCGGCCGGCGATGCAGCCAGGGGCCAGGCCCCATCGATGTACCAGAAGGCATGTTCTAGCCGGCCGGATGGTACATCGATGCGCCGCGGCCCCTGCTGCGTTCGCTCAGGGCGGGTCAGTGGGCGCTCACGCGGGCTCAGTGGGCGCTCGCGCGGGCTCAGTGGGCGCTCGCGGCGCGGCCGGGCTCAGTCGTCGCTGAAGGTCTGCACGGTCGGGGAGCCGGAGTTCCAGGTGGCGATCAGCGACGAGACGTCGGAACCCTCGCTGAAGTCGACGCGCAGCCACCCCGCCGATGACCACGTCTGGACCGAGAAACCGGCCGCCGGAGTCGCGGTGACCAGCTGCACCGAGGTCGCGGCGATCAGCAGCGTCACCCGGCCGCCGGTGAGCGTGTAACTGCGCACGGTCCCGGAACCCCGGCTCGGGCCCGGCCGGGACGGCGCCGGCGCTGGCGAGGCGGGGTGCGTCGCGCGCCCCGACGGTGCCGCGGATGGCACAGCCGAAGCGCGGGGATCCGGCGACGGCGCGCCGGCTGAGGGTGGCGCGCCGAGGACCGGGGCCTGCTGCCCGCCGGTCACCGCATCCCGCAGCACCACCTGCGCGCCGAGCCAGGCCAGCGTGACCGCGAGCGCGGTGCCCGCCGCCCACGCCACGCCGCCACTGACCAGCCGGCCCGTTATTAACCGCCGCACATCGCCAATATTGCAGCAATTAATCGCGAATGGCGTACGGTTCCCTCATGGCCCGGGTGCTGGTCATCGAAGACGACCCGCTGGTGAGATCCGCGGTCATCGGGGACCTGGCGAACCGCGAGCACGCGGTGCGCAGCGCCGGCACCGCGCTGGACGGGCTGCGCGAGCTGAGCCACCACCCGCCGGAGGTCATCGTGCTCGACCTCGGCCTGCCCGACCTCGACGGCCGGCAGGCGCTGCGGATGATGCGCGCGGTGTCCGCGGTCCCGGTGATCGTCGCGACCGGCTGCGACGACGAGTCGGAAATCGTCAGCCTGCTCAACGCGGGCGCCGACGACTACCTGGTCAAGCCGTTTTCCTGCGAGCACCTGGCGGCGCGGATCGCCGCGGTGCTGCGCCGGAACGGGGCAACGGGCGGCGGCCAGCAGATCCTGGCCGTCGGCGGGCTCCGGGTGGACCTGACCGCCAGGGAGGCCAGCCTCGACGGCAGGCCGCTGCAGCTGAGCCGGCGCGAGTTCGACCTGCTCGGGTACCTCGCCGCGCGCCCGGACCAGGTGGTGCCGCGGCGCGATCTGCTCTCCGACGTGTGGCACCAGTCCTACGGGGACGACCAGACCATCGACGTGCACGTGTCCTGGCTGCGCCGCAAGCTCGGCGAGAGCGCGGCGGCCCCGCGCTACCTGCACACCGTCCGCGGGGTCGGCGTGAAGCTGGCCAGACCCCGGTGAGGCGCACGCTCGCCCTGGTCTGCGCCGCCGTGACCTCGATGGTCGCGCTCGCGTTCCTGATCCCGCTGGCCCTGCTGGTCCGGCAGGTCGCGCAGGACGACGCGCTGCGCAGCGCCCAGCTCCAGGCCGCCTCGATCGAGCCGGTGCTCGCGGTCACCACCAGCCGGACCGGCCTGTCCCGGGCGATCGACGCCGCGCAGCCGGGCGGCGACGGCAGGCTCGCCGTCTACCTTGCCGGACCCGCCGGGACGGGTAGCGTTCTGGCGGCTGGAAAGGGGCAGGCGGACCCGGCCGATCTCGCCCGGGCCGTCGCATCGGCACGTTCGTTCACGGTGACGAGGAAGGACGGGTACATGGTGTTCCAGCCGGTGGCGCTCGGCGGCGGCAGGCTCGCCGTGATCGAGGTGTTCGTCCCCGGCGCCGCGCTGACCCGGGGGGTGGCCGTGTCCTGGGCGGTGATGGCCGCGGTCGCCGTGGCGCTGGTCGCGGTCTCGGTGCTGGTCGCCGACCGGCTGGCCGCCCAGGTCACCGGCGCAGCGCGGCGGCTCGCCTCGGCCGCGGCCGCGCTCGGAGACGGCGACCTGACCGCGCGCAGCGAGGTGTCGGGGCCGCCGGAGCTCACCGCGGCGGCGGCCGCGTTCAACGCCATGGCCGAGCGGCTCAGCCGGATGATCGCGGCGGAGCGGCTGATGGCCGCCGACCTGGCGCACCGGCTGCGCACCCCGCTGACCGCGCTGCGGATGAACGCGGCCGCGCTCGGGCACGGCCGGGCCGAGGACGAGACCAGGCTGGCCGTCACCCAGATGGAGCAGGAGATCGACAAGATCATCCGTGCCGCCCGGCGCCCGCCGCCCGGCGAGCCGTCGAGCTGCGACGCCGCCGAGGTGCTGGCCGAGCGGATGGACTTCTGGTCCGCGCTGGCCGACGACCAGCTCAGGCGGTGGCACCTGGCCGGCGCCGACCGCCCGGTGCCGGTTCCGGTGCCAAGGCCGGACCTGATCGCGGCCGCCGACGCCCTGCTCGGCAACGTGTTCCTGCACACCGAGGAGGGCACCGAGTTCGCGGTCACGCTGCACGCGGGCGACGGGGTGGTGGCCATCCTCTTCGCCGACGCCGGCCCCGGCATCGCGGACCCGGACGCGGCGCTGCAGCGCGGGCGCAGCGGCCGCGGCTCGACCGGGCTCGGCCTGGACATCGCCCGGCGGGTCGCCGAATCGGCCG
>JASHOI010000788.1 GCA_030041195.1 Streptosporangiaceae bacterium | reverse complement strand
CCCGCCCGGCCGCCAGCCCTCCGCCCGGCCGCCGCACCCCCGCCGCGCCTGCCCCGCCGCGCCTGCCCCGCCCGACCGCCACTTTTCACGGGTTCGTGGAGGACATTCCGCCCATAACGGTCGTGATCATGGACGGAACCCGTGAAGAGTCGCCCTGATCAAGGAAACGCCGCCCGAGCCGTTCCGGCGGTTCGTCGGTTCCGTACTATATTTCATGCAAGCCTGGCAATTCATGGAGCGCCGGGTAAAGCGGTCCGCGTGTTTGTTTCAATAGTTGTTGTACCGCACTTCATCACGGTGCATACTCCTGCCTGCTTCGGAATTTCTGTCCGGACTAAATTACGTCGCGATAAGAACGATTCCGCCGGTTATGGAGGCAGGCCGACAATGCGTGTGCTCAAACCATTCAAAATCGCCTGCGCTGCCGCGTGCGCCGCGACAATCGCCATCCCGGCGGGCGCGAGCGCGGCGGCGGCAGCGACGGGGCTCGCCCCGTTGCTCGGGCGAACCCTCACGGTCACGAACACCAGCAACGCCGGGCCTGGCTCCCTGCGGGCGGCGCTGACGACCGTCAATACCGGCGTGCCCAGCTCGTCCTGGGTCATCGAGTTCTCTGTCCGCGGGATCATCACGCTGACAAGTTCGCTGCCCGCGGTCCGGCGGAAGGTCACCATCGACGGGACAACCGCGCCCGGATACATCCTGGGTTCCGGGCCAGCGGTGGAGATCAACTGCAACAAGCAGGCGGGGCTGGTATTCGCCGCGGGCTCGACCGGCTCCCAGTTGCTCGCCCTGGCCGTTGACAGCGCCAAGGGCAACGGCATCACGCTGAACGTCGGCTCCATCACGCTCAACTACGACTACGTCGGCCTCACCCTGAACGGCGGGCCAGCGGGCAATGGCGGAAACGGCGTCTACGTCTCCCCGGCCTCGTCGCGGAACCAGATCGGCGTCAACAAGGGCGCGGTCGTCGGCCTGGTCACGAACGTGATCTCGGCGAACTTCGGGAACGGCCTGGTGCTGGCCGGGTCCGGCGGCAACACGGTGGTGTCCAACCGCATCGGCACGAACGCCGGGGGCACCGTGCCGATCGGCAACGCGGGCAACGGGATCCTGATCACCGGGCGCTCGATCAACAACGAGATAGGCGGCACCGCCTTCGTCGACAAGAAAACGGGACAGGCCAACAACCCGACCGGGAACAAGGGCACCACGACGCCGGTATTCGTGGTGCCGCCGCTCGGTAACCTGGTCTCGGGCAACCGCGGCAACGGCATCCTGATTAACGACGGTTCCCAGAACAACGTCCTTAACGGGAACTTCGTCGGCACCTCCGCCAACGGCAATGGCAAGATCGGCAACGGCGGCAACGGGGTCTGGATCGACGGCGCGAACAATAACTCGCTGATCGGCTGCAAGTTCGTCAATAACCCGTTTGTCTACTACAACGTCGTCAGCGGCAACGCCGGGAATGGCCTGCGCATCACGAACTCGAACAACGCGGTCGTGCAGGGCAACTTCTTCGGCACCGGCGCCAACAATGCCAGCGTCATCGCTAACAAGCTCGATGGCATCCTGGTCGAGGGCACCTCGGCGAACACCCAGGTCGGCGGCGTGATCCCGCTCGGCAACGTCTCCGCGGGCAACGGCGCGAACGGCATCGAGGTGACCGGGCGGGTGCGCGGGTTCGTCACGTTCAACACCTTCGGCGGCCTGTACGCGTTCGGCGGCGCCGCCCCCAACGGCAACGACGGCGTGCTCATCACGTCGACCGGCGGAGACAACACGGTGCGGACGAACGTGATGTCCGGGAACACGCACAACGGGATCGAGCTGGCCGGCAACGCCACCGGCGTCACCGTCGACCCGGACATCGCCGGGCTGAACACCATCGGCACCGCGCTGCTGCCCAATGGCGGAGACGGCGTGCTGGTCGATGGCAGCGCGCACGGCAACACGATCGGCGGCGACCTGCGGTCGGTGATCCTGCAGAACACGTTCTCGGGTAACAAGGGCTATGGCGTCGAGATCACCGGCCGGGCGTACAGCAACCTGGTGTACATGAGCGACATCGGCACCGACATCAAGGGCATCTCGGCGCTGGGCAACCAGAAGGGCGGGGTTCTGGTCGGCGGCGACGCCTACCTGAACGCGATCGGCAACTTCGCCTCAACGCCGTCGAACCTGATTAGCGGCAACACCGGCCGGGGGGTGACCCTGCTGAGGGGAACGAGGCGGAACCGGGTGGTCAACAACTACATCGGCCTGAACCGGTTCGGGGCGTCCCTGCCCAACACCGGGATCCCGATCCTGAACCTCGGCACCGGCAACGTGATCCTCGCCAACCGAACCTAGCCCACCTGCCTGCCCTTCCCGCTACATCGCGGCACCGGCCCCGGGGCTACCGTTCAGGGCGGTCCCGGGGCTGAGCCATTCGACCCAGCGGCCCGACGGGTGCGCGCGGGCGAGCAGGCGCGCGCTGCCGGTGCCGCGGTGGAAGGTGCGGGCGCCCAGCACCGCGAACACGCCGCGCCGGTAGTCGTCGATCAGCGGCGGCGGAAGGTCGATGCCCTGGACGCTGTCCCGCCCGGCCGGCCCGAGCGGGACCAGTGGATCGAGCGACAGCCACGTCACCGGGCGGGTCCGGCCGGCCTCGGCCAGGATGCCGGCCAGCAGCGCGCGCCGCTGCGGCGGGAGGAAGACCGCCAGATAGGCGTCGGTCACGATGATCCGCGGGGCCGCGAGGCCGGCGAGGACGCCGGGCAGCGCGTCAACGACGTCGCCCGCGACGATCCGGACCCGCTGCCGGGCGGCCAGGTCGAGCGCGGCGGCCAGCCGGGT
>JASHOI010000787.1 GCA_030041195.1 Streptosporangiaceae bacterium | reverse complement strand
CGTCGGACGCGCCGTGCCGGCGCCCGCGTGCCGTCGGACGCGCCGTGCTGGCGCCCGCGTGCCGTCGGACGCGCCGTGCCGTGTCGCCGCGCGCCGCCCTCGCGATCGCCGTACGCGCCACCCCGCGACCCTCCTTGCCCGCACCCCCCCGCTGGCCCCAGCGCCAAGGCCCTGATCGGCTACGGCGGACGATTTTCGTTCACATGCGGCGAAAATCGGCTGTGTCCCGGGTTCCGTGGCAAGATCCAATGATCTAGGAGCCTCGCGTGCGGTATTTGCCGGTGATCCTCCTAGATCTTCAAAAATCCCAGCCAGGAGGCGGTCGGGCCGCAACGGCGACGCACGCGTGCTCCCGCGGCGCGACTGCTGTCGCCGAGTCCGCGCCGGGCGATTTCTGAGTCGTTATGACTGACAGGTTTCCGTGGCTCGGCTGAGCGGCCGTGGCGGCGTTGCGAATCTTGGCCGGGGGCGAAATGTGGTTGTGCTGCCGGGCCGGCATCCCTAACCTCGCCGGAATGTACTCGGATGCAGCGGCCCGCGTTCGGCAGCACCTGGCGGCGGCCGGCGCCGTCGGCGAGATCAGGGTGCTTGCCGAGCCCGTGCCGACGGCGGCCGCCGCGGCCGCGGCCCTCGGCTGCGAGGTCGGTGCGATCGCGAACAGCCTCATTTTCGAGGCGGACGGCGCGCCGCTTCTGGTCGTGGCCAGCGGGGCGCACCGGGTGCACCCGGGGCGGCTCGAGCAGCGGATCGGGACCGGCAAGATCCGGCGCGCCGATCCCGCTTTCGTGCTGGCCCACACCGGCCAGTCGGTGGGAGGTGTCGCGCCGGCAGGCCATCTCACGCCGGTGCGCACGGTGGTGGACCAGGCCCTGGCCGCCTACCCGGTCGTGTGGGCCGGCGGCGGCGACGAGTACACGATGTTCGCCACCACCTTCGACGAGCTGGTCAAGATCACCGGCGGAACCCCCGCCGACGTCGACTGACCTTCCGCCTGCGAAGGCTAGCGGGCAGGGGCGGTGGCGGAGGTGGGCCTGGTCGTGGCGGCGAAGACGATGAGCACGAACAGCAGGAACGTGATCACGTGCACGCTCGTGCACCACAGGCAGATGTTGCCGATCTGGATGATCTCCGCGTAGATCAGGTAAAGCACAAAGCCGATGCCGACGACGGCGCTGCCCAGGCGTGCCCACCAGATCGCCGGGAGCTGGGCGCTCCAGGCCCACGGCGTGTTGATCGCGACCATGAACACGTAGAACGCCAGGCCCAGCACGGCGACCGGGAAGACGCCGAACACCATGGACTCGGCACTGGTGGTGACCTTCGTGCAGTCGATCAGGCCGTTGGCCGAGCAGTCCAGGATCTTTGGCGACGTGTAGTGCGCGATCGTCAGGTAGATCGACACCCCTAGTCCGGCCAGCGACAGCGCCAGCGTGGCCCACCGGAGCCACGGGGGCGCACCATAGCGCGGCTCTGGCTGGCCGGCCGCGGATTCGGCCGTGAGCGTGCGGGTCCTGGCCGAGCCGTCTGGCCGGCCCTGCCCGGGCCGGGTACCCTGCGGCCGCCCGTTCTGCGGCCGCCCGTTCTGGCCTCGGGCGTTCTGGCTTCGGCCGTTCTGGCTCTGTACGACTCGGTTCCGCTCCGCAGCACCCTGGGCCGGCTTGGCCGCCGTGCGGGCGCCAGACGCGGCCGGCGCGGACCGGGTCCGCTTCTGGCTGGCCATCAGAGGTGAGCGCTCGCGGCGACGACCCCAGCGGACGTGCACACGTCGCCGGGCTTGCCACCGGTCATCTTGCAGATCGCGGCGGTCATGAGGTTCGCGGACCCGTCGGCGGCCTGCGCGACCGGGCTGTTCGGGTTGTGCAGGGCCGAGGCGACCTGCGCCCAGCTCAGGCCCGCCAGAGTCCCCGGGTCGTAGCTCGGATCCTTGAGGATGTACTTGTTGCCGAAGTCGATGAACGGGTAGCCGACGCCCTCCGAAGACGAGTCGTACTTCTCCCAGAGTGCCTGCTGCGCGGCCGTCGTGTTCTGCAGTGCGCCGCGGTCGATGTTCTCGTTCTCGACCGGGGTGAACGTCAGGTACGGGCTGGAGTACTGAGCCTTGTAGAAGGTGAGCGTCGGGGTATTCGGGTCGGTGTCGGTTGGGGACGAGTGGAAGCCACGCAACTGCGTGGTGAAATGGCCGAACCGGCTGAGCGCGACCGCTATGGCCCAGCGTTCCGCGCCGCAGTAGGGGCAGAACTCGGCGCCGATGAAGAGCATCTCCGGCTTGCCGTTGCTCGTCAGCGGCGTGTTCGAGACCGCCTCGAGCGGCGACGGGTTGTAGCTCAGTATCGACCCGATGCCGATCTTGTTCAGCGTGCTAACGGGCACGCCGGTGATGTCGTTCTGCACGCTGGCCGGCAAGACGGTGCCGGTCACGTTGACCGACGAACTCTTGCTCGGCGAGTTGCTGCTGGACAGCTTGATCGCGATGAAGGCGACCACGATGGCGATCACCACCACGACGCTGCCCGCCGTGATCAGTCCACGCCTGCGGATCTCGGCGCGCCGGGCCGCGGCCCGCTGTGCCGCGATTTTCTCCCTGGCATTCTGCTGCCTGATCCTGGTTGCCTTGCCCATGCCCGCCCTGCCTCATCCGTCCGGATATCGCTAACCCGACAACGGCGCATGCCGGAGTTCCGTTCGCGCCGCCCCGCTCTGGCAGGCCCGCGCATCGAGGCGGTCCGCTCGAACGGCCGCCCGACACTATGCTAAGGCGCGTCGGGGCGTGAGGTTACCCCTCCAACCGAAGCGTATCTATCTGAGGGCCCGCTGAAAGAACCTTCTCGGGAACCAGGAAACAGCAAGGTCACGGATGTCCATCATTCTTGTGGCGTGCAACCTACGTTGGCTATCGTCAGTGAGATGGTGGCTCTAACTCAGCGGCGCGGCGCACAGATCGCCGCGTTTGTATCAATTGCTTGCATTGGGCTCGCCGCTGCTGGCTGCAGCTCCTCGAGCTCAACCACGCCCACGACGAGTGCCAAGCACAGCGGCGACGTCTACGTGTTCTCTGCTGGGTCCCTCGACACCCTGATGACCAAGTCGGTCGGTCCGGCGTTCCACGCCGCGACCGGCTACACGCTGGTCGACACCTCGCACGGGTCGGGGACCCTCGCGGCCAACATCAAGGACAAGGTCGCCGTCGCCGACGTCTTCGTCAGCGCCTCGCCGACGGATGACACCATCCTCATGGGCAGCTCGAACGGTGATTGGGTCTCCTGGTACGCGGCCTTCGCAACGTCGCCGGAGGTCCTCGGGTACTATCCCAAGAGCAAGTTCGCCCATGACCTCCAGACCATGCCGTGGTACAAGGTGATCACCATGCCCGGGTTCCGCCTCGGGCGGACCAACCCGTCCCAGGACCCCGGCGGCGTGCTGGCCGCCAAGGCCCTCGAGGAGACGGCGGCTGCGCAGAATCTCCCGGCGCTGAAGACGCTCGCGACGGAGACGTCGGACGAGTACGCGGAGAATCCCGAAGAGGCCGACATCCAGACCGGGGCGCTCGACGCTGCGTTCATGTACGAGGCCGACGCCAACTCCCAGGGCAGTCCGTTCGTGAAGCTCACCGGCGTCAACCTGGCAGGCGACTACACGATCACGCTGGTCAACAAGGCCCCCCACACGGCCGCGGCCGAAGCCTTCATCAAGTTCCTGCTCGGCCCGAAGGGCAAGAGCTTGATGGAGGCTGACCACTTCAACATCGTCTCGCCGCCCACGGTGTACGGGTCCGGCGTTCCAGGCGCTCTCAGCAGCGTCATTAAGTCGTGACCCAGGGCAGGTCGCCGAGCCCGCTCCGCTGGCTCGGCGCCCTGCTGGTCCTCTACCTGGGATATCCGGTCGGGGCGTTCTTCTACCGAATCATCGGTGGGCACAGCGAAGGCTGGAACGTCCCCGGGCTCTGGTCGGCCTTGTGGGTGTCGGTCGAGGGCGCCACCATCTCGGTGCTCATCGGGGTGGTGACCGGTATTCCGCTGGCCTACGTCCTGGCCCGCCGCCGAGGATGGCTGTCCTCGGCGGTGGGCGTGGTCGTCCAGCTCCCGCTCGCGGTGCCGCCTCTGATCAGCGGCATCCTGCTGATCTACATCGTCGGCCCGTACACGTTCCTCGGCCAGCTGTCGGGGGAGCGGCTCACCCAGACCATGTACGGGGTCGTCATCGCCCAGTCGTTCACCTCGGCGCCGTTCCTGGTCGTGATAGCCCGCAGCGCCTTCCGTGCCGTCGACCCGTCCCTGGGCGACGTCGCCGCCACCCTCGGCCACGGTCCGCTGGCCCGGTTTCTTCGTGTCGACGTGCCCGCAGCGGCGGACGGCCTCCGGACCGGGATGATCCTCATGTGGCTGCGGGCCTTCGGCGAGTACGGCACGGTCGTGGTCCTCGCTTACCACCCTTACAGCCTCCCGGTCTACGTCGACAACCTGTTCTCCTCCGGGCCACTGTCGCTGGCCGAGGCCCCGACGACCCTCGCCTTCGGCGTCGCGGTGCTGGCGATCGCCGCCGTCCGCATCCGGCGCCTGCCCCGCGTCCGGCGCCGGCCGAGCCCGGCGCCGCTCCCTCCCGTTCCGGCGCCGCCGGTGCCGGTGGGCTTCGACATCGACGTCACCGTCGGGACGTTCCGGTTGCGGGTGGCGCACCACGAAAACGGCCACCGCCTGGCGGTCGTCGGGCCGTCGGGCTCGGGCAAGTCGGTCACGCTGCGGGCCCTCGCCGGGCTGCTCGGGCCGGATGCAGGGAGCGTGACCTACGGCGGTGTCGAGATGAGCCACACCGCGCCCGAGCGGCGCCGCGTCGGCTACGTCCCGCAGGGGTTCGGCCTGTTCCCCGGGCGCACGGTCTGGCAGCAGGCGGTCTTCGGCGTCGACGCGGATCCGGCCCGGGCCGCCTGGTGGCTGGAGACCCTGCACCTCGACGGTCTGCTCGACCGGCTGCCTGAGCAGCTCTCCGGTGGGCAGCGCCAGCGGGTCAGCCTGGCCCGGGCGCTCGCCGGGGATCCGCGGGTGGTGCTGCTCGACGAGCCGTTTTCCGCGCTGGACGCCCCGGTACGTGCCGAGCTGCGGCGCGAGATGCGCCGCCTCCAGCGCGACGCCAACCTGTCCACCGTGCTCGTCACCCACGACCCGGAGGAGGCGGCGATGCTGGCCGACGAAATCATGGTCGTGAGCGACGGGCAGGTGCTCCAGGCCGGAAGCTGCCGCGACGTGTACCAGCATCCCGCTTCGGCCGAGATCGGCCGCCTGCTCGGCATCGAGAACCTCTTCGAGGGCGTGGCCAGTGCCGACGGAGTGCTTCTCGACGCCGCGGACCGCGTCCCGGGCGCCACAGGTGGCGGCGTCCTGGTCGGCTTCGCCACGGGTTTGCCGGCCGGCGCTCGGCTGCTGTGGCAGGTGCCACCCGAAGCCCTCCGGGTCGGCTCGGGGCCGTCGCCTTCAGACGCCAACGGGTCGGCCGTCGACTTCGGGAGCGGTCGGGTGACCGATGTCGTCGACCTGGGCCGCACGGTCGAGGTGGTGGTGACGTTGTCCTCTGGCCTTGAGCTCCGTGCCCGGACCCTCGAAGTGCCCGACCTCAGCGTCGGCGCCAGCTGCCGGGTAGACGCAGACACCGATGCCGTGTCGGTCTGGTCAGAGCCGCCGGATGTCACCGCAACTCGGGAGGATCCGGCACACCTGGTGTGACCCGTGGTGAGGCGGCGATACCGGGGGCGGCAACCGCAGCGCGACGGCGTTGCCGCTGGCCCAGCCGACCAGGCGATGGTGCTTGTCGTAGCCTGGGTTCTTCCCGGACCACGGCCCAGCTTGGTCTCCCTGCTGCCAATCGCCACCTAAATCTGGAGCGCTCGTGTTGAAGGCCGACGTCGAGGCTGACCGCCGCGATTTCGTCGTGCTCGACTTCGGCCAGGCGCCGCGGGAGGGCCGGACCGTGCACGGTGGCTGCACGCCATGACCGGTCGGCAAGGAGGCCCGGGTCAGCCGGGAGAATCGGGCCAGCATCGAGTAGCCGGCCCGCCGGACCAGCAGGATGCGCCCGCCCGGCCGGGCAGCGTTCACGACGGCCGCGCGCAGCAGCCCGGCACCGGGGCGGCCGGCGCGCGGCTTCGGTCGGCCCGCCAGGCCAGGGGCTTCTCTCAGTACCAGTTGGCCCGGATGGCGCGCGTTTCGCGGCAGGCGGTGTCGGCGATCGAGGCCGGGCTGTCCGATCCGTCGCTGCGGGTCGCGCTGACGCTGGGCCGCGCGCTCGACATGACGGTGGAAGAGCTGTTCGGGTCGGCCATGCCCGAGCCGTCGGTGCCGGTGCGCGCGCTGGCACCCCTCGGTGGCGAGGGCAGCCGGGTGTCGCTCGCCCCGATGGGGGAGGCCTTCGTCGCGCTGCCGCTGTCGGGCGCCACCGCGGCCAGGGCGGGGTTCGCGCCGGCTGACGGCCGGGTCAGCGGGCCGCAGCAGGTTGTCCCGCTTGGGCCGCAACGCCCCACGCTGGTGGTGGCCGGGTGTGATCCGGCGCTGCCGTTGCTGGATCTGCCGCTGAGCCTGCTCGATCCGGCAGTGGAGTTCGTGTGGTGGCCGTGTGCCAGTAAGGAGGCGCTGCGGCTGGCCGCGGCCGGCCTGGTGCACGTGGCCGGCGTGCACCTGCGCGGGCGCTCGGGCGACTACAACACCGGCCCGGCCGCGGAGCTGCTGCCGCAGGGCGCCGAGGTGATCGGGTTTTGCTCCTGGCGCGAGGGGCTGGTGCTGCGGCCGGAACTCGCCGACGGCGTGACCGGCCTCGCCGACGTGGCGCGTCGCGGCCTGCGCCTGGTCAACAGGGAGCCCGGCTCAGAGGCGCGCATCGTGCTCGACCGTGAGCTGGCCGACATGGGAATCGACGCAGGCCAGCTTCCCGGTTACGGCACCAGGGCGACCGGGCACCTGCAGGTGGCCGCGGCCATCACCGCCGGGCTTGCCGAGGTGGGCGTGGCCAGCGAGCCGGCCGCGCTCGCTTACGGCCTGGCCTTCGTCCCGCTGGCCGCCGAGCGGTTCGACCTGGTGATCCCGGCCGACCTGGCCGGCTCCCGCGAGGTGCAGGGCCTGATCAAGGTGCTCTCCTCGCGCTGGTTGCTGGACCAGCTGGCGAGCCTGCCCGGATACGATCCGTCGCGGTGCGGTGAGCACGTCGCGACGCTGCCGCCATCCCGCGGCAAAGGCACCGGGACCAGCGGCTCCTGAATGCCGATGCCCGGGCGTCGTCACGTGCCGGGCGAGCTGCTCCGGGCGAACTGGGCGAGCCGCAGCTCGCGGGATCGCAGCAGATGCCCAGCTAGGTGCGCCCGGGCGGCATCGGGGTCGCGGGCGGTGATAGCCGCGAGCACCCGGGTGTGTTCCAGCCGGGTCTTGCGAAGATCCTCAGCGGTCTCGTGCGGGGTGCGGTCGTAGATCCGCAGCTGCGCGGTCAGCCGGGTCAGCAGGGTGACGATGGTCCGGTTGCGGCTCGCCTGCCACAGCGCGACGTGCCATTCGGCGTTCAGGCTCCTGATCTCGGCAGGATCGGCGCACCCGCCGGCAACCTCGTGGATGTGCAGCAGCCGGGCCAGATCAAGGTCCGTGCACCTGGCCGCGGCCCCCGCTGCGGCCTCGCTCTCCAGCGCCACCCGAGCCTCATAGATATCGAGGACGTCCTGGGCGGTGCCGGAGCAGACCCGGTAACCGCGTGCGGCCCGCTCCAGCAGCCCGTCCTGCTCGAGACGCCCGAGTGCCTCCCGGACCGGGGTGCGGGAGATGCCGTAGCGCGCGGCAAGGGCGGTCTCCAGCAGCACGGTGCCTGGCTCGAACAGCCCGGCGAGGACGTCGCCACGCAGCAGCTCGTAGGCCCGGCCGGTGGCCGCCGAAGTGAGCACAGCATGACGGTATCACGACGATTACGTATACCTACGTATGCGTAACCTCGACGACGAAGCAGATGCTCGTGCCGCCGAGGGGCGCACTGCTCCCAGAGATAGCACGTCAGCGCCTTAGCGCGAGCCGAATAGGGGTTGATATTCCCTATAAATCATGTAGTAATAGTTATATTAAGGCCTCACCACTGCGGAGACCCTCATGACGACCTCGCCCGAGCTTGCCGACGAATCCCCGGCGCTGGCGCCCGCCACCGTCGGCGGCATCGAAAGGCACTCCATCGACTACATCCCGGACGCGCTGCGGCACGGCCGGGTCGCCCAGCAGGGCGTCTTCTGGTTTCTCAGCAACACCCAGTCGCTCTCCGTTGCGGTCGGCTTCCTCGGACCCGCGCTCGGCCTGTCCATCTGGTGGACGGTGGTGGCGACCCTGCTCGGCACGCTGTTCGGCACCTCGTTCATGGCCCTGCACGCCTCGCAGGGACCCCACCTCGGGCTGCCGCAGATGCTCCAGTCGCGTGCCCAGTTCGGCTACCGGGGCGTCATCCTGCCGCTCGCGGCGGCGTTGTTCGCTTACCTCGGCTACCTCATCCTGGACACGGTCATCCTCGACGTGGGGCTGCATGACATCTTCGGGATCAACGGCATCGTGATCGGGATCGGGGCCGCCGCGCTTGCCGTGGCCCTCGCCGTCTACGGGTACGACTGGCTGCACCGAGCGTTCCGCTGGTTCTTCTGGATCTCGCTGCCGTTCTGGCTCGTCCTGAGCGTCGCGATCCTCACCGGGAACGCCGGCGGGCACAGCACCGCGGTGCACTACGGGTTCGCCTGGGTCCCGTTCGCCGCGCAGTTCTCGTACGCCGCGAGCATCAACCTTTCCTACGCCCCGTGCGTGTCCGACTACTCCAGGTACCTGCCGCGCCGCACCCCGTTCCGCCGGGTGATCGCCGCCGTGTACCTGGGCGCTTCCACACCTCTGGTCTGGCTGGTCGCGATCGGGGCGTGGATGGCGGTCCGGCTCGGCGCCACGAACGCGCTGTCCGCGATGGACGCCGCCGGGAACCACATCGCAGGCGGCTTCGGCGACGCGCTGGTCGCGGTCTCGTCGATCGTCTTGGTGATCACCATGGGACTGTGCGCCTACTCGGGCGCTCTCACCGTGCTCACCGGGGCGACCAGCCTCGGCGTCGTGCAGGAAGCCAGGAAGGACCGCACGGGGCTGCGCGCGGCGGTCACCGTCGTGCTGGCCGTCGTCTGGGCCCTGATCGCGCTCCCGCTGCACAACGTGAACTCGACGGTCAACAACCTGGTCCTGCTGGTGTACTACGTCCTGCTCCCGTGGACCAGCATCAACCTGTTTGACTACTTCTTCGTCCGGCGCGGCCGGTACGCGATCATGGACCTGGACCGGCCGAACGGGATATACGGCGCCTGGTCATGGCGGGGGATCACGGCGTACCTGATCGGCCTGGCCTGCGTGGTGCCGTTCGTGAACCTCACGTTCTTCCAGGGATGGGCGGTCAAGCCACTGAACGGAGTCGACCTGTCCTGGGTCGTCGGCATCACCGTCTCCACCCTCGTGTACTTCGCCTTCACCCGGTCACTCAACCTCAGCGGTGACAAGCAGGCCATCGCGGAAAGCAACGCCGAGCTGCAGGCGCTGGGCCTGGGCGGGGAGGACGCCGACAGCGCCGCCGGGCTGCCCCCGGAACCGGAGTTCTAGGAGCGAGGAAGACATGACGTGACGGAGCCATCCACTGCCGAGGCCGAGGAGACCAGCCCGGTCGTCAGCGCCGGGTATGTGGCCACCCGGCATCGGGACCTGGCACTGCTCGATGCGACGGTCGATCTTCCTGCTCCGCGTGCGGATGGCGACTACCGGGTCGCCAGCGGCAGGAGGGGATGGGCTGCCGAGCACATACCGGGCTCGCGCCACGTCGACCTGACCGCCGAGCTGACCGACCCATCCAGGGCCTACCACTTCGCCCACCTGCCGTCGGCGGAGCTTGCCGCCCGCGTTCAGCGGTGGGGAGTCACGGCGGGCAGCCGGGTCGTCGTCTACGACCAGGGTGGAACCCTGTGGGCCGCCCGGCTGTGGTGGGAACTGCGCGCGATCGGTGTTCCCGTTCAGGTTCTCGACGGAGGGCTCCCGGCATGGAAGGCCGCGGGCCTCCGCACGGAAACCGGGGACGACGCAGCGGACCCGCCACCCGCCGACCGTGCGGTACCGGTTCGGCCGCTGAGCGCAGCCTGGGCCGACCGAAACGACGTCCTGAACACGCTGGCCGGGCGTGCGCCGGCGACGCTGGTCTGCACCCTCGGCGATGACGTCTATTCCGGGCGCGCGGCCACCCGGTACGTGCGGCGGGGCCACATCCCGGGCAGCGTCAACCTGCCGGCCCGCGGGCTGCTCGACGAACACGGCCTGCTGCTGGGGCGGCACGACCTGGAGGCCGCGATCCGGTCGGCCATCCCGGACCCCGGTGACCGGCTGATCCTGTACTGCGGAGGGGGCATCTCCGCCGCGCTGCTCGCGCTCGCTCTGACCGTCGTCGGCATCGGCGACTTCGCCATCTACGACGGGTCGCTCGAAGAATGGACCGCCGACCCGGCGCTGCCCGTCGAGGTGACCGCGTGAAGCGCCGACGTGGGCACTCTCCGTGGCCGGACACGCAGCGGCTGCCCGGCAGGCCGGCATGACCCGCCCCCGTTCCCGGTACGAGAGCCTGGCCGGCTGGTACGACGAGGTGATGACCGACCCCGGCAACCGCCGCGGGCTGGCCGAGACCGCCTACCAGCTCGTGGCCGGGCTGCTCGGCCCGGGCAGCGGCGTGATCCTCGACGTCGGAACCGGCACCGGGTTGTCGGCCGGGCCGCTGCTGCGGGCCGGCTACCGGCCGGTCGGTCTGGACCTGTCCATCGACCAGCTCCGGATTGCCGCCCGGCGGCTGCCTGTCGCGCAGGCCGACGCGGCACGGCTGCCGTGTGCCGACAATTCGGTTCCGGTCGCCTACAGCACCTTCGTGGCATCTGACCTCGACGACTTCGCCGGCGCGGTTGCCGAGGTCTTCCGGGTGCTCCAGCCCGGCGGCCGCTACGTGGCGGTCTGCCTGCACCCGTGCTTCGACGGCAACCACGCGCAGCGGCTGCCGGACGGCACGATCGTGCAGCACCCCGGGTATCGCGAGACCGGATACGCCGGGCCCGGTCACTTCTCCTCCAGCGTCCGCGGGAAGGTGGGCGCCTGGCATCGCCCTCTCTCCGCTCAGCTGAACACCTACCTCGGCGCCGGCTTCCGGCTCGCCGAAGTCGTCGAGGACGGCACAGATCCGCTGCCGAACCAGCTCGCCCTGCTGCTGACCAAACCCCGAGAACAGGAGCCAGCTCATGACAACGACCACTGACCAGCTTCAGCAGCGAACCTGGGACGACGGCATCACCCAGGAAGACGTCGTTGCAGTCCGGCTGCAGGCCCCGCTTACTCACTGCATCACCAACTACGTCGCGGCCCCGCTGACCGCGAACGTCCTGCTGGCGGCCGGCGCGGTCCCCGCCATGGTCTCGACCATCGAGGAGGCCGGCGACTTCGCGGCGGTCGCAAGCGCCGTCTTGCTCAACGTCGGCACGGTCACCACCGAGAGCGCGGACGTCTTCACCCACGCCGCGGCGGCCGCCCACCGGGCCGGCACCCCGTGGGTCCTTGACCCGGTCGCGGTCGGCGCCGGGCTGAAGCTGCGCGACCGCGTCGCCGCCGAGGTGCTGGAATCCCGGCCGACCGTGATCCGCGGCAACGGCTCGGAGATTCTCGGCCTGGCCGGGGCGGCCGGCGGCGGTAAGGGCCCGGACTCGACGGCTACCTCGGATGACGCCCTGCCCATCGCCGCCGGCCTCGCCCGTGACACCGGCGCGGTCGTCGCGATCAGCGGCGTGGTGGACTTTATCACCGACGGCCAGACCACGGTCGCGGTCCCGGGTGGCCACGTCCTGATGACCAAGGTGACCGGCGTCGGCTGCTCTCTGGGCGCGCTGATCGCGGCCTTCGCCGGCGTGATCGCCGACCCGCTGCGGGCGGCGGCGTCGGCGTCGGTGCTCCTGGCGACGGCGGGCGAGCGTGCCGCCCGCACCGCCACCGGCACCGGCAGCTTCGCGGTCGCGCTGCTCGACGAGCTCTCCACGCTGGGGGCGGTCTGATGAGCGTCGAGCTCGGCGTCGTCCTGCCGACCCGCACCCGGCCCGCGCCGCTGAGTTTCGGCGAACTGCTGCGCCTCGCGGAGGATGTCGACGCCAACCCCCGCTGGGGACAGCTGTGGGCGCCCGACTCGATTCTCGCGCTGCCGTTCTACGAGTCCACGGTGCTGCTGGCCGCGAGCGCCGCCCGCACCCGCCGGGTCCAGCTCGGCGTTTCCTGCCTGGCCAGCCTCGGATTCCGGCACCCGGTGATCGTGGCCCAGCAGTGGGCCAACCTGGACGCCCTGTCCGGCGGCCGGATGATCATGGTTGCCTGCCCGGGCAACGCCACCGGTGCCGCCGTGGAGCGCGAGCTCGCGGTCTTCGGCCTGGATTACCAGGAGAAGGTCAGCAGGTTCGAGGAGTACGTCGAGTTCCTCCGGCAGGCCAGTTCCGCCGCTGGCCCGCTGGACTTCGACGGCAGCTACCTCCAGGTGGCAGGCCTGGAACTGCGGCCGGCCTTCACGCAGCACCCGTTGCCGATCTGGATCGTCGGCAACCCGTCGGCGGCGGCCGGACCCAAGACCCTCGCCAGGGTCCTCGGCCGGGTAGCCCGGCTCGGCAGCGGCTGGATGACCTACAACGTCACCCCGGATCTGCTGCGCGCGAGAACGCGCCGCGTGGCCGAGCTCCGGGCCGAGCTCGGTCACGCCGGCGGCGGATTCCCGGTGTGCGCGTTCGTGAACACGAACGTCCACCCGGACGAGGCGCAGGCGCAGGCGGATGCGACCGCGAGATGGGCTCAGCAGTCCACCCGCAACATCAGCGCGCAGGACCTGCAGCAGGTGGGCGCGATCGGCAGTCCGGCTCGGTGCGCGGACTTCATCGCCAGACTCGCTGACGCCGGGGCAACGCACGTCGCGCTGGAGCTGCTCGCGACCGACCCGCTCAAACAGCTGGACCTATTGTCCGAGTACCTGCTTCCGCTACTGCCGGCCTGAACTGGGCCCGCAGCCCGCTACGCCGAGGATGAACAGCGGCCGCTGGCCCGGCGGGTCTGCGGCAAGGTGTCTGGCATGAGGCTGCTAGTGCTGGGCGGGACACACCACGTGGGCCGGGCGGTCGTGGAGACGGCCCTGGACCGGGGCGACGACGTCACCACGCTGAACCGTGGCCAGACCGGGCACCAGCCCCCCGGCGCGCGGGCGCTGCACGCCGACCGGACCGACGCGACATCGCTGCGCGCCGCGCTCGGCGACGACTCCTGGGACGCCGTTATCGACACCTGGAGCGGCGCGCCCGCGGTGGTCGCTGACGCGGCTGCGCTGCTGGCCCGACGGGCCGGGCACTACGGCTACGTGTCCAGCGTGTCGGTGTACCGGGACCCGATTCCCCGCGGAGCCGACGAGAGCGCGCCGGTGGTGGACGCGGACCCGGCCAGCACCGACGGCACGGACTACCAGGCGGCCAAGCGCGGCGGCGAGCTGGCCGCGGCGGCGGCGTTCGGCGACCGGGCGCTGCTGGCCAGGGCGGGCCTGATCCTCGGGCCGTACGAGATCGTCGGGCGGATGCCGTGGTGGCTGCGGCGGATGGAGCGCGGCGGCGACGTGCTGGCCCCGGGACCGCCGGACATGCCGCTGCAGTACATCGACTGCCGCGACCTCGCGGCGTGGATGCTCTCGGCCGCCGACCGCGGCCTCGGCGGTGCCTTCAACACCGTGAGCCGGCGCGGCCAGGCCACGATGGGCACCCTGCTCGAGGCCGCCAGGGAGGTGACCGGCTCCCGCGCCACGCTGGTCTGGGCCCCGCCCGAGGTGATCGAGGCCGCGGGCATCCAGCCGTGGATCGAGCTGCCGGTCTGGGTGCCGCCGGACGGGGAGGACGCGGGCGTGCACGACATCGACGTCTCCGCCGTCTACGCGGCGGGCCTGGTGTGCCGGCCCGTTGCCCAGACCGTGGCCGACACCTGGCGGTGGCTGCAGGACGAGAACTGGCAGCCCGAGCCGCGCCCCGGGCGGCCCCAGCACGGCCTCAGCCCAGACGTCGAGCGGAGCGTTCTGGCCACTCTGTCCGGCTGAGCTGCTCGCGCGCGCCGGCCACCCGGGCACCCCAGACACCGGTCGGGCTGAACCGGCCGCGGGGCGCCGCGTTCCGGGCGGTCTTGGGGGTGGTCTTAACGACGGCCCAGCGACCTCGGGGTATTGACCTTGTCGGGGGCGATCTTGAGGATCACGCGCCCCTGCGGGCCGATCGGGTTGCGGTAGTCGGCGCCGACGTACTTGCGGGACAGCTTGTCGATGTGCTCGCGTGCCTCGCTGCCGTCCACGATCTCCACGACCCGGCCGCGCACCTCCGACCAGTCCCAGGGATCGGTGTCGGAGTGGATCAGCACGGTGATCCTCGGGTCCCGGCGGATGTTCCTGGACCGCTGGCGCTGCGGCTCGGTGTTCACGAGCAGGTGCTCACCATCGGTGTCCACCCAGGTCAGCAGCGCCTGCGGCTGGCCGTCTGGCATCAGCGTCACCACCGTGGCCAGGTTCTTGCCCTGGGCAAGGCGCACGGTGTCCTCGTCGAGCGGCATCTTCTCTCCCAGACGGTCAGTGGCCGAAGACCGGAACGATCATGCCCCGGGCGATTGTGTGGAACCGAAGGTTGAACCCGGCCACGGCGGCAGAGACGTCGGAGTCGATCCCCAGCTTCTCGGTGTCGAGCGCGTGCACAGCGAACACGTACCGGTGCGGCGGGTCGCCGGCCGGCGGCGCCGCGCCGCCGAAGTCCTTGGTCCCGTAGTCGTTCCTGACCGAGAACGCGCCCTCGGGCAGGCCCGGACCGCCTTCGCTGCCCGCGCCCGCCGGCAGCTCGGTGACGGACGCCGGAATGTCGATGACCAGCCAGTGCCAGAACCCGGATCCGGTCGGGGCGTCGGGGTCGTAGGCGGTCACGGCGAAGCTCTTGGTCTCCGGCGGGAACCCGTACCAGCGCAGCTCCGGGGAGATGTTCTGGCCGGTCATCCCGAACGAGTTGTAGACCTGGGCGTCGCCCATCCGCTCACCATCGGTGACGTCGTCGCTTTCCACCGTGAACGATGGCACCTCGGGGTGGAAGTCGTAGGGCAGCGGGGCGCGATCAGTCATGGTGTCCTCCTCGTTGCTGTGCCAGCGTCCGCGTTGCCAACGCTACCGATGCGCCGCCCGGCCGTCGCCTGCAATCGTGAAGCATTCCCGCAGCCGCTACGGTGGACCGCAGCAATCGCCGAAGTGAAAGGGTCAGCACGGGCGTGAGGGCGGCATGGGGGTCATCGCCGTGGATGCGGCGCGGGCTTCTCGCCGCGATGCTCGCAGGCGCGACCTTTATCCCCGGATACGCCGTCGGCTCCCCCTCACCCCCATGCCCCGCCCGGAGCTGCCCGCCGCAGGGCGCGATCCGCTGGATCCGCCGGCTGGCCGGGTCATGGCTCGCCGAGGGCGGCATCCTGGGCACCGTGCCCGCCGCCGGGCAGGCGTATGTCTCGGCCGGCCCGCAGGTGGCCGCCGTCGGCTACGGCATGGACGTCTACGGGTTCGACGTGCGGACCGGGCGGCCGCTGTGGACCGCGGTGCTGGCCGGGTTCCCGCCCGGGGCGGCGATCGTCTCGGTCCGGTCCTGGCAGCGGGTCGTGACCGCGGGCGTGGACTTCACCGGCGCCGGGAACGGCGGCACCGTCCGCGACGAGGTGGTGCTGTCCGGCCAGACCGGCCAGCGGCTGCGCGGCTATCCCGCGACGGCCTACGGCGGCGCGGTCGCGGCCGACCGCGCGCGCACGGTCATCGTCGGCAACACGTCGGTGACGAGCTACGACAACGCCTCCGGCAGGCCGCTCTGGACCAGGCCGACCGGGGCGGTGCCGCAGGCATGGCGGGTGGACGGGCGCAACCTGCTGGTGACGGTCGCCGTCGGCGGGTACCTGAGCACCGCGCCGGTGACCGCGCTGCGCCGGATCAACCTCACGACCGGCGCCGAGCGGCTGATCCGCCCCCCGCACGGCTCGTTTGACGGCACGCTCAGTGCGGCGCTCGACGGCGTGGCGCTGTTCTCGGGCAGCGCCGGGCTCAGCGCGTACAGCGAGGCGACCGGACAGCTGCTGTGGCAGCGGCACGGCGCGCTGCCGCAGGGCGAGGACCTGGTCAGCAAGATCCTTTACGTGTCCAGCGGTACCGGGCTGACCGGCCTGAACCCGCGCACCGGGGCCGTCGTCAGGGGTACCTCGGTCCCCGCGGCGTCCAGCTTCTACGGGATCAGGGATGGCGTGGCGCTGGGGCTCGACCAGGGCTCAGGCGGCGACGCCTGGGGCTACGACGTGGCGCAGCGCCGCGTCGTGTGGACCACGCCGTCGCTCCCGTGGCCGCACTACTTCGTCGATCTGTCCGGGATCGGCGGCAGCGCGGATCCGTCGAGCGACACGATCCTGCTGGCCGTCTGCGCCGCGGTCGGGGCCACGGTGAGCACGGGAACGGCGGCCGGGAACGGGCAGGTGTGCCGGCGGCCGGAGCTGGTGGCGATCAGCCGCTGACCCGTGGCGGGCTCAGCGGCCGAGGATCGCCGGGTTGGCGAGCGCCGTGCAGACCTTCTCCCGGGAGGTGGTCAGCGTGGTGCCGACCGCCCCGCGCGCCACCGGGCACCGGTTCGCGTTCGGGAACCCGGCCCCGACCAGAACCGCTCCCGCCACGCAGGCCAGGGCGACCGGGAAGAACAGCGCGGTACGCAGCTTGGCCCGGGCTGGTGCCCCGAACCAGCGGCCGAAAGCGACCAGCCGGTAGCGAATCCTGATCAGGAAAATTGCCGCCTTGGCGCGTATCTGCTCAATGCGGGGCATCTCCTCATCGCACGTCAGCCGCGTGAAAATGGAAAAGAGCGCGGCAAGGTGCGGATCCGACCCGCGCAAGGCGTGCTCGATCCTTTCCAGGATTTTGCGCTGGCTGGCGGGAAGGCCCATCGAGACCTCCGATCTGGCCTGTGTTTTCCCCCACGGACAACTTAGCAGGGGGCCGATCGCGGCGTGGCACCGGCCGGATCCTGTCAGCAAACCTGGAGGTAGCGGCGTCAGCTGGCCTGCGACCGGCGCGCACGGTACGCCGCCACATGCAACCGGTTGCCGCAGGTCCGGCTGTCGCAGTACCGCCGGGACCGGTTGCGGGACAGGTCGACGAAGACGTCACGGCAGGTTGGCGACGCACAGCTGCGCACCCGCTCGCTCTCGCCGCAGACCACAAGCTCGGCGAGGCCCATCGCCAGGTGCGCGGCGATGCGGTCGGCCAGCGGCGCGGCCGGGCGGGACACGTGAATGTGCGGACCGCGGCCATCGTGCGCGACGATCTGCGGAACCGCCCCGGTCTCGGCGAGCAGGGCGTTCAGCATGCCGATGGCGGCCTCGTCGTCGCCCGACTCGCAGCTCGCGGCGATCGCGTCCAGCCGGGCACGGTGCCCGCGCAGCCGCGGCGCGTCCTTGGGCCCGGCCGGGTTCCCGTGAAAGGCGTAGCGGTCGCCGAAAGCCTGGACGTCCGCGACGTCGCGCAGGCCCTCCCCGTCCGCGGAGCGGCCGGTGTTGATCAGCTCAGCGCACGCGGCGAGTGCTTCCAGGAGGTCAGCACCAAAACCGCTTTGACTCCTGTCAGAGCCCTCCCGTAGGGTTGACATCATGTCAGCACCATACGCGGATACGGTCATTACAGGCAACGACGCCGGAACGTTTGCCGACCGCAGTCCGCTGGTGCTGGCCTTCCTGGGCGCGGCCAGCATCTCGGCGTCGGGGGTGCTGATCAAGCTCGCCGATACCGGCGCCGCCACCGCGGCGTTCTACCGGTGCCTGCTCGCGGTGCCACTGCTGGCGGCGCTGGCCGTGCTGGAGCAGCGCAGGCTCGGGCCCCGGCAGGCGTCAGCCCACCGCCGGGCGATCGCGGCCGGGCTCTGCCTGTCCGTCGACCTGGTGCTGTGGAACCACGCGATCGCCGAGGTTGGCGCCGGCGTCGCGACCGTGCTCGGCAACCTGCAGATCCTGTTCGTGGTGTTCGCCGCGTGGGCGTTGTTCCGGGAGCGCCCGGAGCGCAAGGTTCTCGTCTTCATGCCGGTCGTGCTGGTCGGCGTCGTGCTGGTGTCCGGCATGATCGGCGGCGACGGGGGCGGCACTCATCCGCTGGCCGGAATCGGGTACGGGCTCGGCACTTCGGTCGCGTACTCGGTGTTCCTGCTGATCATGCGCCGGACGTCGGGCAGCACCCCGCACGTGGCCGGCCCGCTGGCCGAGGCCACCGCGGGCGCGGCGGCCGGCGCGGCGGTGCTGGGACTGGCCTTCGGCGGGCTGCAGCTAGGGATCGGCTGGCCCTCGCTGGGGTGGCTGCTGCTGCTGGCGCTGCTGAGCCAGACGCTGGGCTGGCTGCTGATCACCTCGTCGCTGCCGAGGCTGCCCGCCGCGATCTCGTCGCTGACCCTGCTGCTGCAGCCGGCCGCCGCGATGCTGCTCGCGTTCCTGGTGCTCGGCGAGCGGCCGAGCCTGATCCAGATCGCCGGCGCGGTGATCGTATGCACCGGCGTGCTCACGATCAGCCTCAGCGCCCGCCCCCAGCGCGCCCGCCCGGCCGAGGCCGAGACGCCGGCCATGGCGCCGGTCCCCGTCGCGGCCGGCGATCGCGGGTAGGCCCCGCCCGCAACCGATGAGCCCCGCCCGCGAGCGCTG
>JASHOI010000008.1 GCA_030041195.1 Streptosporangiaceae bacterium | reverse complement strand
GGCACACTCGCGGCGGCCCGAACTCGCCGATGTCACGCGGCTCGCGCGGCGGCTGGTGTACCGCGCGGTTGATGCCGCACGGGCCGAGGACAAGCCGCTGCGGCGGCTGCTGCTGGACCACCTGGGTGCGGACGCCGATGGCGTTCAGGCTGTCTCCGGGTCGTGGCCGACGTATGAGCACGTGAACCTGCAGGCTGGGCTGGACGCCTGGCTGGCCGGGCCGGGCCGGCGTTTCGAGCTGCTGGGAATCGCGGGGGCCATGCGGGGCATGGATTACGGGATCGGCCTGCTGATCGCCGATCCCGGCGCTCACCGGCTCAGTTCCGGCGGCGTGACGACGATCGCCCTGCCCGCCGGACCGGGCGGCGTGACGCGCAGTTGCGTGCAGCACTGCCTCTATCTTGCCGACGACAACGGTGCCCCGCTCGCGCTGCTCGTGCATGCGCGCGAGTACGGCCCGTATGCCGAGGTGATCCTCGATGTGGCCGGGCCGGATGCCGGCCGCGTGGCGAGCACCATGGACGAGATCCGGCGGCTGGTCAGCGAGCGGAGCGTGTTCCGTGGCCAGGTGATTGCCGTCGGCGCGTGGCTGGAACAGAAGCTCGGCGGGCAGCTGCCGGTGACGTTCCTGGACCGGCCCGCCGTCGGCCGCGCTGATGTGATCTTGCCGGACGGCGTGCTTGACGCCATCGAACAGCACGTGCTCGGCGTCGCCAGGCACGCTCAGCGGCTGCGGGCGAGCGGCCAGCACCTCAAGCGCGGGGTCCTGCTGCACGGCCCGCCGGGGACCGGCAAGACGCACACCGTGCGTTATCTGCTGGGGCAGATGGACGGCGTGACGGCGATCATCCTGTCCGGCGGCGCGCTCAGGCGGATCGGGGAGGCCTGTTCGGTGGCGCGGGCGCTGCAGCCGTCGGTCGTCGTGGTCGAGGACGTGGACCTCATCGGCGAGGAGCGGCTGCCGCGAATGGGGCCGGTCATCGGGCACCATCCGCTGCTGTTCCAGCTGCTCAGCGAGATGGACGGGCTGGACTCAGACACCGACGTGACGTTCCTGCTGACCACGAACCGGCCCGAGATCCTTGAGCCCGCGCTCGCGGCCCGGCCGGGCCGGGTCGATCTGGCCGCGGAACTGCCGCTGCCCGACGCCGGCGCGCGCCGCCGGCTCGTCCAGCTCTACCAGGGCGACGTCGTACTCGACCTGGCCGACCCGGAGCGGGTGATCGAGCGTACCGAGGGAGTCACGGCCTCGTTCCTGAAGGAACTCATCCGCAAAGCGGCGTTGCTCGCGTGCGAGGGCGGGACCGATAGCCGGGCCGCGGCCGACGGCCAGGCCGCCGCGCAGACCGATCAGGCCGCGCCCATCCGGGTCACCGATGACCATATGACGGCCGCCCTCGACCAGTTGCTCGACACCAAGAGCCAGCTCACCAGGGTGCTGCTGGGCGGCGGCCAGCCCGGTGATGCCACGCCGGGTGAAGGCCCGCGCGGTCTGGTGCCGTAGCCAGCAGACCCCATGGGCGCGCCGGCGCCCTCACTCACCGGCGAGGATCCCCGGCGCCTAGCGCAAGGCGCTCAGCCGTAGTCGGCCCCGGCGATCGTGGTGAGGGCCTGCTTGCGGTCGCCGCGCTCGCCGCGGGTCATGATCCGGTAGCCGATGTACCCGATGATCACGATGACGAAGGACATCACCAGCATGATCGTGCCGAGCGCGTTCAGCGCGGGCCCGCCGTTGCCGCCGTGCTGCTGCGCGTAGATGTAGACCGACATCGGCGTGTTCCCGGCGCTGGACGACAGCAGGTCAACGATCACGAAGTCGTCGACGACGCTGGAGAAGACCAGCACCGCGCTGGCGAAGATGGCCGGGGTGAGCATCGGCAGCAGCACCCGGCGGATGGCCTGGAACTGGGTCGCGCCCAGGTCGGCGGCCGCCTCCTCGTACTGCTTTCCTATCGTGACCAGCCGGGCCTGGACGATGATCGCCGGCCAGCTGACGTTCCAGGTGACCAGGCCCAGCGTCTCGGCGAGCGTGCCCAGGTGCACGAAGCTGAACAGCACGGTGAACACGAAGAACATCGCCACGCCGAAGATCAGCTCGGGGACCACGAAGGAGAGGATCATCACGAAGTTGAACGTCGACGACGTGTACCCGCGCCAGCGGTTGATGCCCAGCGCGAACGCGACGCCGAGCGGGACCGCGATGATCGTGGTGTAGACCGAGAGCCGCAGCGTCTGGGTGACGGCGGCGTGCAGGGCGGGATTGTGCAGCACCGAGTTCACCGGGTCGGTGAAGTACCACCGCCAGGAGAACCCCTGCCAGACCGCCTGCGACTTGCCGTTGTTGAACGAGAACAGCACCGCGAGCGCGATCGGCACCAGGGACCAGATCAGGTAGAGCCAGGTGAAGCTCTCCAGCAGCCAGGGCTTGCGCCACGGGTTCCGCCACGGGCGCAGCCGGCTGGTGCGCGGCGGCGCGGGCGCGTCGGCCCGGGGGGTGAGCTCGGTCGTCGCGCCGGTCGCGGTCATGTTGCCTCCCGGGACGTCCTGTTGGTCGCGACCACGTAATAGATCATCGGGACGATCAGGACCAGCAGCAGCAGCAGCGACAGCACCGCGCCCTGGCCCTGCAGGCCCGGCGTGCCGAGCTGGCCCTCAATGAGGTTGCCGATCATCGACGTGTTCGGCGCGCCGGAGAGCAGCTGGTTGGTGTAGTAGTCGCCGAGCATCGGCAGCACGGTGATCAGCATCCCGGTCAGGATCGGCTGCCGGGACAGCGGCAGCGTGACCCGGATGAACGTGCGCGCCCGGCCGAGGCCGAGATCGCGCCCGGCCTCGATCAGCGACGGGTCGATCCGGTCCAGGCCCGCGTACAGCACCAGGATCAGGTACGGGATGTAGCCGTAGACCAGGCCGAGGATGACGGTCAGCGGCTTCCCGCCGAGCCAGTCGATCGGCGACGCGGACGAGGTGATGTGCAGGAACGACAGGGTCTTGTTGATGTACCCGTTGACCTGCAGCAGGTCGATCCAGGCGAGCATCCGCATCATGTAGCTGATCCAGAACGGGGCGATCAGCAGCACCAGGAACAGGCCCTTGCGCCGTCCGGCGAAGCGAGCCACAAAATACGCCGCCGGGTAGCCGAGCACCAGCGAGAGCAGCGACGCCACCACGACGTAGACGATCGTCCGCACCACGATCGGCCCCGCGAACGAGCTGGCGCCGATCAGGTCGTGCCAGACGTTGATGACGTTCGACGAGCTCCAGTGCAGCGGGTTGTACTGCGCGATCGGCGACTCGGTCAGCCGGTTGAG
>JASHOI010000105.1 GCA_030041195.1 Streptosporangiaceae bacterium | reverse complement strand
CGGCGGCGACCGGCGCAGCGGCGCAGGCGGCCGCTGCGGGCCCGCTGGCGCGGGCTGAGCCGGCTCGCGAAGTTCGGCTACGTCAGCGCGACCGTGGTCACCGCGCTGGCGGTGGTCGTCGGCCTGGTCGGCTACGGGCTGTACCTGAGGCTGGACGGCAACCTGCACGTGGTAAAGGTCGGCGGGCTGACCGGCCGGTCCGACTTCGGCGTGCAGAACATCCTGATCCTGGGCTCGCAGACCCGTGACGGCCAGGGCCCGGGGTTCGGTTACGACCCGAACACGAATCTGTCCGACAACTTGCTCCTCGTGCACCTGAACGCCACGCACACGCACGCGACCGTGGTGTCGATCCCCCGGGACACGATGGTCTACGAGCCGGCCTGCAAGTCCAGGTTCGGCAACTACACCGTGCCAGCCCAGCAGCAGGCGATCATCGACGGCGCGATGAACCTGGGCGGCCCGACCTGCGCGGTGGCCACCGTGGAGCACCTCACCGGAATCCAGATGGATCACTTCGTCGAGTTCGACTTCAACTCGTTCCGGACGATGGTCGACACACTGGGCGGGGTCGAGGTGTGCCTGCCGCAGGCGGTCGACGACCCGTACAGCGGCCTTAACCTCAGCGCGGGCAAGCACCTGATCACCGGCGACCAGGCGCTGGCCTTCGTCCGGACCAGGCACGGCGTCGGCGACGGGAGCGACCTGGGCCGCATCGAACTGCAGCAGGAGTTCTTCTCCTCGCTGATCCAGAAGGTCGAGAGCGAGGGGGTGCTGGAGAACCCGGTCCAGCTCTATGACATCGCGAACACGGCCACGCAGGCGGTCACGGTCGATCCCGGCCTCGGCTCGATCTCCAGGCTGCTGTCGCTCGCCGCAACCCTGCACCACCTGCACACCAGCGACGTCAACTTCGTCACGATGCCGACGGTCCTGGATCCGGCGAACAACGACCGGCTGCTGCCCGAGGAGCCGGAAGACGACATGATCTGGCAGATGCTCGACAGCGGCGAAAGCTGGGACGGCCACCTGACGAGCCCGCCGGCCAGCACCGTCGACGTCACCGTGCTCAACGGCACCGGCATCACCGGGCTGGCCGCCCGGACCGCGGCGAGCCTGCGCGAGCTTGGCTTCCGCGTGTCCTCGATCGGCAACGCCCCGTACACCTCAACCACGACCGTCGCCTACCCAGGCCCGGCGCAGGCCGACGGCGTCTACACCCTGATGGGCGCGCTCGACCAGGCCCCGGACAACGTTCAGGACGGCGCAGCCGGGCCGGTGACGCTCACTCTGGGCACCGACTTC
The DNA here is from genome assembly GCA_030041195.1 of Streptosporangiaceae bacterium. Next base: position 1,984 of record JASHOI010000105.1, on the reverse strand, counting down.
CAGGGGATCGTGGCGCCGCAGCCGGCCGGCAAGCACCACCACCACAGCACGAGCACCAGCACGCCAGACGCTGGCCAGCAGGCCGACGGCACCCAGCCCATCGTTCCGGGGCAGTCGGCGGGCATCGAGTCGCGCAACGCCGCGGAGAACATCTGCTCTGGCGTGCCGGACGCCAACCCCGATACCGGCGCGCCGTGACGGCTAGGTTCCCAGCAGCGGGCGGATCGCGTCGGCCAGCGCCCCGGGAACGTCATCGATCAGCAGGTGCCGGCCGTCGGCGACGAGGTCCCTGCCGCCCACGACGACGTTCCGGACGTCGGCTGCCGACGCGGCGAACACGACCGACGCCAGCGCCGTTGTCCGCGTCGCCCCGGCCAGCCGCGGCGAGTCGAGCGCGACCGTGACCAGGTCGGCGATCGCGCCGGCGGCGATCTCTCCGGCGTCGGGCCAGCCGAGGCTGGCGTGCCCGTCCGTGCTCGCGGCCCGGGCCAGCTCGCCGGCCCGGAAGTGCCCGCGCTGCCCGGTGGCCAGGCGCTCCCCCAGTTCCACCCGGCGGGCCTCCTCGAACAGGTCGATCACCGCCTGGCTATCGCTGCCGAGGGTCAGCGGGCAGCCAGCGCCGGCCAGCTCGCGGGCCGGGCCGATCCCGTCCGCCAGGTCGGCCTCGGTGGTCGGGCAGAGGCAGGCGTAGGTGCGGCTGCCACCGAGCAGGTCGACGTCGCGGCCGACCAGGTGGGTGGCGTGCACGGCCGTGGCCCGGGGCCCGAGCACGCCCGCGTCGTAGAACACCTCGGCCGGGGTCCGGCGGTAGGCGGCCAGGCACGCCTCATTCTCGGCGCGCTGCTCGGACAGGTGCGCGTGCAGCGGCGCGCCGTACCGCTGCGCCCACGCGATCACCGGGTGCATCTGGTCGAGCGGCACGGCGCGCACCGAGTGGATCGCCGCCCCTACCCGCGCCAGCGGGCCGAGCAGCCCGTGCTGGTCGGCACCCAGGCCCTCGGCCCTGGCGGCCCACGCCTCGCCGTTGCGGTCCCCGAACCGGAGCTGGGTATCCTCGAGCGGCTGCGGCGCGCCGTCCGCACCCAGCCCGCCGGCCAGGTAGCAGGTGTCCAGCAGCGTGATCCGGATGCCGGCCGCAGCGGCTGCCTCGATCAGCGCCCGGCCCATCTCGTTCGGGTCCAGGTACGCGACGCCCCGTGGCCCGTGGTGCAGGTAATGGAACTCGCCGACGCAGGTCATGCCCGCGAGCGCCATCTCCGCGTACACGGCGCGGGCCAGGGCCAGGTAGCTCTCCGGGTCGAGCCTCGACGCGACCTGGTACATCCGCTCCCGCCAGGTCCAGAACGTGCCGAGGCCCACCTGGGTGGCGCCGCGCAGCGCGCGGTGGAACGCGTGCGAGTGCGCGTTGGCCAGGCCCGGCAGGGTGAGGCCGGGCAGCCGGGTCAGCCCGGGGATGCCGGCGGACGGCACGTCCGGGGTGACCGCGGTGAACCGGTCCCCGGCCGCCTCGATCAGCACGTCGGGGCAGACGCCGCGGCCCGGCAGCCAGGCCAGCTCGGCGTGCCAGGCACGCGCGGTGGGATTCGCCATCACCCCGCCAGTTCCTCGATCACGGCCGCCAGCGCGACAACGCCGGCCGCGCAGTCGGCCGGCTCGGCCCGCTCGGCTGGCGAGTGGGACACGCCGGTCGGGTTGCGCACGAACAGCATCGCCGCCGGGATCCTGGCGGCCAGGAACCCGGCGTCGTGACCCGCCCCGGTCGGCAGCACGGGCACCGGCGGGGCGGCGTCCGCCTCAAGCGCGGGGGCATGACGCGCGGACTCCGGCGGCGGCGCCACGAGCGGCCCGGCAGCGGCGAGGATCGCCGCGATGGGGGCGGTCAGGGCTGGGTCGAAGCGGACCAGGGGGGTGTGGGACTCCTGGCTGACGGCGAGGGTCACGTTGTGCTCGGTAGAGAATTTTTCTGCTTCCGAACGAATGGTGG
>JASHOI010000786.1 GCA_030041195.1 Streptosporangiaceae bacterium | reverse complement strand
GACGAGCCGGCCGGTGACCGGGACGACACCCTGATCCTGCTGTTCCTGTGCTGCCACCGCGAGCTGAGCCCGCCGTCGCAGCTTGCCCTCACACTGCGCGCGGTGGGCGGGCTGACCACCGCGGAGATCGCCCGGGCCTTCCTGGTGCCCGAGGCCACGATGGCGCAGCGGATCAGCCGCGCCAAGCAGCGCATCGCGGCGGCCGGGGCGAGGTTCGCGGCACCGCCGGCCGGTGAGTGGGCCGAGCGGCTGAGCGTCGTGCTGCACGTCCTCTACCTCATGTTCAACGAGGGCTACGCCGCGACCTCCGGCCCCGACGCGTCCCGCCCGGAGCTCACCGCGGAGGCGATCAGGCTCACCCGCGCCGTGCACCGCTCGCTCCCCGGGGACGCCGAGGTGGCCGGCCTGCTCGCGCTGATGCTGCTGACCGAGGCCCGGCATCCCGCGCGCACCGCGGCCGACGGCAGCCTGGTGCCGCTGGCCGAGCAGGACCGCTCGCTCTGGCGGCCGGACCTGATCGAGGAGGGCACCGGCCTGGTGACCGGCGCCCTGTCCCGGGGTCCGGTCGGCCCGTACCAGCTGCAGGCCGCGATCGCCGCCGTCCATGCCGAGGCCCGCCGCGGCGGCGAGACCGATTGGCCACAGATCCTTGCCCTCTACGACCTCCTGGAACGAGTAGCGCCCAGCCCGGTCGTGGCGCTCAACCGGGCTGTGGCCGTCGCGATGGTCCGCGGCCCGCAGGCCGGGCTCGACGTGCTCGCCACGCTGGAAAGCGATGACCGGATGGCGGCCCATCACCGTCTCGCCGGGCTGCGCGCCCACTTCCACGAGCTGGCCGGGCACCGGGAGGCCGCCGTGGCCGAGTATCAGCTGGCGGCCCAGCGCGCCACCAGCCTGCCCGAGCGCCGCTACCTAGAGTCCCGCGCCGCCAGCCTGGCCGGGCCCGGATGACGGCCCGCCGACCGCCGCACCGCCGCGGTCCACCTGCAGCGCGTGGACCTGCCAGGCGACACCGGTTTGCGCAACAACCGGTGGCACCGCGTTCGGGCCCGGATGCGTTTCCGCCACGGTGAGCGCGAGCACCGAGGGCCCGGCGCCGGACACGACCGCCGGGATCCCCGCGGCGCGCAGCCGGCGGATCAGGTCGGCCGTGGCCGGCATCGCCGCGGCCCGGTAGGGCTGATGCAGGAAGTCCTCGGTCCCGGCCATGAGCAGCGCCGGGTCCACGGTCAGCCCGGCGACGAGCAGGGCGGCGCGGGCCGCGTTCGCCGCGGCGTCCAGGTGCGACACCGACGGCGGGAGCAGCCCGCGCGCCGTTTGTGTCGGCACCGGACGGGCCGGAACGCATAGCACCGGGGTCAGTCCCTCGACCGGCTCCAGCCTGGCAGCCTCCGCCCCCGATGCCGACGTCCACGCGATCGTGAGGCCCCCGGCCAGGCACGCCGCCACGTTGTCGGGGTGCCCCTCGAGCCGGCTCGCGAGCCTCAGCAGCTCCGGGCCGCCGAGGCCGTCGCAACCGGGGCTGAGCGCCCGCGCGGCCAGCAGGCCGGCCACGATCGCGCCCGCCGACGAGCCCAGCCCGTAACCCTGCGGGATCGCGTTCGCGCAGCGCAGGCCGATCCCCGGCGGCTGGCCGCCAAGCAAGCCGAACGCGGCCCGCATGGCGCGGACCACGAGATGCGCCTCGCCGGCCGCCGCGGCGGCCTCGCCAGCGCCGAACACCTCGATGTCCACGCCGTCCGCGATGATCCGCGCCTCGACCACGTCGTGCAGGCCGAGCGCCAGGCCCAGGGCGTCGAAACCCGGCCCCAGGTTCGCGCTGGTCGCCGGGACGCGTACGGTGACCGGCCGGTCGGGCCAGCTCACCGGGCCCTCACGCCAGCCCGAGCTCGGCGGCTGCGGCGTGCGCGTCGGCCTGGATGGTCACCGGGGCCGGGGCGGCCGACACCGCCCAGTCCGGCTCCTTGAGCCCGTGGCCGGTGATCGTGCAGACCACCCGGGCTCCGGCCGCAACCTGCCCCCGCTCCCTCGCCTGGAGCAGGCCGGCCACGCCGGCCGCCGAGGCCAGCTCGCCGAACACGCCTTCGCTGCGGGCCAGCAGCCGGTAGCCGGCGAGTATCTGCCGGTCGGTCACCGACTCGATCAGGCCGCCGGACTCGTCCCGCGCCGCCACGGCGAGCTGCCACGAGGCGGGGTCGCCGATCCGGATCGCGGTCGCGATCGTCGAGGGGGCCGCGACCGGCCGGCCCGTGACGATCGGCGCCGCCCCGCTGGCCTGGAAGCCGAACATCCGGGGCCGCTTGGACGCCCGGCCGAGGCCGGCATACTCGGTGTAGCCCTTCCAGTAGGCGGAGATGTTCCCGGCGTTGCCGACCGGCAGGCAGTGCACGTCGGGGGCGTCGCCGAGCGCGTCGACGACCTCGAACGCGGCGGTCTTCTGGCCCTCGATCCGGTCCGGGTTGACGGAGTTGACCAGGGCGACGTTGTAGTCGACGGCGAGCTTGCGCACGAGTTCGAGGCAGTCGTCGAAGTTCCCGTCGACCTGCAGCAGCCGCGCTCCGTGCACCAGTGCCTGGGCCAGCTTGCCGAGCGCGATGTTGCCGCGCGGCACCAGCACGGCGCAGACCAGGCCCGCCCGCGCCGCGTAGGCTGCCGCGCTCGCGCTGGTGTTGCCGGTGGACGCGCAGATCACGGCGGTGGCGCCGCGACCGATCGCCGTGCTCACCGCGACGGTCATGCCGCGGTCCTTGAACGACCCGGTCGGATTGCCCGCCTCGACCTTCAGGTAGACCTCGCACCCGGTCATCTCGGACAGCGCCGGCGCCGGGATCAGCGGCGTCCCGCCCTCGCCGAGCGTGATCACCGGGGTGTCCGGGGTCACCGGCAGCAGGCTGCGGTACTCCGCGATCACTCCCCGCCACTGCGCGGTCGCGGTCACGGGTGCCATGGCGGTCTCACTCGCCGGCCTCGCCCTCGACGCGCAGCACGCTGTCGACGGCCCGAACCGCCTCCATCGCGGACAGGTCGGCCACGGTGGCCGCGAGCGCCGACTCGCGTGCCGTGTGCGTGACGATCACCAGGTAGGCCTCGTCGCCGTGGCCCTCCTGGCGCACCGCCTGGATCGACACGCCGTGCCGGGCGAACGCCTCGGCGACCGGCGCGAGCACCCCGGGCCGGTCGGCCACGTCAAGCGCGACGTGGTACCTGGTCATCGCCTCGGACATCGGCAGCACCGGGAGCTCGGCGTAGCTCGGCGCATCCGGCCCGCGGATCCCGGCTACCCGGTTGCGCGCGACCACCACGAGGTCGCCGAGCACGGCGCTGGCCGTCGGCCCGCCGCCGGCCCCCGCGCCGTAGAACATCAGCCGGCCGGCCGACTCCGCCTCGACGAACACCGCGTTGTAGGCGCCGCGCACCGAGGCCAGCGGGTGGTCCCTGGAGATCATCGCCGGGTGCACCCGGACCGAGATCCCGCCGTTGCTGCGCTCGCAGATCGCCAGCAGCTTGACCACGCAGCCGAGCACCCGCGCGCTGGCGATGTCGGCGGCGGTCACCGCGGTGATCCCCTGCCGGTACACGTCGCCCGCGGACACCCGGGTGTGGAAGGCCAGGCTGGCCAGGATCGCCGCCTTGGCGGCCGCGTCGTAGCCGCCCACGTCGGCGGTGGGATCCGCCTCGGCGTAGCCGAACGCCTGGGCCTCCTTCAGCGCGTCGCCGAAGTCGGCGCCGGAGCTGTCCATCCGGTCCAGGATGTAGTTCGTGGTCCCGTTGACGATCCCGAGCACGCGGCGCACCGCGTCGCCGGCCAGCGACTCGCGCAGCGGCCGCAGCAGCGGGATCGCCCCGGCGACCGCGGCCTCGTAGAACAGGTCGGCGCCGTGCTCGCGGGCCGCGGCGTGCATCACCGCGCCGTCCGCACCGAGCAGCGCCTTGTTCGCGGTCACCACCGACTTGCCGGTCCGCATCGCGGCCAGCAGCAGCGTGCGGGCCGGCTCGACGCCGCCGATCATCTCGACCACGATGTCGACGTCGGGCCGGGTCACCAGGGCCATGGCATCGGTCGTGACCAGGTCGCCGCCGACCCCGGCGGCGCGCGCCCGGCCGCCGGGGTCGCGCACCGCCACGCCGGCCAC
>JASHOI010000785.1 GCA_030041195.1 Streptosporangiaceae bacterium | reverse complement strand
CCTCGGCGAATCGGCGGCCGTCGGCGTCGCCGGTGCGCTGGCCGGCACCGGCGCCGGGTTCGCCGGGGCCGCGCTGGTCACCGCGCTCGGGCCCACGCTGACCGTCACGGTCATCACCCCGCAGGACGCGTCCAAGCCCGTTCCTGTTCCGTTCGGCGCCCCGGTTTCGCCGGGCATCGTCGCGCTCGCGGTGGCGCTCGGCATCGCCGGCGGCCTGCTGGCCGGCGCGCTCGGCGGGTGGCGCGCCGCCCGGCTCCGCCCCGCCGCCGCCCTGGCCCAGATGGGCTGACGCTAGCGCACGTCCCAGGAATCGATGACTTCGACGCCCATGCCCTGACCTCGCGCCCAATCCTGACGCGGTATGGACATGCAGCGGAGAGATTCAGGCGATAGTTGAGAGAGTTTGGCCCACTCAAAGGTTATTCCGCTGGTTAAGGGTGTATAGCGGACGGATTCAGACCGGCGGGCGAGGTTCACCGCACCGCGAGGGGCGGAGCCTGTCCTTGCGGCGCTGGCCCTCTTCGCCCGCGCCTGTATGCCCGGGATCCGCCGGGCACTTACCGCACGTCTGGCACCAATCGCCCAACGTACGTACGCTAGCTTTATGGGGGTGTCGGCCGTAATGGTCATCGGATCGCCCAACGTTGGCGGGCAGCGTCACTTCTTCCGCTCTGGGCAATTGGACATCAGTAAACTTCCCCGTATCGAATGGGGTGCAGTAGCCTCAAATGCTTTGAAACAAGTCGCCAGCACTGGCGATCTTGACAGCAGTCAGGCAGCGAGCAGGGGAGGCCTGGTGCAGGGCTCGCATCGTAGCGGAGCGGACGCCGCCCGCGGGACGACACACGGCGCGGCCGCAGCGGCCAAGCGTTCTTACATCGGTACGGTAGGCAGGCCAACGGCGTGAATGGAAGTCTCCTCCAAACACTCGCGGCACACTCCACGCCTAATCGCGAGACAAGCGCGCGGCTTGGCTGGTCACGGTGCGACCCCATCGAGCGGGCCGCAACCGCAGCGATCCTGCACGACATGGCAAATCGGCCGGGGCCGCCGGGAAGCTCATGGGGATCCGCCGGTCCGCCACCAGACGGTGGCGGCACAGGACACCGTCTGCGTAGCCCTTCCCCGCTGTTCCGCAATCGCGAGCGAGAGCTCGAGGAGATCTACACGGGCATCGCGAATGAGGATGGCGAGCACTTCTGGCTCGTCATCGCCCCGCCTCAGCTTGGGAAGAGCTGGCTCCTTGACCAGATCGGCGACAAGGTGCACCGAGAGTGGCACGGCCGTTTCATCGTGAGACTGGTCGATGTCCGCGAACTGCCGGCCGAGGCCACAGCCGATGCCGACTTGATCTTGGGGAGGTTGTTCGGTCATGACCCCGGCAACGCCGGGCACCGCCCTGTCGCCGACGCCATAGTGTCGGAGATAACCAGGAACAGCAGGTTCCTTCTCTGCCTGCTCGACAGTGCGGAACTGCTCGCCGACAGCACTGTTCGGGCGCTTCGCCAGCGGCTGAGCGAGATCAACAGCCAACTCGGCAAGGTCCGGAGCGGCAGCGTCCGGCTGGCCCTGGTAGTGGCCAGCCGACGCGAAAGTGAGTGGAAGGGCGTCAGCCCGCTGCCGCGTTTTCAGATTCGCCGGCTGACGGAGTTCCGGGCCGAGGTCGTTTACAACGCCTTGGAGGATCTGGCGCGGGAGACCAACCGCATTTTTGCCGCGGAAGAACTCCAGCAGATCGCACTGCGGGTGCACGCGCTCGGCGAGGGGCTCCCGGCGCTGCTAGCCGCCTCGCTGCGCTGGATACGGGAGCGAGGCTGGAATGACCTCGAGCTTCTCGAGGATCCGGCCACCTTCGACGAGATCGCCAAGCCGTATATCGAAAGGGACCTGCTCTCGTCTGGCAGTCTGAGCGCTCGCGGGAGCACCCCGACCAACGACGAGCGGGCTGCCATCCAGCAGGCACTGCTGAAGCTATCGCCGTACCGGTTCCTGACCATGTCGCACCTCACCAAGCACGTCAGCGATGGCGCCCTGCAGAACTACCTGGAGCAGCTTGGATGGCGAGTCACCGACCTCTGGGACGCCGTGAGCGGTGCTGATCTTCTGTACGTGCCACTGTGGCAACCATGGCATGAGGTCTATGCCCCCATTCGCCGGCTGTTGTGCCGGCACGCCTATCCGGCGATCGCCGAACGCATCCGTGCCCACCAGGAAGCGCTCGAATTCACTCGGCCGTTCATGACGGGGTTGTACGGCAGCGACCAATGCCGGGCACTCGTCGAGTGCCTGTGGCAAGAGGCGCAGATTCTCACCCTGGCCCGTTCGCCTGACCTCGAGGAGACGCTGACCCGGCTTGGGGGAGAGTTCTCCGCACGTCTTTCCCCGGTTCCCGGGATTGACCTCCGTTCACTTCGCGAAATGGCCGTCCGGTTCATCGAGAATGACCAAGAGCTCGTAGCCGCCATCGCAAGCGTCCCCGGCCTGCAGGACCGGCTCACACAGGCAATCAGGCAGTCGGCGTAGGAGTTCGGTGATGAACAGTCCCAGCGCGAACCAGTCCCCGTATATCAGGCGGGTCGAGGAAGACGACATACGGCGAGAGCTTCAGGCTGTGCAGGCTGATCGCCACAGTCGGGCCGTGCTGCTGTACGGCGCAGGTGGCGTCGGGAAGACCTCGCTGGTGCGGCAGATGTCGCGCGAGGACTCAGATGACGACACGGTATGGCTGGAGCCGATCGACGTCGACGATCCCAGATGCTGGCTGCTCTCGGACCTGGAGCGGCGAGTAGCCGACAGGCTTGATCCTGAGAACGTCTATTTCGCCGAATACCGGCGGCGCTTGTCGCGGCTTCCCAATCCTGCTCGCACTGATATCAGCCACGAAACGATCGTCAGCTATCTGGGGCGGGTCAAGGAAGTCTTCGCCAGCTGTTACCGCAACTTCGTCACGCGGGAGCAGAAGACAGTCGTCATCACCTTTGACACGGTCGAGACCATACGCGGCACGAATTTGCTGCTCACCCTTACACGGTGGATGCGGGCGTTGCCCACCGCGACCCTGTTCGTCTTGTCGGGCCGTCCGCTGCCGGCTGCGCACGACCAGTTACGCGACAAGATCGAGGCAGAGCTGGAGAGCCCTTATCAGAGCCTCAAGGTCACCACCGTCGAGGTCCGCGGCTTCACTCGCGACGAAGCCCTGACGTACCTGCGTCACAGCGGTATCTCGCATGATCTGATCGGCCACGAAGAGGAGAAGCTCGTGCTGCTCAGCCGCGGCCATCCGCTGTGGCTGGCGTTCGTGGTCGACTACCTCAAGGAAGAGGGCGTCCCGCCAGAGGCAGGCCATTCGCTTGAGTACCTCGAGGAGCATCTGCCCTACGGCGCCAAGATGACCCCTGTGGGACATCAGCTTCATGAAGAGTTCCTCCGGCAGCTGGTGGCTCCCTATAAGGAGGCTGATTTCTGGCACGAAGCCATCAAGCGCCTGGCCATTGTGCGGCAGCCCGTTGCCAAGGACGTCTGGCAGCAGCTCATGGCCGACCGCCGACTGCCAAGCGGCATCTCGTCGTACGACGAGACGTGGCTCGACTCCATGGACCAGGCGTGGCAGGAACTCAAGAAGATACCCTGGATCCGGCCGCGCGGTAACGATCAGTACGTCACGCTGCACGATGCAGTCGCGGAAGAGTTCGCCAAAAGGCTCTTCCCGCTGCACGATGAGAATCAACAGTGGCGGCATGACATCTGGCGCCATGCGCTGGACATTTACCGCCGCCTGGCCGAAGCGGCCGAGGAGGATCTTGCGCCAAGGCTCGCCGAGCTGCAGGCCGCGCTCAGGCGCTTCGATTCCACCCATCAACGTGACAACGAACCACGCGACGTTTTGGTCGAAGGCGCACTTATTGACCGAGCCGCCACGCTGGATGTCCGCAAGCGGGAGCTGGATCAGCTCAAGGCGTCTGGTCTTTACTACTTGTTCTTGTCGGACTACGAGCAGGGCTGCCTTGAGCTGCTGGACTTCTTCCACGAAGCCGAACGCCAGCACGACGCCTTTTTCCAGGACCTGCTGGTGCTGTACCTGCAGAGGTTCCTTCCCGGCGGCTCGCAATCTGAGGCATTCAATGACGTCATCAAGGCGAAGCTGGATGAGTTCCGGTATTGGCTGCGCAGTCGCAGACCCGACCTCTACATCGACCTCACCATCGTTGTCGCGCGGCACCTCATCGATGCATCGCAGCCTGAGGACGCGCTGAGCTTCCTCGATCGTGTTCCTGCCGAGGCCGCGAGCGTTCGGCAGCGCCACGACATGTTTCTGCTGAACGGCAACGCATGCCTGCGCATTGGTGGCCGGGTCAAAGAAGGCCTCGAGCAGTTCAATCGGGCGGTCGATCATGCGGAGGGTCTCACCAGCGGTGATCGGCATAAGTTGATTGCGCAGGCATACAAGGAGCGTGGCTTTTACCACCGCAACGTCGGGCAGTGGGCCGAGGCCGATTCCTCCTACCGGCACGCCTGGCAGACCCTCGTCGGGGCCATGTCCGCGGACAGCACGGCTGACGACCGCGATGAGCTGGCGTCCATCCAAACCAACTGGGCCTATGTCAAAGGCCTGATGGGAAGCTACCGCGACGGTCTGGAGCTGGTCGAGACTGCGATCGGCATTCGGCGCCAGATGGGTCGCCCCGATGCCGAGGGCATGTCCTACAGCGTCTACGGTGAGGTCTATCGCTACGCTCGCAGATTCGAGAAGGCTTGGGATGCCTACCTCAGGGCTGAGCGGCTGCTGCAAGGTCGTCACTGGAGCCGGATGGGATTCATCTACCAGGAGCAGGCGATCTGTCTGTACCAGGCGGCCGAGGACGGGATCACCATCATCCCCAACCAGGATGACGAGGCCAGGAAACGGATCACCAGGGCGCTGGAGATCTGCTCGGCGCAGCTCATTCGCGGCTATCCGGCGGCATTGAACCGTGCAGGCCGGATCCTCGGCGCCGCCGACCCGGCTGCCGGACTGAAATACCTCGAGGAGGGTATCAACGAAGCGCACTTGCTCTCCGATGGCTGGTTCTGGTTCGCCAACCTGGTCGAATATGCAGAGCTGAACTTTCGGCTCTGGCACGACGACCGAGAGCAGACTCGCTACCTGGCCAATATCGCCGACCGGTCGAACGAGATCGAGCAGGTCGCGGAGGACCTCGCGTTCCCGGACCTGAAGGGTCGGTGGAAACTGCTTCAGGCCCACTTGGCCGTCCACGAGTACCTGGACGGTCAAGACGGTAACAAGCTGGAAGGGGCTCTCGAACTGTACGAAACCGGCTTTGTCAACCTCACGGAGAGGCTTGTGGCCTCTTCCGGGACTGCCTCGCTCAGTGGCGAGTTTGCGACATTCCGGTCGGTGTTTTCTCAGTTGTCCGCGGACGTGCAGGCTACATGGCAGGCCAGGCTTCGGTCTGCCTGGGCGGCTGCGGGCTCCATGGTGCTACTCGCGCGTTTGGAGGAGCTCTTTAGGCCTGCCGGCTGAAGTCCGACCGGCGCGCCAGGAAGGCGTGTCTGATGGGATTTGTGCGGCGCCGCCGAGCTATGGCGCTGTCGAGCTTTGATCTGCCTGATGCATACGAGCTCATGGTCAGCAGTTGTGAGGACTGCGCGTGCCCCGTGAGCGCCAGCCAGCGCCGGACGATGCTGTCGCCGCCGGCCGGCTCGGATGACTCCAGCTGGGTGTGCGGAGCGGAGGTAGTCGAGTTCCCGCTAACGGCCGAACACCGCATGCTGTTCAACCCGCTCGGCCACGGCGGGGTCGTCGTGGTGAACGAGCCGGGCTACAACGTCTTCCGCGCTTTCAGCGCGCCGACGACCCTGGCCGGTGTGCGGCGGCGGCTTTCAAGCTGCGCCGAGGACGTGGCCGAGATGTTCCCACGGCTCAGCCTGCTGCAGCTGATCCACCCCGCTGGCCACCCGCCGCCTCCCCACTTCCAGAGTGGCGGGGTGCTGACCGCATGGCTGCATGTCACGAACGACTGCAACCTGCGCTGCCCGTACTGCTACATCAGCAAGTCTGCGGACTCGATGGATGAGGCGACAGGCCGGGCGGCCGTCGAGGCGGTGGTGGGCTCAGCGGTCGCGAATGGCTTTCCGGTGGTGAAGCTGAAATACGCCGGCGGAGAGGCGAGCCTCAATCAGCGGCTGGTGGTCGGCCTGCACACCTACGCCCGCGAACTCGCCGCGCAGGCCGGCCTGCAGCTGCAGGCCACCCTCCTCAGCAATGGCGTCCGGCTGCGGCAGGCACTGGTCGAGACCTGCAAGGCCGAGGACATCCGGATCATGATCTCGCTCGACGGCATTGGTGATCAGCATGACGTGCAGCGCCCCTTCGTCAGCGGCAAGCCGACCTTCCGGCTCGTCGATCGCACGATTAGCGAGCTGATCGAGCAGGAACACCCGCCGCACCTGTCGATCACCATCACCAACCGCAATATCGTCGGCATCCCGGACGTCGTCCGGTTCGCGCTGGAGCGCGACCTGACTTTCAGCCTGAACCTGTTCCGGGACAATGACTGCGCGGCCGGCTTCGCCGACCTCCGCTACGAAGAGGACGCGATGATCTCGACGTTGCTCACGACGTTCGGGGTCATCGAGGACTTCATGCCGCGCTGGAGCGTGCTTGGATCCATCCTCGACCGCGGCCAGTTGCTCGAGCCAAGGCAGCGGTCCTGCGGCGTGGGCCAGGACTATGTGGTCATCGACCAATACGGCCAGGTTGCGAAATGCCACATGGAAATCGAGCGCACGCTCGGCAGCGTGTTCGCCGATGACCCGCTGGAACTTGTACGGCGCGATCAGAGCACCACGCTGAACCTGCTGGTGGATGAGAAGGCGGGCTGCAGGGAGTGCACGTGGCGCTACTGGTGCAGCGGCGGCTGCTCGGTAGCGACCTTCCGCGCGACCGGCAGATATGACGTCAAGTCGCCCAACTGCAACATCTACAAGCGCATCTATCCCGAGGCACTGCGGCTGGAGGGTCTGCGGTTGCTGAAGTACGCCGCGACGCCATGAGCTTCTTAGCTAGCTGGCCATGGTCTCGCCGACGCCGCCTGACGGTCAGCCCCGCGGGTACGGTTGCCGATGAATCAGGCGCACAGGGCGAGGGGCCCGGGCCCCGGCTGCCTCCTGACCAGACAGCAACTGACGAGACGACAACCGAGCAGACAGCAACCGAGCAGACAGCAACCGAGCCGGCGAGTCCAGCCAGCAGGTACGCGGACTTCAAGGTGCTCCTCGATGACCCGGCCGCGCGCCCGGGGCTGGGCTTCGACGGCTACGCCACTGCGCTCGCCGACGTCATCCTGAACAGCCGGGCCGAGTTCGCTGTCGGGATCTTCGGCACGTGGGGCTCGGGGAAGACGACGCTGATGCGCGCGATCGAGCGGCATCTGGAGCAGCACGACAACGTGGTCCCTGTGTGGTTCGCTGCGTGGCGTTACGAGAAGGACCCGAACCTCCTCCTGCCGCTGCTTGACGTCATGAATGAGGCGCTCGAGGCAACGGCGAAGGGCAAAGAGGGCTGGGCGCGTCAGGCCGCCGCCGGGGTTGGTCGCGCCGGCCTGGCCTTTCTCGCGGGGCTGCGGGTGTCGGCGAACCTGCCGGTCTTCCAGGCCAACTTCGACCCCAGCGACGTGATCAAGGCGATCAAAGAGGGTCATGAACAACCAGCTCCGCTGTCGCTCTACCACGCAGGACTCACGATGCTGCGCGACGCCATCCAAGGCCTCTCCGCTCAGGGGTCTCGGCGCGTAGTCGTGTTCGTCGACGATCTCGACCGCTGCCTGCCCTCGAACGCCCTGGACGTGCTGGAGTCGATGAAGCTCTTCTTCGACGTGGATGGCTGCGTGTTCGTGGTCGGGCTGGATCAGGAGATCGCCGAGCGGGCCGTCGCTCTCAAGTACAAGATGCTCGCCGAATCAGGCGCCACGGCGGATGCCAGCGCCGGCAGCGTGGACAGCCGTGGCACTGAGTACCTCAGCAAGCTCTTCCAGCTCTGGTTCGCGGTACCAGTCATCAAGGCCCAGCAGCTGCAGGACTACCTATACGCAATCGAGGACAACAGCCACCTCAGCGATTCTCAGCGCCAAGACTTCGCGGAGAACGTTCGGCAGCACTTCAACGTGCTGCAGGGTGAGGGCTTCGTCAACTTGCGGGAGATCAAGCGGCTGATCAATGACTACGTCCTGCAGCTGAAGATGCTGGACCAGCGGCTTGGTACGTCGCTCAATCCGAACGTGGTGCTCGCGCTGCTGTGCATGAATTACCGGCGCGGCTGGAATGTGTTCTACGACCAGCTCGTGGCCGATCCGCAGTACACCCAGGCTGCACTCCGCCAGGAGGTAGAGAAGCCTGGCTGGCCAGAGTCGGTGTGGCTGGCGAACGCTCAGTGGTCGTTGCCGCCCGACCTGGTCGAGTACCTGCGCGGGCTGGCGGCGCCTGTGCTCTGGGACGAAAGCCTCCCCACGTACCTGTCGGTCGCAGAGTCCACGCGGTCGACAGACCCCTGGGTGCTCGATGCCCGGAAGGCAGTCAGTCGCCTCAGGGGGGCCGGGGACGAGCTCCAGAAGGTCACCCCTCCGGGGACTGAAGTCATACAGGCCATCAGGGCCGATGTGGACACCTTGTACAGCCTGATCAGCCCGCGGCGGGAGTCCTTCGGCCGGCTGGCCGTGCTTCGGCAGAGCCTCCAGCAAGACACGGGCAACCTGGTCGAGATCACTCATCGGCTGGCAGCCGACCAGCTAGCCAGCGACGTATTCCGGTTTGGCTGGATGGACGACGCCGTGCCGTTGCTCGAGAAGATCGACACCACCTTGCTGGAGTGGCATCAGTACATATCGGCTTAGCGATCCTCTCGGCGATCCAAGATCATCGAAGGGCCTCAGTTGCTGGCTGCCCGCGATCGCCTCACGCTGCTGCTGGGTCCTTCTCCTATCTCGTTGTGGTGCGGAAGGCGTCCTCAGCGGAGTGTGTTGATGCCGAGCCAGAAGCCCCCGCCGCCGACGGCCTTGCCGAGGCCAGGGGCGACCATCAGCAGGCCCGCTCCCTCCAGCCAGTGCGCCATCTTCAGGTCGCCGACATCGAGCGGGCGCAGGCCGAGGCTCTCGATGAACGCCGACACGCGCGCCTTGGCCTCGGCGTCGTCGCCGGCGATGAAGACGTCCAGCGGCCTGCCCTCGGCCAGCACGAAGTTGAACAGGGTGTTGAACGCCTTGAC
>JASHOI010000784.1 GCA_030041195.1 Streptosporangiaceae bacterium | reverse complement strand
GCGCTGGCGGCCGCCAGGCTCGGCGCCGGCCGTCCGCCCCTGGCCGATCCAGGGCCGGTCGGGCCGGGCAGCCTGCTGCTGGCCGCCGCGATTGGCGGGCGTGCCGAGAGGAACGCCGCGGCGGCGATCATCGATGCGGTCCCCGCCATACGGCTCGGCTCCAGCGGTGCCTGGGTCGACTCCGTGGCTCGGCACGCAGTCGTGGCGCCCCTGATGATCAGCCCGGGCATCGGCCTGGATGACGTGACAGCGGACACGCTGCTGCGCGCGTCGCCGCTCACCGGTGTGCTGTACCGGCCCGCCTCAGGGACGGCGCCTGCGGCGCGGACTGTCGCGGCACGGCTGCTCGCCAGGCCACGGGGCGCGGGCATCGCGGTCCCGGCGCTGGCCGCACCGTCGGCGAGTGCCGAGATCCTGAACTGGCGAGCGGAGCTGCTCGAGATGATGCGGTTGCAGCACACCGCCTGCGCGCTCGACGTCTACCTCGCGGCGAGGCTGTGGCACGGCACGGCCTGGGATGACCGGCTGCGCTGGGCCGAGCATCAGCTTGCCGGACCGGGAGCACAGCCCGAACTGCCCATCGCCACGATCCGGTACTGGGTTCCGCTGGCCCGCCTGTACCGGGACGAGCAGGCGCGGAACACGCTCGGCCGGCGGATCGCAGCTGGCCAGTCCGAGGCGGCGCGTGGCGCTCCGTCGATCGCGGACCGGATCCTGCTCCGCCCCGAGGACTACCTTCCGGCGGTCCGGCTCGTACACCGGTTCCGGCTGCTGCAGGCGGCGGCCGTATGAGCGCGCAGAGAACCCGGCTGACGCTGGTGCCGCTGGCCGACCGCGCCGTGTTCGAGAGCCGGTACCAGCTTGCCGACGTGGACGAGCCCGACCTGACCCTGGGCAAGCTGCTCAGTGAGCTGCCCGCGTTCTCGCTGACCCCGATCGACGGGGAACTGCTGGAGCGGCGCGTGGCGCGGCTGCGGATCGAGGTCGCCGAGCCGAGCGGGGATGTGCCGCTGTACTGGCCGCCCGGGATGGCGTTCGCCGGCCGCGCGCCGGCCTCCGGCCTGGCGACCGGGAGCGGCGAGCGGGCCGCCGACGACGCCGCGACGGCGCAAGGCCCGGGAGGCGGCGGCGCGAAACCGGGCCTCGACCACCCAGTGTCGATCGATACCAGGACTGCCGTGCTGATCGCTCACGACGAGGAGATCAGGCGGGCTGCCGCCTACCTGGAACCGGGTCATGACGGCATGTCCGTTCTGGTCCGCTGTGAGAAGCTGCTCGTCGAGCACCTCGCCGCCGCGATCTCGGCGCGTTCCGGACGCACCGTTCGGGTGATCGAGCCCGGACCGGATGGGGGCGGCCGTGACCTGCCCGGCTTCTCGGCAGGGCGGCGACAGGGGATGCTCGCCGGGCTCCAGGCGGCGGTAACCACCGCCAACCCCGCCACCGACCTCATTGTCGTTCCGCACCTCGACCTGCTCGCGGGGGGCAGCGACGCAGCGCTCACCAGCGAGGCCAGGGAGCTGACCGACGTACTGTACGAGCGCAGCGGCGCGGTCCTGCTGGCGTTCGTTGACCCGTCGCTGTCCATCCCGGAGGTGCTGGCGAACCGGTTCGCGGTCCGGATAGCCATCGACATCCTGCCGCGCGAGGTGCGCACCAGCGACGGAGTGCGGGTGCCGATCGGGCGAGCGCTAGTGACCGCGGAAGAGGCAAAGCTGTTCGCGTTCGGCGAGGGCGACGCGACAGCGCTGTACAAGCACATCGCGGGCATGAACGCGGCGCGGCTGCGCCACGCGGTCAGCTTCGCCTTTCACCAGTACAGCCACTCGGGGGCGACGTTTGGCCGCCTGGTCGCCGAGTTGCGGCTGTTCAAGGCGACCACGTCGAACTCGTTCGAGCTCCCCAACGTCTCCTTCGACCAGATCGGCGGCTACCCCGACGTGCGCGCGGAACTCCGGCGTGCGCTGGACCTGCTCGCCCGCGCGGACTCCCTGCCCGAAAAGCTGCGCCACGAGCTGGTGCCGCGCGGGTTCATCTTCCACGGGCCGCCCGGGACCGGGAAGACGCTCTTCGCGAAGGCAGTCGCCACCGCCTTTGACGCGACCATCCTGGTGGTTTCCGGCCCCGAGGTCACCGACATGTACGTCGGGGAGAGCGAGCGGAAGGTGCGCGAGATCTTCGCCGAGGCGCGCCGCAACGCTCCGGCGGTGATCGTTTTTGACGAGTTCGACTCGATCGCGGCCCGGCGCAGCGGGCGCGAGGATGGCGGCAGCCGAGCCGGGAACGCGATCGTGGCGCAGCTGCTCACCGAGATGGACGGGTTCCGGCCGGAGGTCCCGGTGCTGATCATCGGCACCACCAACCGGCTCGACATTATCGACGAGGCGCTGTTGCGGCCGAGCCGGTTCAAGGCGATCCGGATCGACCTTCCCGACCTGAGCGCCCGCAAAGCGATCGCCCGGGTGCACGCCCGGCACTTCGACATCGAGGTGAGCGAGGAACTGCTGGACCGGATTGCCGTGGCCACCAACCGGATGAACGGCGACGAGATCCGCTCGATCTTCCGCGATGCCCGCGCCAACAATCTCGTCGGGCACCCGCCGCGTCCGGCCGACGCGCGCGCACTGGGGGAGCTGGTAGGCCAGTTGCGCCGCGCCACCCAGGAGCGCGACGTGGACCGGGACCGCGGCCAGCGGCCTCGCACCGGGGCCGGGCGGACCGGTACCGAGATGGTCGTGCTGACCCCGCGGCGGACCGGGCAGCCCGGGGATGGCGGGTCAGCCGAAGAAGCCGAGCCGACCGCCGAGGAGGTACCCGGGCAGTGACCACGACGCTCGCTCCCGACCTGCGGCTGACCGCCCGGACGTTCGCCGGCCATCTCACCGATCTCGGCGAACAGTTCGTCGGGCGGGATGAGGCCATCACCGTGCTCGCCCTGGCCACGCTCTGCCGCGAGCACGTTCTGCTCCTCGGCCCTCCCGGCACGGCCAAGACGGCGCTGCTCGAGCGGTACAGCTCGCTGCTGCAGGCGAGGTACTTCAGCTACCTGCTGTCGAAGTTCACCGAGCCTGCGGAGCTATTCGGCGTGATGGACGTGCACAGCTTCCAGGAGGACGCGGTCTACCGGGTCAACACGGACGGGATGCTGCCGACCGCCGAGTTTGCGTTCCTCGACGAGGTGTTCCATGGCAGCAGCGCGATCCTCAACTCACTGCTGACGTTGATCAACGAACGGACGTTCCACAACGGCTCCCGAATCGAGCCGGTTCCCCTTATCTCTCTGCTCGGGGCGGCCAACGAGATGCCGGCCGACGATCCGGTGCTGCTGGCGTTCTGCGACCGCTTCCTGTTCCGTTGCGAGCTTGACTACGTGCCGGACGAATCGATCGACGACGTGCTGCAGCTCGGCTGGGCGGCGGAGCAGCGGCTGATCCGCGACGGGACGCTAACCCGCCAGCAGCAAGGCGACGGTGTGTTTCCGGTCCGGGATCTGAAGGCTCTGCAAGCGGCGGTCGCCGATATCAACCTCGCGGGCGTGCGGGGCGCCCTGTCCAAGATCCTCGTATCGTTCCGCGAGGCAGCGGTGCCGTTCTCGGACCGGCGCGCGGTCAAGGCACAGAAGGCGATCGCGGCGAGCGCGCTGCTCGCGGGCCGGGGCCAGGCGGAGGTGGAAGACCTGTCGGTCCTGACCTACCTGTGGACGAGCCCGTACGACGCGGCGTCGATCCGTGACGTGGTCGAGTCGCACGGGGTGCCGCTCGCCCGGCGCAGCCGTACGGCGCGGGACCTCGACGAGATCCGGTACAGCCACCGCGAGCTGGCGAACCGGATTCCGCTGCTTGATTCTCGCGAGGAGTGTCGTGAGCTGCTGGGACAACTGGGGAGGCTGGTGGCCGAGGTCAGGTCCACACACCCGCAGGCGGTCGAGGCGCTGCGGGAGATCCAGCGCTCACAGACCGAGGTGATCATGATCATGCGAGACCGATACAGCGAGGATGGAGGGTTCGATGTGTAATCCGCGCCGTATCCACGTCACTGCCAGCGCCCAGCTCGCGGAGGCGTGGGAACACGAAATCAGGAGGGTCGCGACCCGCAGCGGCGATGCCATGGCCGAGGCCAGGTTGCTGGAGCCGCTAGATGCCACGATCGGCGCGCCTGTTCTGGTCATGCTCGAGCGCGCGCTGGCCGGAACCGAAGGCTGGGAGCAGGACGGCGACTCGTTCCGGTACACGCTCGACGGCGGGTATCTGGCGTACCACGCCGACACCCAGGAGCTGGAGATCGTGGCCCAGGCGGCGGAACGGGTCGACGTCGAGGTCGCGGCGGTCGAAACGGCGCACGGCGAGGTGGCCGAGCACATCGAGGTGCGCGGCACCGGAACGTACTACGACGACGGCTACGGCGGGATCACCGAGGATGACGCTCGGCGGGCCGCACATGCCGACGCGCAGTCCAATCTCGAGCTCGAGCGGCAGCGCGTCCTCGCGCAGGCGCGGGAGCAGGCCGAGGCACTGCGCGCGGTCGAGGTCGAGGCGAGCGCGGCGGCACAGGCGGAGGCCGAGTGGGCCCGGCGCACCGCGCAACGGGCCGAGGAACTCCGCGGCCTGGCCGTGCAGCGGCTGACCGCGCTCGGTATCGAGGGCCGCAACGTCTTCCACCGCGCGCTGGCGATGGCGTACCGCGACGCGATCACCGCATACGCACAGTCCCGCGGCGCGGAGAACTTCTCCTGCACCGAGCGAGATGGCGTGGTGGAGATCGAGTTCGAGATGCAGCGATAGGGGCGGGACGATGCGTGTCCGCGTGCGCTTCCGGTTCAACTCCGACACTGGCGAGGTCGAGGTCTTCGAGGTGGACGACGCCCGCGTCGGGCCACCCGACTTCGACCACGATGAACGGCACGACGCCGCGTCGCTCGAGGTGGCGCGCGTCGTGGATCCCCACCCCACCGTGACCGAGGTCGCACCCAACTCGACCACCAGGGTCAGCGCCGAGCCCGAGCAAGCGGCTCCTGATCCGGCGAGACCGAGCACCGAGACAAGGCTCCGTGACTGAACTCTCCCTGTGGTCACAGGCCGCGAGCTGCTACGAGCAGGCCGGCGCGCATCTGGAGGCGGCCCGCTGCTACCGCCATGCGCGCATGCACCGGCGAGCCGCCGACCTGTATGCGCACCATGGCATGCACCGCGATGCCGCGGAGGCCTACCAGGCGGCCGGCAACATCGACGAGGCTGGCTGGACGCTGGTCCATTACGCCGGCGACGCGGCCGCCGCGCGGGCTGTGCTGGCCAGCGCGGGCACAGCACCGGGCGAGCTGGTCCGGCGCCTGGTGCTCGCCCGGTGCGACGCCGCTGAGGGCGCTGACCACGAGCTCATCGTGCCGGTGCTCGGCGACGTTCAGGAGGCACTCGCCGGCCGGATCGGCGCGCCGGATCAGCGCCTGCTGCACTGGTCTATCGCGGTAGCCGAGGCGATTCAGCGCTACGACCAGGCCGCGCTGATCTGGTCTGCGGCCGTACGCGCCCGGTTCCCGAACGCGGACAAGGAGTGGGCCGCGTGGACGCAGGACAGGTTCGGCATCGCGATCGTCATTCCGCCGCCCTCCCAGACCGCCGACGCCGGCGCAGAGGTCCAGTCATGACCGGACGCTCCGGCGGGACCCGGCCGCCCACCGGCCAGATCGCCCGACTCGAACCAGCGCCACCCGGCCGGCCAGAGCCAGCGGCATCACGACCGACCGGCGCCCATCCGGCGCCCGCCCCGCCGGTGCCGGTCGCCGGGCGGTTTCGCACCGCCACCGCCGCACTGTCCTGTGTCGGCGCGCTGATCGCGGCAGGCCGCGCCCAGGACGCGCAGTTCCGGACCGGATCGGGCTCGTGGTGGGTGCTGGCGGCGCTGGACCTGGACCTCGGCCGCTCGATCGTGGACAGTGCCAACGGCGCCGCTTACGTGCGCGTCGATGGCTGGCTGGTCCGCGACCGCGGCTTCGGCGCTGCCCCGCAGCGGCGCGGGGCCGAGGACATCGATCCCGGCACGCTGACGCCGGTGAGCCTGCTGGATCTCGTCCGGCAGAGCGGGCTGCACACCACGCGGCCGAATCCGCTGTCCGCCGCGGCGGTGCTGCTGCCTGGCCTCGCCATGACCGCCGTGGTGCGGCGCGCGCTCGATCTCCGGCTTGACGTCTCATATCGGGCCGTTCGCCTGGAACCGCTGTTCGCCGGATCGTCCGCAGGAGACCAGACAACGCTCATTGAGCTGAGCCTGCGCGCAGCGGCCCGCACGATCCCGACCGCGTTCCTCGGGGCGGCCGCCCGGTACCCGCAGGCCGCGGTCTTTCGCCCCGCTGGCGACGGCCGTCTGCTCGTGCAGCACGGGAAGGCATCCCCGCTGGCCGACGAGCAGCTTGCGATGCTCGTTGACGGCGGCACCTGGGTGCTCGCTGATGCGGCGTTCGGCTGCTGGCGCCTTGATGCCATGGGCGACTGGCTCGACAGCAGCGGGCTGGTCCGTCTCGACGACGATCTGCCGCTCGCCGACCAGCGCCCGCTCGGCAGCCATCACGTCGTGACCGAGTCTGCGGTGCGCCTCGTCCCGGCCCGCCTGCCCGGCCAGCGCGTGGACGCCGTCCTCCTTGACGACGCTGACCTAGCCAACCTGGCACTGCTGCTGGAGCACCATCCGCTCGCCGAGATCGCCGTCGTCGTGCTCGGGAAGGACAGGCACCTGGTGCTGGCCGCGGGCGGAGTGCTCGAACAGCTTCCGGTCGGTGAGCCGCTCGCCTGCGTGGGCCCGGGCCCGCTCTACGTCCCGCTGGGCAGGCGGCTGAGCCCGCGCCTGCCGCCATCGGCCCGGCAGGCGATGTATGAGCCCGACGCCCAGCACGCCGTCGTCCTTACCGATCGCGGTGGGCTGCGATTCAGCCTCGACGCGCGGCGTCCGGTCTGGAAGCTGTGGGTGGGCGACCCACCACCGGCCGACCTCCGCCTTCCGGCAGGCTCCGCCGCTGCGCTGCGCGCGCTCGACGAGGCGGATGGCGCCGCGCCGCCGGTCGCCGTGCGGCGCTCGGCCCAGACGGCTGCCCGCTCATGGCGTGACGAGGCTCTGGCCGCCGAGCTGGCCGGAAACCTGGCAGGCGCCGCGGAACTACACCGGCGCCATAACGAGCCGCTGCGCGCCGCACATCTATTCGAACGGGCCGCGCGGGAAGCCCTGGACCGCCGTCCGGGAGGTTAACCATGATCGAGATTGAGACGCCACCGCTGCCGCAACGCGCCCTGGAGCTCGTCGCTGACCAGACGCCAGTGCGCGGCCGGCCTGGGCCGGAACCGGCCACTGGGCTTGCCGCACGAGTGCTGCTCGGCGGGCCGGTCGCCGTTCCGGTGACCGCGGATTACGTTGCCGGTGATCCGCAGCTGCAGCTATTTGTGACCGCAGAGGCGGCCAGGTCCACGTTCTCGGTCATGCAGGCCTCGGTGACTTTCGAGTCCGCGCCGGGCGATCCGCCGCTGGAGTCGGCCGCGCTGGGGCTGCGCCTGTTCACGACCGAGGCCGGGGAGACGCCGATCGCCTGGTCCATGGCGCCCGAGCGCGCCGCGCATCCGGTGCAAACCGGCACGACGTGGCGGCTGGGACCGAAGCTGACCATCTCGAACGTCGAGGCGAGCGCCGGTGAGTGGCAGCACACCACCTCCCGGACTGTCGACGAGGTGTTTCTCGAGGCAGTCCACCTGCTGCGGTCCGATCCGGAATGGCGGTTCCGGCGCACCTCGGCCGTGCAACTGGCCGGCGCGCACCGGCTGGCCATGGTGGTACGCGGTCCGCTGCGGGCGGAGGTGTGGGCCACCGTCACCGTGCACGCGGCGATCAAGGGCGGTGTACTGCTGCGCTACCGCACGCGGGAGCTTCCGCCGTGCCAGGTCTTCGCGGGCCGACTCGCCCCATGAGCATGCCACCATGAGCGCTGACGACACCAACGAGGCCATCCGCCGGTGGGCGGTCAACCACGCCCGCACCGTGGGACGCGTCGGCGTCCCGGGCACTACCGATGCGGCGCCTGCCCGCCGAGCCGACAGGCACTTGCCGAAGCCAGGTCGATGGACAGTCCGGGCCGCCGCTGAGCCCGCCGTCCTTAGCGGCCACACCGACGCTGTCTGGTCGATCCAGGCCGCCCAGGCCCGAGACGGCGCTCAGTTGCTCGTCAGCGCGAGCAGCGACCATACCGTGCGGGTATGGGACGTAGCCAGCGGTGTCTGCATCCGCGTTCTTCAGCATGGTGAGAGCAGGGTTGCCGCGGTCGCCGTCGGCATTCTGCCCAACGGCGCGACGGTTCTGGCCAGCGGTAACTCAGACGGCGCCGTCAGGCTCTGGGATCTCGAGACAGGAGAACTCCGCCAGACGCTCAGCGGCCACACCGCTTACGCCCGCACCGTCGCGTTTGGCAAGCTTCCGGACGGGACGGTGCTGCTCGCGAGCGGCGGTTACGACGAGACGGTTAGGCTCTGGGATCCGATGACCGGCCGTCCGGTCCGCACCCTCGAGGGACACGCCAGCAAGATCTTCTCCGTCACCTTCGTCACGCTGCCCGGCGGCACGGTCGTCCTCGCAAGCGGCGGCGACCAGGGGGAAGGCGGCGCCCGGATCTGGGATCCAGTCACTGGCGATCTGCTGCGGTCCCTCGAGGATCCCTCCGGCTCACGTAATGTTGTCGGGCTGGCTGCAGCGGTCGCGATCGACGGCTCAGCCGTCCTCGCCGGCTGCTGCGACGGGGGTCGGATCGGCCTGTGGGATCCAGAGACCGGTCAGCTGCTCGATATGCTGACCGGGCAGGAGCCAGCCCTGTATGGATGCGCGTTCACCACCCTGCCTGACGGTACGGTCATCCTCGCCAGCGTCTCTACCGACGGGGCTGCCAGGCTATGGCGGCTCAGCGACCGCTCCTGCCTGAGCGTGCTCAACGGTTCTGACCGGGCCGTGTCCGTCGCGTTCGCCGGGACGGGGGATGGACGGCTGGCGCTGGCCACCGGAAGCCGAGATACCCGGATCCGAATATGGGATCTTGGGATCGAAGCGCCCGCAGCGGAAATGTCGGTGTCCGCGTTCAGCGCGCCGAGCATGCGGCTCGATGCCGAACCCCGGTTGATCGCGGGACACCACGACACCGTCTACGGCGTGGCCTTCGTCGATCTGCCCGACGGAACCACAGCGCTGGTGAGCGCGGGTGACGGCAGGGTAGAGATCCGGGATCCTGTATCCGGGAGGTCACTGAAGCGCCTGCAGGGCAGCGCCGGGACGATTGCGGCGTTCGCCACCCACGTCACGCCCGGCGGTGTGGTCCTGCTGGCCACGGATAGTTCTGATCACACGGTGCGGATCTGGGATCTAGTCAGCGGCGAAGAGCTGGCCGTGCTGACCGGGCACACCGAAAATCCCTGGGCGGTAGCGTTCGCCGCCTTGCCCGGCGGATCGGCCCTGCTGGCCAGCGCGGCGTACGACCACACCGTGCGGATCTGGGACCCCTATACCCAGCGTCACATCCGCACACTCGTCGGCCACAGCGAGGCGCTGTACGCGGTCGCGTTCGGCGTGCTGCCGGACGGCTCCTCGATCCTGGCCAGTGCTGGCGCGGATTCGGCCATCCGGCTGTGGGATCCGCTGACTGGCGAGCACCTGCGTATTTTGACCGGCCACCCAGGCGTCGTATATGGGCTAGCGTTCACGCGCCTCGATGATGCAACCACGGTCTTGGCCAGCGTCGGATCTGGCGAAGGGCCAGTCCGACTGTGGGATCCTGCGAGCGGTCGGCTGCTTCGGACCCTCGACACCGGCAACGGTTCCGTCGACACCGGTAACGGTTCCGTCGGCTCCGTCGCGTTCGCGGTGTTGCCCAGCGGGACGACCGTCCTCGTCGCCGCTTGCGACGACCGTGTCTGGGTCTGGGACGCGCTCACCCATGACTGCCTGTTCGCCTCCGAGAAACAGCCCGGGACGCTCTGGAGCGCGGCGCTGGGCTCACTGCCGGACGGCTCTGTGTATCTGGCCGCTGGAGGCGACTCCGGCCTGCTCTGGTCCGCGCGGATGAGCGCGACCGGTCAGGGTAACGGGCCGCAGACAGACGGCACCGTAACGGAGGTCGAGGAGGTGAGCGTCCGTACCCTGCCCGGTCCGGCTCTGGACATCAACGTAATCGCCTTTGGCCGGCTGCGCGATGGCTCGGATCTGCTGGCTTGCGGCGGAGATAACACCACGGTCGAGATCTGGGACCCGGATAGCGGTGATCACCTGCGCTCCCTGGAGGGCCACACCGCGAGGATCTGGGGCGTCGCCTTCGGCACCTTGCCGGACGGAACCACGCTGCTCGCCAGCGCCAGTAACGACCGCACGGTCCGGGTGTGGGATCCGGTCACCGGGACGGCGCTGCACAGGCTGACCGGGCACGAGGGAGGCGCCCACGAGGTCAGGTTCGGCGCGCTCGCCGATGGGTCGGTCGTGCTCGCGGCCGGTTGCGGCGACTCGAACATCCGGCTGTGGGATCCGGTGACGGGCGATCACCTCCGCACCCTGTCCGGGCACACCAACGGGGTCTGGCCGCTTGCCTTCACTCGGCTTCCCGACGGATCAGACCTGATGGCCAGCGGCAGCGTCGACAATACGGTCAAGCTATGGGACCCGGCGACCGGTCGTCAGCTCCGCACTCTGAGGAGCCACACCGATTCGGTGTACGGGCTGAGATTCGAGGGACGGCAAGATGGATCCGCTGTCCTGGCCAGCTGCGGAATCGATGGTTCGCTGCGGCTCTCGGACCCGGTTACCGGCCAGCAAGTGGGCTTGCTGGACGACGAGGCTGGTCCCCTATGGTCTGTGGACTCAGCCGTCAATCACGCGGGGGAGTCGGTAACCGTCACGGGTGCTCACAGGATCGGCGACGTGCGCATCTGGAAC
Source organism: Streptosporangiaceae bacterium (assembly GCA_030041195.1). The sequence continues at coordinate 7,058 of JASHOI010000784.1, read as the reverse complement.
CTGGCCGAGGCCAGGTTGCTGCTGCGCAGGGAGGTGCCGACGAGCCAGGCTGTGGCCGTGCGGTGGCTGGACGCGCATCGATTCCAGATCGCGGTCGGTGGTGAACGCGGTCAGCTGAGCCTGCTGACCATGCACACGCGGGGCGGCGGGTCGGCGCCGACGCCTGCGCGGCCGGCCGGGAGCCGCTCCGACGCGCGGTGGGCCGCCGACCTGATCGCGCTGGCGGGCTCGAATCTCGACCCGCCGCTAGCTCTCCTGGCCGATCTCGTCGCGATCACCGGGGGAGAGGCCCCACGCACGGGGGCCATCGCGACGCTAGCCGAACACCCCGGCGTGAGCCGACTGCGCGGCCTTGCCTGGCCGCATGGCGCCCGGGTGGGCTTTGCTGCCCTGCTCGCCGAGGACCTGCCGGCCGACGACCGCTACACAGCGCCACCCGCGCCGAAAGCGGCGCTGCACCGCGCGCTGCTGGCAGCGCTCGACTCGCCCCCCGGCGACGGCTTGCCGGAGGCCGTGCCGCTCGACCTGCTTCGCGCAGCGGCCAACCGGATCAACGACCAGGTCATAGCCCTCCTCACGGTGCTGGGCCCCGACGCCGTCGCGGCCGACCCCATCCTGCCGGTACGGCTCAGGCACCATGCCCCGCAGTTGCTGTCGCTCGACGTCGAGCCACGAACGCTGCTGCTGGACGTCACCCGGCAGCTGGAGCGGGACGCTAGTGGTCGCGCCAGCACTTCCGCGCAGGCAGCCGGGGTCAACGGACTCGTGCGCAGGGGTACTCTGCCGAATCTCGTGCACACCGAGCTGGCCTTGCCGCTAAGGCTGTTCGCGGCTAGATACGCTCAGGATCAGCTGCTCTACCGCCTGCGCGACGGCGGCATCGAAACGCCGCTGGCACCGGTGACGATCGTGCTCGACACGACTCCCCCCACCTTCGGCCCGGTGGAGATGGTCCTGCGACTCGTCGCGCACACCATCGCAACGAACTTGTGGATTACGCATAAGGACGCCCATCTGATACGGCTGGACGCCCCGGACCGCGCCGTGCCGCTTATCCGGCCCGCCGACCTAATCGAGGTCTGGTGCGGTCGCACGCTGGAGCCGGCATCCACGTCACTGACCGCGGCACTGAATACGGCGACGTACCGCCGACAGGCCACGACCGTTTTGCTGACGCAGCACCACCTCGTGTCGGATCAGGACGTCGTGGCGCGCGCCTCGGTGCGAGTGCTGACCACCCATGCGCCAGGCGACCCGCCACGGCGGCCGTTCATGAATCCGTACCATCTCCACTTGCCGCCCAAGCCCAGCGCCGCCGAGGTGTTGAAGGCCGTGCTGCGGCTGCTGGCCCCCGCCGTCCGGGACCCGGTGCGTAGATGAACGAGCGCGCGCCAGAGCAATGGGTACCTGCCATCCTTTACCGAAACGACCGCGAGCGGATCGAGTGCACGCTGTGCCCGCACCGGTGCCGGCTATCAGACGGACAGGTCGGGCTCTGCCGCGTGCGCCGTCGGCGGGGCGACGTACTGGAGACGGCCACTTTTTCTGGCATCGCGGTAAGCCACGAAGACCCGATCGAGCGAAAACCGCTCTATCATTTCCGGCCCGGGACAACGGCCCTCACGATCGCTGCGCCTGGTTGCACATTTTTTTGCTCCTACTGCATCAACTACCGCCTCTCGCAGTTTGGCAGGCCGGCCGGGTCACCTTGGTCGGGTGGATACACGGAGGTGATGGATGTCGTGCACCGAGCGGCCCAGATCGACGGCATAGTCGCGCTGTCGTACACCGAACCCGCTCTGGCGTGCGAACTAACCCTGGAGTTGGCGCGGGCCAAAGGACTCAGCGTCGTTTGGAAAAGCAACGGCTTCCTCACCCAGGAGGCGGTGCAGGCGGTCGCTCCGGCGCTGGCCGCGGCGAACATCGATCTGAAGGCTGCGACCGAGGAGCAGCATCGCCGCCTGACCGGCGCCGCGCTCAAGCCGGTCATCGACACGATCCGCGCTCTGCACGATCGCGGGGTCTGGCTCGAGGTGAGCACGCCGCTGATCCCTGCCGTCAACGACAACGAAAGCGACCTGACATGGATGGCACGGACCTTGGCCAATATCGGTAGCGAGATCCCGTGGCATCTGCTCCGGTTCACGCCAACGTTCCGGATGGCCGACCGGGATCCGACAACCCCGGCCGCTCTCGCTCGCGCCTCCGAGATCGGCAGAGCGGCTGGGCTGCGGTTCGTATACGTCGAGCGCGCTCTCGGTCAGGCCGGCCGTACCACGTATTGCCCCTCCTGCGGCGAGGCGGCGATCGTCCGTGGGTTGTGGCGCACCGAGACCAACCGACTGGTCGACGGCGCCTGTCCAGGTTGCACGCAAGCGATAGATGGGCGATGGTAGAAGATGGTTACTCCGCGATACGTGCCGGATCTTCCCGACCTTATTGATGCAAGCGAGTATGACCGCTATCCCGACGGGCGCCTCATGCGGCTGCGAATATCCATCACCGATAGCGGACTTACGATTCTCGGGGATGCCTTCCGCCCAGACGAACTCGAGGCTCTTCTCGCCAGCCTCGGCGGCGGCGATATCGAACAGATGCTATGTGGATAATAAACGCGGCGATGCCGTGACGCTTGTGCCGCAGCTGACAGGTGAGATCGCCGAAGCGCTGAGGGCCGGCCGCCCGGTCGTTGCCCTGGAGACGACGCTGGTGTCACATGGATTCTCCGGCGGCCGTGGGCTCGATGCCGCGCTGGAGTCGGAACGCCGAGTCCGGGCCGCTGGCGCGACACCGGCCACGATTGGCGTGCTGGACGGCGTCGTGCGGGTCGGGCTTGACGCCGCCGAGCTCGAGCGCTTCGCCGATGCCGGCCCGGCCGCCCGCAAGCTGGGCGCGCGCGACATTGCCGCGTGCGTCGTCCAGGGCGCGCTGGGGTCGACGACCGTCGGCGGCACGCTGGCCGTCTCGCGCACGGTTGGCATCCGGTTCGTCGGCACCGGCGGCACCGGCGGCGTGCACCGCGGCTTCGCCGACACCCTGGACATCTCTGCCGACCTGCCGCAGCTCGCGCGGACCCCGGCAGTCGTCGTCTGCTCGGGCGCCAAGTCGATCCTGGACGTCAGCGCCACCGCCGAGCTGCTGGAGACGCTCGGCGTACCCGTCCTCGGCTGGCAGACCCCGACCCTGCCGATGTTCTACAGCGGCGCGGGCGGCCCGCCGGTCTCGGCAACGGTGGCGGATGCGGCCGAGGCCGCCCAGATAGCGGCGGCGCACTGGCAGCTCGTACCCGCCGGCGGCCTTATCCTCGCCCGCCCGCCGGCGGACGGCCTCGATCTTGAGGCCGTGGTCACGGAGGCGGTGGAGCGGGTGCGCCAGGCCGGCCTGACCGGCCAGGCGGTCACGCCGGCGGTGCTGGCCGCGGTTGAGGAACTCAGCGGTGGCCGCAGTGTCGAGGTCAACGAGCGCCTGATCGCGGACAACGCCGAGCTCGCCGCCGGGGTCGCGGTCGCCTACGCCGACCTGTCGCCAAGGTCGACGATCGCCGCGACCGGCCCGCCGCCGTCCGGTCCCTGATGCGCCGCTGACACCGAGACGAACACGGCGGGGTCGCCGGTCACGGCCGCGGCGACACGGGCATCGTGCCGCAGATCAACACCGGCATGGTCGGCAAGGCAGCGGGGACCGGCCAGGTGGGCGCGGGTTTGGTCACGCCGCCGCCCGAGGTGTTCCCGGCGGCGCTGCGGGCGCTGGCGTCGGCGGCAACCGCGCGAGCAGGCCGCTGAGGAAAACATCCCGCCGTTACCGAGCAACCAACGCGGACCGCAATTCGTGTCGTCTGCATGGTACCGAGCACATATCGCGGTGCTGGCCTCGATGAGGTGTTCCGGCTGCACCGGGCCGGGCTCGTCCGGCTGGCCGCGTTCATCCTCGGCGACAGGGGTGCCGCGGAGGACGTCGTGCAGGACGTGTTCGTCCGGGTGCATCAGCGCGGCCCGATAGACGGCGATCCGCAGTACTACCTTCGCTCCGCGGTGATCAACGGCTGCCGCACGACGTTGCGACGGTCGCGGCTGATCCGCCGCCACGCCGGACAGCAGGAGCGGCAGTCGCCATGCCCGCCATTGACCGCAGAGGAAGCCGCGATGCTGGCCGAGGACCGCAGGCGGGTCCTGGCCGCGCTGGCGACTCTGCCCCGGCGGCGCCGGGAAGTGCTCGTGCTGCGCTTTTACCTGGATATGTCCGAGGCGGAAATCGCCAAAATGCTCGGGATCAGCCCCGGCACCGTCAAGTCCACCGCCGCGCGGGGCCTCGCGACGCTGGCCCGTGACCTCAGGGAAACACCATGACCGATCAAGACGAGACCGAACGCACCGGGGCCCGGCTCAGGGACGCCCTGAGCGCAGCCGCCGACGTCATGGTGGTGCGTGACGTGCCGGAACGCCAGCATGACGCGGTTGAACGCCAGCATGTCAGGCGGGTCAGGCGCTGGCTGTCTCCGCTCGCGGCCGCCGCGAGCATCGTGGTGATCGCGGCGGCGTCGGTGATCGCCGCTCACCTGGCCAGCCCCGCCGGAGGACAAGGCGCGACCACGGCTCAAGTGCCACGGCCAGAGTTCTATATGACCGCGACGTACCCGCCGACTGGCCCAAACGTCCTGCAGCTGCAGGTGCGGCGCACCGCGGGCGGCGCGGTCACCGCCTCGACCACTATCCCCGCAGCGAACATGGGGTGGGGAAACAACATCACCGCCGCCGCCAGCGACCGCGCGTTCTTCATCGGCCACTACCCGTGCCGCAGCACCGCGGCGGCGCTCACCACGTTCTACCGGATCACGATCACCGGCTCGGGGCGGATCAGCGGCATCGCGCCGGCTGGCCGGGCCGTCCAGGGGATGCTCACCTACCTCGCGGTCTCGCCGGACGGGTCGCAGATGGCCTACGCCGCGCTGCCTGGCAGTTGCGGCAGCGCGGAACCGGGGGAGCCGGCGGCAGGCGCGGTCAGCATCGTTGATCTGTCCACCGGAGTGGTCCGGACCTGGCAGAACCCGACCGGGGAAACCGTCAGCGGACTGTCCTGGGCGCCGGACGGCAGCACGCTCATCATCGATGAATACTCGCCCACGTCCGCGGGGTCGGACCTCACGGTCTTCGGGCTGAACACGGCCAGCAGCGGCGGCTCGCTGCAGGCCGACAGCACGACGCTGCTGCAGCAGAATCCCAACTGCTCCACCTGCGTGGCGGCGGCTGTCGCCGGCCCGGACAACAGCCTGACGGCGGTCGAGTTCCAGGCGGCCGGGCAGCACCAGACCCGGGTGCTGGTCGTCAGCATCCCGTCAGCGGCCGGGAGCCCTCAGACCGTCCTGTACAGCGAACTGACCGACACACCCATGGCCATAACCGCCGACCGCACGGGGCTGTTCGCCGATCCATCCGGCCAGTGGGTGCTCCTGTGGCCGACGAGCGGCGTATCCAGTCCGCGACACCATCGGATCGCCGTCGCGGCCGGCTGGATATCCGGCGGCCGGCTGCACCCGCTGCCCGGGGTCGGGCGGGTATTCCCGCAAGGCATCGCCTGGTAGGCACGTGGAGCTGTGATCACCCGATCCGGTCGAGCACCAGGCCAGCCGGGTCGGGAGCGTCTTGACCGATGCGGATCGCGCCTGCCAGCGCCTCGCGGGCGCGCTCGAAGGTGACGGCGTCATCGCTGCGCAGTTCCAGCAGCGGCTGGCCCGCCTCGACCGCATCGCCCGGCTTGGCCAGGCAGAGGATCCCGGCGGCCGCCGAGACCGGGTCCTCCTTCCTGGACCGGCCGGCGCCCAGCCGCCAGGCCGCCACGCCCACCGAGCGCGCGTCCAGGGCCTGCAGCCGGCCGCCGGATTGCGCGGTCACGACCTCGGCGTGCCGTGCCGTCGGCAGCCGCGCGTCCGGATCGCCGCCCTGCGCCGCGATCATGGCCCGGTACCGCTCCAGGGCACGGCCGCCAGCGAGCGCGGCAGCAGGATCGGCGCTGAGGCAAGCCAGCCGCAGCATCTCGGCGGCCAGCGCCAGCGTCACCTCCACCAGGTCGGCGGGGCCGCGCCCGCGCAGCGCCGCAACCGCCTCCTCGACCTCGACGGCGTTGCCGACGGCGCGCCCCAGGGGCGTGTCCATCCGGGTGAGCAGCGCGCTGGTGCGGACGCCGTAGGCGCCGCCGAGCTCGACCATGGTCTGCGCCAGCTCGCGCGCCGCCGCCAGATCGGGCATGAACGCGCCGCTGCCGACCTTGACGTCGAGGACCAGCGACCCGGTTCCCTCGGCAATCTTCTTGGACATGATCGAGCTCGCGATCAGCGGAATCGACTCCACCGTGCCGGTGACGTCCCGGAGCGCGTAGAGCCGGCGGTCGGCCGGAGCCAGGCCGTCGCCCGCAGCGCAGATCACGCAGCCGGCGGTGCCCAGCACCCGCAGAATGTCCGCGTTCGACAGCGACGCCCGCCAGCCGCGAATCGACTCCAGCTTGTCGAGGGTGCCGCCGGTGTGGCCGAGGCCGCGCCCGGAAAGCTGCGGCACGACGGCGCCGCAGCTGGCCACCAGCGGCGCCAGGACCAGCGACACCTTGTCGCCCACTCCGCCGGTGGAGTGCTTGTCCACGGTCGGCCCAGCCAGGCCGCGCAGCTCGAGCCGCTCGCCGGAGCTGATCATCGCCTCGGTCCAGGCCGTGAGCTCGTCGGCGGCGAGGCCGCGGAAGTAGATCGCCATGAGCAGCGCGGCCATCTGCTCGTCGGCGATGGCGCCCGCCGTGTACCCGGCGATCAGCCAGCGTATGTCGCCCGCCGACAGCCGCCCGCCATCGCGCTTGGCCCGGATCAGGTCGATGGCGTCAGGCATCGCGCCGGTTCCGGCGGGCCGCCAGGTCGATGCCGGTGAAGGCGCCCGGCAGCAGGTCGCCGAGGCGGACCGGGCCGCCATCGGCGTCGAGCAGCAGCTCCGGGCCGCCGGCCTCCAGCAGCAGCTGACGGCACCGGCCGCACGGCATCAGCGGAGCGCCGTCGGCCGCCACGACGCTGACCGCGGCCAGCG
>JASHOI010000104.1 GCA_030041195.1 Streptosporangiaceae bacterium | reverse complement strand
CGCCGTCCGTCGCCCCGGTGCCGGACGGGCCGTTGACCGGATGCCAGCAGGAGAACAGGTGGGCCGGGGTCTCGCCGGTGAGCGGCGGCTCGTCGGTGCGGCACCGGTCGGTGGCCCGGCCGCACCGCGGCGCGAACCGGCACCCCGGCGGCGGGTCAGCAAGATCCGGCGGCAGGCCGGCGATGCTCAGCAGCCGCCGCTTGTTGTCCTGGTCCAGCCGCGGGATCGACGCCAGCAGCGCATGGGTGTACGGGTGGCGCATGTGCCGGAACAGGGTGGCGGTGTCGGTGGCCTCGACCATCCGGCCCGCGTACATGACCTGGACCCGGTCCGCGTGCCCGGCGATCACGCCCATGTCGTGCGTGATCAGCAGCATCGCCATGCCGAGCCGGTCCTTCAGGTCATGCAGCAGCGCGAGGATCTGCGCCTGGATCGTGACGTCGAGGGCGGTGGTCGGCTCGTCGGCGATCAGCAGCTTCGGCTCGCAGGTCAGCGCCATCGCGATCATCACCCGCTGGCGCAGCCCGCCGGAGAGCTGGTGCGGGTAGTCACCGAGCCGCTCCGCCGGGCGGGGCAGGCCGACCAGCGCGAGCACCTCCTTGGCCCGTTCCGTGGCCGCCGACCTGCTGGCGCCCTTGTGCAGCCGGAGCGGCTCGGCGACCTGGTAGCCGATCGTCTTCGTGGGATCCAGTGAGGTGAGCGGGTCCTGGAAGATCATGGCGACGTCGTTGCCGCGGATCTTGCGCAGCTCAGCGTCGGGCAGGCCGACGAGTTCCCTGCCGTCCAGCTTGACCGAGCCGCCGACGATCTCGCCGCCCGGCGGCAGCAGGCCCATGATGGACAGGCCGGTCATGGACTTACCGCAGCCCGACTCACCCACCAGCCCGAGGGTCTCGCCCGCCTCGATCGAGAGGTCGACGTTCCCGACCGCCTGCACCGCCGACTTGGTCAGCTGGATGTGGGTCGACAGGTTGGTGATCTCCAGCACCGCGGTCATCTGCGCCGCAGCCTCACATCGAGCGCGTCGCGGAGCGCGTCACCGAGCAGGTTGCAGGCCATCACGACCGCGATGATGCAGAATCCCACCGGGTAGACCTGCCACCAGTAGCCGTCCTGCAGGTACGTGATCCCGTTGTTGAGCATGTCCCCCCAGTCAAAGGTCGGGTACTGCAACCCAAATCCGAGGAACCCTAGGGTGGCCACGGCCAGGATCGCGTCGGCCACGCTGAACGTCGCGGTCACGATGATGACCCCGAGCGAGTTCGGCAGCAGATGCCGGTTCATCAGCCGGATCCAGCCGGACCCAGCGGCGCGGGCAGCGGAGACGAAGTCCCGCACCCGCAGCGTCAGCACCTCGCCCCGGACCAGGCGGGCCGGGACCTGCCAGGTGAAGATCCCGATGATGATGCTGAGCCCGAGCACGGACGCGCCGTACCGCACCGCGACGATCAGCACGACGAACAGGAACGGGATCGACAGCAGCACGTCCACGATCCGCATCAGGAACCCGTCGAGCAGGCCGCCGGCCAGGCCGGACACCGCCCCCCAGATCGCGCCCCAGACCATCCCGATGACCGCGGAGAGGAAGCCGATCTCGAGCGCGGCCCGGCCGCCCACCATCAGCTCCTCGAGCACGTCGAAGCCCTGGTTGTCGGTACCCAGCGGATGCCCGGCGCCCGGCGGCAGGTTCGTGGCCGCGAGGTTCGAGCTCAGCGGGCCGTGGTACACGAACGGCCCGAAGTAGCAGAACACGATGAAGAACACCAGCGCGACGAGGCCGACCACGGCGAGCTTGTTCTGCGCGAACTCCCTGACGCCGAGCCGCCAGCCGCTCTGGATCGGGCCGATCGCGCCGCCCTCGGGCGCCCGGGCCAGCTCGGGCGGTATCGGCGATGTGCCGAGGTTGGTCATTGGTGCGCTCCCGGGTTGTCAGACAAGCCGGATCCTCGGGTCGGCGACGGTCAGGGCGATGTCGGCGATGAAGTTCCCGGCAACCGTGAGCACGGCGCCGACCAGCGTGTAGGCGAGCAGGATCGGGTAGTCGGCGTTGCCCAGGCTGTCGTAGAACAGCAGCCCGAGGCCGGGGAAGTTGAAGACCGCCTCGCAGATCAGGTTGCCGGCCAGCAGGTCCGGGATCGACAGCCCGATCAATGTGATCATGGGCAGGAACGCGTTGCGGACCAGGTGCCTGAGCAGGACCAGCCGCTCGGGCAGGCCCTTCGCCCGTGCTGCCTTGATGTAGTCCTGCGCGAGCGTGTCGATGGCGGCCGACCGCATGTAGCGGGAGTAGCCGGCCAGATTAAGCAGGGTGAGGCAGACGATCGGCAGCGTCATCGCGCGGAAGTTGAAGATGATCGAGATCATCGACGTGGTCTGCGGGCCCTCGTAGCTGAAGATCGGGAACGAGATCGCCAGCAGGTCGATCGCGATCAGGTAGAGGAAGAAGTCCGGCATCGCGTACGTGATGAACGCGCCGGTTGTCACGACGGCGTCGCCGAGCGTGTTCCGGCGGATCGCCTGGTAGATGCCGAGCGGGATCGCGACCAGGATCGACAGCACCAGCGTGACGCCGGACAGGTACGCGCTGCGCTCCCACCGTTCGTGGAACAGCGACGCCACGCTCTGGTTCAGCTTGTAGGAGTAGCCGAGGTTCCCGTGCAGTAGCTGGTTGATGTACCGCAGGTACTGCACGACCCACGGCTCATCGAAGCCGTGCTGTTTGTTCCACTGCGCGATCGTGAACTTGTTCGCGTGCGGGCCGAGCACGTCGATGGCGGGCGTCGGGTAGATCACGTGCAGCATCAGGAAGATGAACACCGAGACACCGAACAGCACCACGATCGCCGTTGCCGACCGGCGGATGATGTAAGCCGTCACGGCGTGCGCCCCTGGTCAGCCGGTGCTCTGCCCCGGATCCCGTCACTTGGTCAGGTACAGCAGCTCGGTGTTCAGGTAGTACTGCGTCATCGCCTCGATCGCGGCCGGCTGCCCGGAGACGTCGTCCTTCCACACGATGATGTTGTCGGGATTGGGCTGGAACAGGCTCGGCTGCTGCTCGGTCAGGTAGGACGCCTCGGCCTTGACGGCGTCCGGGCTGCCGCCGCTTACCGACGCGTTGATCAGCGCGTTCGCCTCCGCGTTGTTGTAGAACCCGCCGTTGTCCGAGCCGCCGGTGTTGAACTCGCCGAACGTGGTCGGGTACGGCGAGTTGGTGAAACCGCCGTAGTCCGACATCGCCCACTGGTTGATGGTCTTCGGCGAGCCCGGGTCGTCGGCCACGTCCACGACGTGGTTGAACGTGCCGGCCTGCAGCGTGATCGCGATGCCGACCTTCTTCGCGTCCGACGCCCAGTCGGTGACCATTTCGCCCAGGTACGCCGGGTCGTTGACGTACAGCACGTTAAACGCGAGCTTGGTACCGGCCGGGATGCCGCTGCCGCACTCGCCGGACCCGGTGCCGGGCTTGGTGCAGGTGCTGACGCCGCCGGGCACGACCTTCCACCCGTGCGACTTCAGCAGGTTCGCCGCGGCGGTGATGCTGAACGGGTACGGGTTCTTCACCGCGTTGGCCGGGCTGTACGGCGACACCGGCACCGCGGGCACCGGCCCGTAAGCCAGCCCGCCCGCCCCGTGGAAGAACGCGTGGACGTAGCCCACCTCGTCCTCCAGGTGCGCGAGCGCCTGCCGGACGTACAGCTGGTTGATGATGTTGTTGAAGTCGCCGGTCTTGTCGGCGAAGTTGTAGTTCACATACGTGAAGCCCCAGTCGGGGTAGCCGAACACGTGGTACCCGGCCGCCTTGACCCTGTCGAGTTCCGGCACGTCGGTCTGCGGCAGGTAGCCGATGTCGATGGCCTTGGACAGCACGGCGTTGAACTCGGCGGTGTCGGACGTGTACGGCACCGCCTGCAGGGTCGGCACGACCTTCGAGTGTGGGCCGTCATAGCTGGGGTTCGGGACCATCGTGTACGCGCCGGTGGTGTTGTTGAACGCGGTGAGCCGGTACGGCCCGTCCACGACCTGCCAGAGCGGGTTGGTCGCGTAGGTGCTGGTGGAACCCGATGCCGCGGCCAGGAAGTTGTAGATCTTGGTCGCGTTCGCCGGGTTCGTGAAGTCGAGGACCGGCCCGTTCGCCGAGGCCTTGGCCCATGACTGCACCGGCATCGGCTGGACGTACTCGAGGTTGTTGTCGGTGAACCAGGTGGGGTTCACCGCCTTGTTGAGGTTGATCACCAGCGTGGTGGCGTTCGGCGCGCTGGCGCTGACCACCTGGTCGGGTATGCCGACGCCGGGGGAGTATGGGCCCCAGTTGGCGGCGCTCTCCTTGACGGCGGCGCGCAGCTCGTCGAGGAAGAACAGCGAGTCGCTCGCGGTCACCGGCTGGCCGTCGTTCCACTTGTAGTTGGTCTTCATCTTGATCGTGACGGTCTTGTCGCCGTTGGAATACGTCGGCAAGTAGGCCAGGCTCAGCGACTCGTCGATCGTGGGGCTGGTCCCGGTCTGCGTCCAGTACAGCGGCCGCCACGACTCGTAGTTGAAGTCGTTGGCGCTGTAGACGGTGAAGTCGGCGCCCGGCTCGATCGGGAAGATCCAAGTCGGCGCCGAGCCCGGCGGCTCGGCCCAGGTGATCGTGCCGGCTGTCGGGGTGCCGCTGGCCGCGGGCACCGTGCCGAACACGCCGCTCGATGAGCTGACCGATCCGCTGGAACTGGTCGAGCAGGCCGCAAGACCCATCGCCGCGGCTGTGGCCGCGGCGGCGACGCACGCCGCGAGCATTCTTGGTCGGCGCGAAATGGTCATCGGCGTCCCTCGCAATCGATCGGGGGCCCGGCGGCTGCCACAGATCTTGGCTAGTTCACGGGCCGACGCGAGCATATGGATGGCCATGTGGCGATCTGGCCCGAATATTGTCACAAGTTGTCATCGATGTGAAGACTCGCCAGGTAAGGCCCGCCCGCATCGCGGCACACCGGTCGCGTCCCAAATAACAGGAGGTCAGCGGTTGTTCGGCGGGTGAGAAGAAAATCCGGAGCCGCTTTTCAGCCCGCGGCCCGGCTCCGCGGCGAGCCCCGCGCGGTGCGCTATCCGCCGCGGACGGCGGGCAGCACCCGGCGGCCGAGCAGTTCGATGTCGCGGGCCGCGGTCAGCCCGTGCGGCGTGCCGAACTCGACGCGGGTGGCCCCGGCGCGCAGCAGCGCCTGCACCTGCCCG
>JASHOI010000783.1 GCA_030041195.1 Streptosporangiaceae bacterium | reverse complement strand
GCTGCGCTGATTGCAAAGCGCCGCCGCATGGAATTTCCTGGAACGCGGGGGATAACGAAAGGACCCGGCATGTGGGTGTGGATCTTGGTGATCGTCGTCGTGATCGCCGGCGTGACCGCGGTTCTGCTGACCCTGCGCTACATGGGGGTGCGCGGCTCGGTCGTCACCGGCGGCTGGATCGCCGAGGCGATCGACGTGTCAGCGAAGGCCGCGGCGCTGCACGAGGCGATCAACGCGGCCGTGCGCCCGGAGGCGCTGGCGGCCGCGGACGCCGGCGCGCACTGGGCCGACATCCAGGGCCGCGCGGATGGCCTGGCGCAGGAACTGCACATGCTGCGGGACACGGCCGTGGACCCGGAGGACCGGACGAGCGCCGCCGATGCGCTCGGGTCGCTGCAGGCGCTTCGTACCGCGCTCGACGACCTCAGCAACGCCCCGGCAGACGGCGAACGGGCGGCGGCGGTCAGCGAGCGCATGTCGGTGTTTGAGAAGTCACTGCGGGCACTGCGCTCGCCCAACGAGCGCCTCTGGTGAGGCCCGGTCGGCTAGCAGCACGGCGGTGTCACCCGGCTGCGGCTCGGGGACGCTGGCGTCGGTGACCGCGTCGAGCCGGCCATCGGCGCGGATCCGGAACAGCACGTCGTGCCCGTCCGGCAGCCCCACGTCGGCCTGCAAGGTCACGATCCGGGCGCCGCTGGCGTACCGCTGTTCCACCTCGCGCCTGGTCAGTCCGGCGCCGAACAGGGCGTCGGCGCCGGTGTAGGGCGCCACCACGCCGTTGCTGCGCAGCGGCGGCGCGAGCCGGTAGACGCGGTCGTCCACGAGGCCGTACAGCACGGTCGACGCGAGCGCGTTGAAGTCGTCTTCGCCGGTCAGCAGCAGCACCACCGTGATCCCCTCGAGCCTGGCGCCGCGCCCGGTGGCCGCCGCGAGCAGCTCACCGCGCGCCAGCTCGAGACCGGCCTGCCTGATCTGCTCGCGCTGCCGCTCCAGGCCCGCCCACATCAGCACCTCCAGCCCAGCCTGCTGCAGGGCCCGCCCGAGATCGATCACCCACGGATCGCCGCCGACCAGCAGCGGCACGCTTCGTGCCGGGCGGGTGACGCCAAGCAGCCTGGCCGCCGGGGCCGCGGTCAGTCCGTACAGCGTGACCGTGGCCACGATCACCAGGAACGTGACCGGGAGGATCTTCGAGGCGCCGCCGATGCGGCTGGCCACCAGGCTGGCCGCGAACGTCGAGGCGGTGGCGGCGGCGACGATGCCGCGCGGCGCCATCCATCCGGCGAACGCCCGCTCGCCCGCGGACAGGCTGGTCCGCAGCGTCGCCAGGAACGCCGTCAGTGGCCTGGCCACCAGCACCAGCACGGCGACCAGGCCGAGCGCGGGGAGCACGACGTGGCGCAGCGAGTGCGGGGTGACCGTGGCCGAGATGGAGATGAACAGCACGCCGATGATCAGCTCGACGAGCGCCTCGAAGAACGGCCTCCTGGCCGGAACGTCGAGGCCGGGCTGATTGGCCACGGCGAGCCCCATGACGATCGCGGCGATCAGGCCGGTGTCCTCGCGCAGGACGTCACACGCGGCGGCGACCGCCACCACCGAGGCAAGCTGTGCCGTGGTGCCGAGTCGTTCGCCCAGCCGCAGCTTGCGCAGCAGCAGCCACAGCAGCACCGAGCCGACGGCGCCGCCGGCCACTCCTGCCGCGATGCTCAGGGCGAACTGCGCGGTCTCCCGGCCGAACCCGCGGTGCGTGCTCGCGATCACGGCGTGGAACACGACCGCCCCGAGGATGCCGCCGACCGGATCGATCAGCGAGCCTTCCCACACCAGCACCCGCTGCAGCCGTTCCGTCGGCCGGACGAAGTTCAGCAGCGGGCCGACGACGGTCGGGCCGGAGACGACCAGGATCACTCCTGTCATCACCGCCGCACGCTTCGACATGCCGAGCAGCGGGGCGGCGGCGAGCGCGCCGAGCATCCAGGTGAGCGGCACCCCGATGACGATCAGCCGGACCACGGCGGTGCGGGTGTGGCCCTTGAGCTTGCGCAGGTCAAGGCCGAGCCCTGCGTCATACAGGATGACCGCAACCGAGAGCGAAACCAGGGGCTGGAACGCGACGCCGAGCAGCCGGTCTGGATTCACATCGGTGGTCAGCGCACCGGCGGCGAAGCCGGCCGGCAGCAGGACGATCAGTGCGGGAATGTGCAAGCGGCTGGCCAGGATCTGCGACCCGACGGCGAGCGCCAGGATGAGCCCGACGCCGAGCAGAACCTGGTTCGCCGTCATGACGGCCGGCCCGGAATGGCCCCGCCGCCCTGCTACCGCGCCGCCGAGAGGGCGTGGCCGACCGCGTCCGCGCCGTGATCGAGCTGGTAGTTCAGGTTGACCGCCGCGCTGATCAGCGACAGGTGGCTGAACGCCTGCGGGAAGTTGCCCAGCTGCTCACCGGTGCTGCCGATCTCCTCGGAGTACAGGCCCAGGTGGTTGGCGTAGGTGTGCATCTTCTCGAACACCAGCCGCGCGTCATCGAGCCGCCCGGACCGGGCCAGCGCGTCGACGTACCAGAATGTGCACAGCGAGAACGTGCCCTCGTCGCCGGCCAGCCCGTCGGGGGACGCGCTGGGGTTGTACCGGTAGACCAGGCTGTCGGAAACCAGCTCGCGGTCCATCGCCTGCAGCGTGGACTGCCACATCGGGTCGCGCGGGGAGACAAAGCCCATCAGCGGCATCATCAGCAGCGAGGAGTCGAGCA
This sequence comes from Streptosporangiaceae bacterium, assembly GCA_030041195.1. The sequence continues at coordinate 10,622 of JASHOI010000783.1, read as the reverse complement.
CGCTGGTCTGGTAGTGCTGGGTGAACGCGCCGACCTTGGGATTCCACCCGTGCTCCATGATCTGGTTGTAGACCAGGTCGCGCTCGACGGCCCACTTGGTGACGTTGCCGGGGCGGCCGTGGCGCGCGGCGAGCTTGATCGCGCGGTCGAGCGCGACCCAGGCCTGCAGCCGTCCGTAGGTGAAGTTCTGCCGGCCGCCGCGGGTTTCCCAGATGCCCTCGTCCGGCTGGTCCCAGTTCTCGCACAGCCAGTCCATCATGTTGGCCAGCTGTGTCCAGCCCCGATGGCCAGCCACCAGGCCGTTGGAGTCGGCCAGGTAGACCGAGTCCATGGCCTCGCCGTAGATGTCGAGCTGGAGCTGGTCGGCGGCGCCGTTGCCGATCCGCACCGGCCGGGATCCGCGCCACCCCTCGAAATGGTCCAGGGTCTGCTCGGTGAGGTCGGATGAGCCGTCGACCCGGTACATGATCTTCAGCGGGCGGCCGCCTTCACCCGCGCTCTCGGCGCCGCGATCCCTGAGCCAGGCGGCGAAGGCACCGGCCTCCTCCAGGTAGCCCAGGCCGAGCAGCGCGTAGATGGAGAACGAGCCGTCCCGGATCCAGGTGTACCGGTAGTCCCAGTTGCGCTCGCCGCCGGCCTGCTCCGGCAGCCCGGTGGTGGGGGCGGCGACAACCGCGCCGGTCGGACGGTAGGTCATCAGCTTGAGCGTCATCGCGGATCGGGCCACCACGTCCCGCCAGCGCCCGGTGTACGTGGACCGATGCAGCCAGTCGCGCCAGAACTGCGCGGTCTGCGCGGTCAGCTCTTGTACCTCCTCGGGTGTGTACCGCCGGGGCGCGCCGCCCATCCACTCCAGCACCACTCCACCGGTCTGGCCCTCGCGCAGCGTCCGGGTCCAGGAGAGACCGTCATCGTGGCGCTCCAGCGCGATGCCCTGGTTCTGCGGCGTGGCGTCTGGTGTGGCGACCGCGTGCACCGTCAGCTCCACGCCGTCGGACTCGAACACCGCGCCGTCGTCGGTGAGTTCCAGCTTGTGCGGCTTGCGGCCGTAGTCGAACCGCGGCTGGAGATCGATCCGGAACCGCACGGTGCCGCGCACCACCCGCAGCTGACGGACCAGGCGGTGCCGGTCGGTGACGGTTGCCCCGGCGACCGGCATGAAGTCGTGCACCTCACCGACCCCGTCCGGGGTCATGAACCGGGTAATCAGGATCGCGGTGTCCGGGAAGTACAGCTGCTTGCTGACGTAGTCGTCCCGGTCGGGCGCGATCCGGTAGCGACCCCCCCGATCGGCGTCCAGCAGCGCCGCGAACACGCTGGGGGAGTCGAACCGGGGACAGCAGAAGAAGTCGATGCAGCCGTCGGTGGTCACCAGGGCGGCCGTCTGCAGGTCGCCGATCAGTCCGTGGTCGCCGATGTTGGGGTAGCGATCCATGATCTTTCCTCACGCCATCCGGTCCAGGAGCACCGGTGCCCACAACGATGACGTCATGGTGCTCGTTCTCGAAACTCACTATTCGCGGCGCTGCGCCTGTGGCGCCTCACTCGCCTTGGGTGAGCTGGGCGCCTCTCACACTCCCGGGATCACCCCGGGCGGAGGATGCCGGCTGGCTCGCGTGCCGGGACAGTAACGATCATTGGCCGACGCTAAGGACGGTGCCATGACTACCGATGAGACGAGCAACTCCCTGCAGCTGCGATCCGGCACGCTGCTTATCGGGACGGCGCTGTTCGCGGCGGGCGGGTTAATCGCCCTGGCGGGCATCGCGATCGGCAGCACCCACGTGGTGGCGGCGAGCCGCCGGTGGATCCAGGCGATGGAGGTGCCGCCCACCGAGCTCGCGAAGCTCAAGCTCGCGCAGGCCAGGGTCGCGGCGCTGGCAGGCGCCGACGCTTGGCGGACCGAGGCCGCCAAGCACGCAGCCGACTCGTGAGATGCTGAACGCCCCGCAACAGATGTCAGGCCGGTGCTGAGCCGGCGCGAGGGCGCCCCCAGTCCTGGTATGCGAGCGAGAGGCCGAGTGCCACGGCCGCCGGGATCGTCGTGACCGAGATGAACACCCCGATGAGGGCGCTGGCCCGCGACTCGGTCAGCGACACCACGCCGACGATGCCGGCCAGCACCGCGACAACGACCGAGAACAGGTTCCACCGGATGGCCACGCCGAAGATCACGGCGACAGCGATCGCGGCCATGTATTCGGGACCCACCACCATCGCCCCGACCACGAGGATCTGCGAGTTGGTCAGAATGCCCACGCAGGCGATCAGTCCGGCGATGAGCAGCAGGCCGAAGAAACTCGGCGCGTATACGCTGCCTGAGCGGATTCCCGCCTCCACCATCTCCCAGACCGGCGCGATCTCCCGGTGACCAGCGCGCCGTCTCCCGTCGCGTCTGTCTGCGCGGGTAATCGCGGCGTCCACGGTCTCGACCAGGACCAAGCCTCGCTGGTCCAGGCGCAGGTCGCGTAGCTGCTGAAAAACCGGATTGGCCGAGCCGTTACAGAGGTCGAACTGCACGGCATCGCCGTCGGGCCGCCGCGCTGCGCCGGCGTGCACCACCAGGTTCAGCACGCCGGCGTCCTCGGCGAGGGACTCGACCAGCCTGCCGGTCACGTCCAGGGGACTGGCGATGCGAACATGGAGCACGGCCAAATTTTCGTCCGTCCCGCGCCCCTTGGCATCACCCGTGCTGAATGGCCGGTGACGAAAGTGGCCGGTGCCCGGCGGGGGCAGGGCCGGGCGCATCCCCGTCGAGAAGGATCTGACGATCCCGGGGCATCCCGATATCTGCCGGCAGCAGCGGCTAGCCGGGTGGCTGGCTGTCATCCTGCAGACGGCGGACCTCCAGGACCTGCACGCCGAAGGTCTGCAGCCTCGCGAGCAGCCCGTGCAGCGCCGCCTGGTCCCTGAGCGGCCCGTGCACCACGGTCTCCACCTGGTGCACGGACGCGGTGAGCCGTTCGAAGTCGAGCAGCGCCTCTGGGGGAAGGGTTCCAACTACGCGGATTTCATAGTAGATGGATTCCACCGCAAGCGCTCCCAAGCTTCTCGGCGATCAGCAACGTGATTCCCACGCTGCTACTGCGTCGGCCAACGGCGCCCCACTCGGCACGGGTGATTCGGGGGCCCGCCCCTGATCAGAGGCCGATCCGAGATGGCCGATCACCCTGGTGAGATCGGGGGAGGGTGATGACCGGTCACCCGTATCCGTGCGAGAACCACTGTGGGGCGGGGAGCTAGCCCGCGCTGTGCCGCCTGGCTGCGACGCGGCGCTGGCAATCAATGGTCGCCTATCCGGGAAGGTGAGACCACGTGGTGACGAGCGCGGGCATGCCCGCTCCGACCAGTACCGCACGTCAGACGGTGGCTGGCGATCCGCTACTGACGTCCAAGATCACTGTGCCGGGCGTGCCACGCTGGCTCGTCTCGCGTCCGCGCCTCGACAGGCTGATCGCCGAGGGCACCCGGACCTCCGTTACCACGGTCACCGGCCCGCCCGGTGCGGGCAAGACGATGGCCCTCGCGCTGTGGGCGTCGGGCAACGCGTCGGCGGGCCCCATCGCGTGGGTGACCATCGACGATTACGACAACCGGCCGAGGGCGTTCTGGTCCTACGTTCTGGCGGCGCTGCGGCACACCGGTGTTCCGATCCCTCGGGTCTTGTCTGCCACGGTACGAAGGTATGCACTCGATCATGAGTTCCTGCTCCGGTTCGCCTCACTGATGGCGGCGCAGGATCCGCCGGTCACGCTGGTTCTCGACGACGTGCACCTGCTCAGCGCACCCAAGGTGACGGACGGGCTGGCGTACGTGCTGCGGCACGCCGGACCCGGGCTGCGCCTGGTCGCGGCGTCACGGATAGACCCGCTGCTGCCGCTGCACCGGTACCGGCTCAACGGGGAGCTCACCGAGATCCGGGCCAGGGATCTGGCGTTCACGGTTGCCGAGGCACGGCTGCTGATGGCGCAGCACGGCGTGACGCTCTCGGCAGATTCGCTGGAATCTCTCACCAGGCGGGCCGAGGGCTGGGCGGCTGTTATGCGCCTCGCGGCGATCTCGATGGACGGGCATTACGACCCTGATCAGTTCGTCAAGGGGCTGATCGCCGAGGACAGCGCCGTGTCGGGTTACCTCGTGGACGAGGTCCTCGACGCCCAGCCCGCCCAGATCAGGGACTTCCTGCTGCGGACCAGCATCCTGGACCGGATCAACGAGAACGTTGCGGCCGAGCTGACCGGAGCGGGTCCGGCCCCGGTGTTGCTCGCCGATCTGGCGCGGGCCAATGCGCTGGTTCAGCGGGACGACAGCGGCTGGTACCGCTACCACTCGCTGTTCGCCGCGGTGCTCCGTCTGAAGCTGCGGCGTGAGCACCCGGACCAGGTGGCTGACCTCCATCTGCGCGCGGCTGTGTGGTACCGGCGGAACGGGTTCCTGACCGAGGCGGTCCGGCACGCGGGCGCGGCGGGCGACTGGCAGTTCGCCGCCCGGGCGGTTCTGGACGAGTTTGCCATCGACCAGCTCATCGACCCTCCGGGCAATGAGCCGCTGGCCGGGGGATTCCGGCAGATGCCGCGGCGCACGAGGTGGGCCGAGCCGCAGCCGCTGCTGATCGCGGCGGCGATCGACTTCACTCGCGCCCAGGACACCGCCAGCGAGACCTTCCTCACCGCGGCAGAAGACATGCTGGGGCAGCTTCCAGCCGGAGACGAGCTCCCGTCGCGGCTGGCCGCCTCGATGATCAGGCTCGCCCTGTCCCGCCGCACCGGGGATCTCGACGCGGCGGCGGCCGCGGTCGAGGAGGCGCGGGTCCTGCTCGAATTCATCCCCCACGATCAGCTGGTACGCCATCCCTGGATCGAGGCGCGGGTGCTGGCCGGACGAGGGGTCATCGAGTTCTGGTCCGGCCATTTCGACGAGGCATCGGCCATCTTCGAGGCCGGCGTGGCCACCGAGAGCGCCCCGGAGCGCGAGCGAGCCGACTGCCTCGGCCATCTCGCCCTGATCGAGACGCTGCGGGGACGGCTCAGCCACGCGGCCGAGCTTGCCGCAGACGTGACGGGGAGACTGGATGAGGACGAAAGTGCGGATCGCCCTGGCGGCCCGGCGAGCCAGGCAGCGGAGGTGGCGCTTGCGTCCGTTTACCTGGAACGCAATGAGATCTCCCGCGCGCGGCGGTGGCTGAAGCGGGCGCTCGACGCCCTCCGCACCAGGCCCGACAAGCTGATCGGCACCGCCGCCCACCTCGTTGCGGCGAGGCATAGCCTGGCCGAGGGCCACGGCCGGGCGGCACTGGAGATCATTGATCACGCCAGGCTGGGCTGGACACCCCCGGCCTGGATGGAGCACCGGCTGACGGTGCTGCACTCGCAGGCCTGCCTCGCGATCGCTGACCCTCGGTCAGCCATCGACCTGGCCGGGCAGGCCGGTCCGGATTCTTCGCTGGACGCGGCGGTCGCGATGGCGCACGCCCTGCTGAGCGAAGACCCGGCGGCCGCGAGGAACGCGCTCGCCGGCGCGTCGCCCGGCGAGCAGGCCTCCGATGACGTCCTGCTGGCGGCCTGCCTGCTCGATGCGCAGCTCAGCTACGAAAGCGGGGATCGATCTCGCGGGCGTCGGTCGCTCGAGCGGGCGCTGCGGCTCAGCGAGCGCGAGCAGTTCCGCCTGCAGTTCGCGATGGAGGGAGGGTGGCTACGGCCGGTCTTGCGGCGGGAGCCGGAACTGGCCCAGGCGTACCATCGCCTGCTGGAGCCTGATCTGATCGATCCCAAGCTGGCCGAGGTGAGGCCGCCGGGTGCCGGGCAGGATCTGCCGCTGATCGTGGAGGCGCTGAGCGAGCGCGAGCGGGAGGTGCTCGAGCACGTATCGGCGATGGAGAGCACCGCCGAGATCGCTTCGCAGATGTATATCTCGGTGAACACGGTCAAGACTCATCTCAAGAGCATTTACCGCAAGCTCTCCGTGGGACATCGTGGTGAGGCGGTGCGCCGGGCCAGGCAGTTCGGCTTGCTGTAGCCGGGTCATGCCGACTTGGTCGTCGGTCCCGCCGGAACATCGCCGGCTAGACGCTCGATCGCCGCGCGGATGGAGGCGGCGGCAACGGTGACGCGGGCAGCGCCCGCAATGGGAAGCAGGGCCACAAGCACGCCGGCGATCTCATCGGAGGTGACCCCGTGGTCGATCGCCGTCGCAACGTACTGATCGTAGGTTGTTTCGCCATCCCCTCCCACCACCATCGCAGCCAGGCAGACCATCGCATGTGTCCTGACGTCAAGCCTGGACTTCTCGATGTTGTCATCCTCCGGGCAGGTCGCGGCGGACAAGATGGCCGGATCGCCGGCGGCGACACCGGCTAGCCATTCCGCAAGGCCTCCTCTGTCGGCCGGACCGCTCATCGGGCGGCGCCCAGCGCCGTGCGCGGTCGGAGCACATCCGCACCCAGCTCATTGAGGCTGACAACGTGCAGCGCGAATTCCTGGAACCGTTCCAGCAGCCCATAGAGCTCCGACTCATCCCGCACCGAGGCGATGACGCATGTCCAGCCGTGGCCCGGCTCAACCTGCAATTCATCGAGCAGCCCGGTCAGCAAGTGCTTGCATTCACCCCTGAGGATGATTCTGTATCGGCTGCGGGAGCCGACGGACACGGTCATGTCTGGGCTTTCCTCCGGTTGCGAGGGCTGGGCATCCGGCGCGATGCCTCCACTTGCCCAAGCGGAGGACGTTACACCTTTGTACGCAAAACCAGGGTGAGAAACTCTCACCCTTCGGGCGTGTTCACCCGGGTGACCTGACTCCCCGGAGCGGGCGCGCATAAGATCCCCATCTGCTTGCCCTGCTCAACGGCGTCCTGCCTGGTGGAAACGCCGAGCTTGCGATAGATCGCTTGGGTGTGGGTCTTGACGGTGTTGGCGGAGACGTACAGCTCCTGCCCGATCTCGCGAAGCGAAAGCGAGCCGCCGAGCAGTCGCAGCACAGCCACCTCGCGGTCGGTGAGTGGTTCCGCGAGCGAGGTCATGCGAGGGCGTCCCGCGATCCGCCGGTCAAGCTCCATGAGCTTGGCTTGCAGCGCCTCCGTGCCGTCCGGGAGCACAGCAAGCACGGCCCTGACCTCATCCGCCAGTTCGGCTGCGCCCGGCCGCTCGCCAAGGTCGACGAGCACGCTGCCCAGCAGGAGCCCGGCTTCAACGTCGGGCCATGGGCTCAGCCCGATCGAGCCACGGGTCTGAAAGGATCGCTCAAGCTCGGTGCGGGCCTCGTCCAGCCGCCCGCGCGCGGCAAGGACCGCGCCCAGCGCAACGTGGGCTCGGGAGCTGTGCGGTGCTTTCGCGAGATCGCTACGCGCGGCCAGCTCGCAGGCTTCGCGCGCGAGTTCTTCCGCCTTGGACAGCCTGCCCAGATCGACCGCGACCATGGCCGCCCCGGCGAGGGCGTACATGGCGATGATCGGAAGGTCGGCCCTGCTCTGCACCGCCTCCTCGAACGGCCTGGCGGCAGCCGCGGAATCGCCGGTGAGGAAGAGGCTGTAGCCGAGCGCCGCCCTGGCCAGCGCGTAGTAGGGCGTGGTCGGGTCGGTTTCCAGCTCTACGGCCGTGACGGCCGATTCATGCATGACTACGAGGCCGTCGAATCCGAAGACACCGCGCAGCATTGCCGCCGAGGACTGTAGCGAGTGCAGTCGATCGGGCAGCGGCCCGTCGTGATGACCGGATTCGATAACCGGGAGCCAGCGGCGCACGGTTTCCCTGTCGCCGGTCAGCGCCGCCGCCCACGCCGCGCAGTGCGCCGCAACCGGGTTGGCGGCAATCCGGTCGTCGCCGAGCAGGCGCATCCATGCGCGGACCGTCGCCGTTCGGCCGATGGTGACGTAGGCGAGCCAATGGCGGGTGATGAGATCGACCGCGGTACCGACGTCATCGGCCGCCAGCGAGTGGTTAATCGCCTCCTCGGTCGAACCCGACTGCTGATGCCAGGCGCTCGCCCGCTGGTGCAGGGCGCGCACGATACCGGGCTCGGTGAGGGAGAGCTGGTTGCGCAGCAGCTGGGCGAACAAATGGTGATACCGGTACCACTGCCGGTTGTCGTCCAGCGGTATCAGGAAGAGGTTCTCCCGCTCGAGGATCTCGATGATTTCCACGGCATTGGCCGAGCCGGTGACGGCGTCGCACAATGGGGCGCACAACCGGGTGAGAATGGAAGTCCGCGCGAGAAACTGCTGGATGTCACCTGGCTGGCGGCTGAGCACCTCGTCGGCAAGAAAATCAACGATAAACCGGTTATCGCCGGTGAACTCGCGAACGAACTCGTGCGGCGAAGGGTGGCTGCGAAGGGAGAGCGCCGCCAGGTACATGCCGGCCGGCCAGCCCTCGGTGCGCTCCATCAGATCGGCCAGGTCGGCCTCACTGAGCCGGGCGCTGGACACCGAATGCACGAGCGCGGCTCCCTCGTCCGGGCCGAAGCGCAGCTCGCGTGCCCGGATCTCGACCATCTCCCCGGAGGCCCGCATGCGCGCCAGCGGCAGCGGCGGGTCAACCCTGGTGATGAGCACGATCTGCGCGGACGGCGGCAGATGCAGCAGCAGGAACGCAATCTGGTCGTGGCAGCTGCGCTCCTTGATGATGTGGAAATCGTCCAGCACCAGCACAATGGGAGTTGGGAGAGCGGCCAGCGCGTTGGCAAGAAGCGGCAGCACCATTCCGGTGACGTCCGGGGCCGGTACCCGAAGCTCGTTGAGGATCGGTTCGCCGTTGAACTCCGGGCACGCTCTCTGCAGGGCCCCGGTGATGTACCACCACAGTCGGCTGGGATCATCGTCGGCGCGATCGAGCGAGACCCAGGCGAACGACCTGCGTTCGGCCGAACTGGAGCGCCACTGCGCCACGAGCGTTGTCTTGCCGAAGCCGGCCGGGGCGTCGACAAGCACCAGCCGGGCCACAGCGCGAGCCAGGTACTCGGTGAGCCTGGGCCGCTCCACCCACTCCGCTCGCACCTTCGGGGCATGCAGCTTGGTCTCGATGGGCACGTCGAGCCCTATGCGGGCACGCGGCACCACGGGGACAGCGCCCAGATGTCGTTCGGGCCGCTCACCTGTTGCGAGGCCACTGTCGCGGGGCACTCTTTCCACCTTAATGAGAACACCCAAACGAGGCTAGGAACGGCAAACCGTTTCCGCAGGACATTTCAGTCTGATTTATCCGCTGCACCAGGCCAGAACCGTCGAGCCGCGCTGCATGGCGACTCTGCGTGACGAAGTTTCATCAATCCGTAACTGCGGGTCACCCAGCGCCGCTATCGCAATATCACCCGCGGCAGGTGGGGCAGGACCATTCCGGACTTGGTGGACTGGGCGCACCCCTCAGCACCAGCAGAAGGAGAAGAGGACGCTATGGCTGATCTGATCGCCATCGGATATCCCGATGAGGCCACCGCCGACGAGGCAGCCGACGAGGCACGGCGTCTGGCACGAGATCTCATCATCGAGCCGGACGCGATCGCCTCGATCGTGCGGGACAAGGACGGCCGGTATCACGTTCACACCAGCCACCATGCGGTCGGCGGCGGGGCGACCTGGGGGATGTTCTGGGGCCTGCTGTTCGGCCTGCTGTTCTTCATCCCGGTGTTCGGCATGGCCGTGGGCGCCGGGCTCGGCGCTCTCATGGGCAAGGTCACCAAGACCGGCATCGACCGCGAGTTCGAGGATCAGGTACGCGGAATGATCCAGCCCGGGACCTCCGCGCTGTTCCTGATGGTCGAGAAGGTCACGCCCGACAAGGCCATCGATGCGATGAAGAAGTACGGTGGCACCGTTCTGAAGACCTCGCTGTCCAAGGACGGCGAGAAGGAACTCCAGGAAGCCCTGCACGGCACCAGCGCCGCGTAACGCGAACGGCAGCACGCTATGGCGGCCCCGGCTGGACCGGCCGGGCGCTATGGCGTGCTGCTGCTTCTGCTGATTTCGACGTACCTTCTGATCGCCTTCACCTCGAGCAGGCTGGCCGAACGGCTGTCGATCGCGCTGTTCGCCGCCGTGCTGCTGCTCGGGCTCCGCAACTCGCCACTGAGCCGCCGCTGGACCATACTGCTCGGTGCCGCCACGCTGGCCGGATCGCTGGCGGCCGGGGTGGCCGCGGTGACCAGCCCCGGCGCCGGGACCGGGATCGCCGAGATCTGGAACGGGCTGATCCTGCTGCTCGCCGCCGTCTTTATCGTGCGCCGCGTGCTGGCCAGACCCACGGTCACGCTGCAGAGCATCTACGGCGCGCTGAGCGCCTACCTGATCGTCGGCCTGATGTTCGCCGCCTTCTACGCGGCCATCGATCACCTCGACGCGGCCCCGTTTTTCGCCGACCGCCAGCCGGCCAGCACCCAGACGTTCCAGTACTTCAGCTTCACCACGCTCACCACCCTCGGCTACGGAGACTTCACCGCGGCCGGGAACGGCGGGCGGGCCGTCGCCGTCATCGAGGCGCTGTCCGGCCAGGTGTTCCTGGCCACCCTGGTCGCGCGCCTCGTCGCCGCGTTCCGGGGACCGGCCGAGCGGGAGCAAACCGCCGTGCGCAGGCGCTGGCCCCCGTCAGGCATCGTCCGGCGCGACGCCGCGCCGCCGCACCGCCGCGCCGCGTC
>JASHOI010000782.1 GCA_030041195.1 Streptosporangiaceae bacterium | reverse complement strand
CGGTCAGCGAGATCGCCTGGGGCGAGGCCGGCGTGCTGGTCCGCGCGGGCGGCACGCAGGTCCGGGCTCGCCGCGCGGTGCTGGCCGTGCCGCCGCCGCTCGCCGCCCGGGTGCGGTTCGTTCCCGGCCTGCCGGCCGAGCGCGACCAGCTCACCCAGCGGATGCCGATGGGCTGGACGATCAAGGTCAACGTCGTCTACGACGAGCCGTTCTGGCGGGCCGACGGGCTGGCCGGGCAGGCCAACAGCGACGTGCGGCCGCTCGGCACGGTCTTCGACAACAGCCCGCCCGCTGGCCGGCCCGGTGTGCTCGTCGGGTTCCTCGAGGCCGGCCACGCGCAGGCCGCGGCCCGGCTCGGCGAGAAGGAGCGCCGCGACCTCGTGGTCGCCGACCTGGCCGGTTACTTCGGGCCCAAGGCAAGAAACACGGCCGGGTACCTGGAGCTCGACTGGGCAGCCGAGGAGTACTCACGCGGCTGCTACGGCGCGTTCGCCACGCCGGGGACGCTGACCCGTTACGGCCGGTCGCTGCGGCCGCCGGTGGGGCCGCTGCACTGGGCCGGAACCGAGACGGCGATGCGATGGGCCGGGTACATGGACGGGGCCGCCGAGTCCGGCCAGCGCGCGGCCCGCGAGGTCATCGCCGCCCTGGCCGCCGCGTGAGCGCCGGGCCGCCCTGCCCGGGGCCGCGGCCCGCCCAGTACGGTTCCGTCCATGATTTCTTACCGCCAGCCCGGAACCGTGCTCACCGACCGGAACTTCACCGTCCCGCTGGATCACGCCAGGCCGGACGGCGAGCAGATCGAGCTGTTCGCGCGGGAGGTCGTGGCGGCCGACAAGGCGGCCGGCGACCCGCCGTGGCTGGTTTTCCTGCAGGGCGGGCCCGGGTTCGGGTCGCCGCGGCCGGTCGGGCGGGACAGCTGGCTGGACCGGGCGCTGAACGACTACCGGGTGCTGCTGCTCGACCAGCGCGGAACCGGCAGGTCCTCCCCTGCCAACCGGCGGACCCTGGCCCGCCTCGGCAGCGCCCGCGCCCAGGCGGACTATCTGGCCTTCTTCCGGGCGGACGCGATCGTTGCCGACGCCGAGCTGATTCGCAAGCAGGTCACCGGCGGGCAGCCGTGGACGGTCCTCGGCCAGAGCTTCGGCGGCTTTTGCACGACCAGCTACCTGTCGCAGGCGCCGGAGGGCATCCGCGAGGCGCTGATCACCGGCGGCCTGCCCGGGCTGGACACGACCGCCGACGACGTGTACCGCGCCACCTACCCTCTGGTCGCGCAGAAGAACGCCGAGCACTACGAGCGCTATCCGGGCGACGTGGAACGGGCGATCAAGATCGCCAGGCGGCTGCGGCCCGGAGACGTACGGCTGCCCAGCGGCGCGCCGCTGACCGTGGAGGCCTTCCAGTCACTCGGCCGGATGCTGGGCTCGAGCACCGGCAGCCACGAGCTGCACTACCTCCTCGAGGACCCGTTCTCGGTCGGCGAGGAGCTGTCCGACGACTTCCTGCAGCAGGTGCAGGAGCGCGTCACGTTCTCGGCCGGGCCGCTGTACGCGCTGCTGCACGAGGCCTGCTACGCGAACGGGAGTGCGACCGAGTGGTCGGCGCAGCGGGTGCGGGCCGAGTTTGGTGAGTTCAACGCCAATGTCGCGCTGGACGGCGACGGCCCGCTGCTGTTCACCGGCGAGATGATCTACCCGTGGATGATCGAGAACGACCCGGTGCTCGCGCCGCTGACCGAGACCGCGGAGGTCCTGGCCCGGCGGGAGTGGCCGCCGCTGTACGACGCGGCGCGGCTGCGGGCCAATGAGGTGCCGGCCGCCGCGGCGGTCTACTACGACGACATGTACGTGCCGCGGGAGTTCTCGGTGCCGGCCGCCCGCGCCATCGGGGGCCTGCGGCCGTGGATCACCAACGAGTACGAGCACGACGGGCTGCGGGTCAGCAGCGGCAAGGTGCTGGACCGCCTGATCGCGCTGGTGCGCGGCAACGCCTGACCGCACGGCCGGCGTGGTTCCCCGGGCACCGAAGCCGGGGAACCACGCTCGGGGCGGCGTCAGTCGAGCAGCGCGGTGACCGTTCCGGCGCCGACCGTCCGGCCGCCCTCGCGGATCGCGAAGCCGAGCCCGGTGTGCAGCGCCACCGGCCTGCCGAGCGTGACGGTCAGCTCCAGCAGGTCGCCCGGGGCCGCGGTCCCGGGCCGGCCCAGGTCCACCTCGCCGGGCACGCTGGTGGTGCGGACGAAGAACTGCGGCCGGTACCCGGTGCTGATCGGCGTGTGCCGCCCGCCGTCCCGCTCGGCCAGCAGCTCGACCGCGGCGGTGAACCGCTGGTGCGGTGCCACGCTGCCCGGAACCGCCACCACCTGGCCCCGCCGGACCTGGTGCCGGCGGACGCCGCGCAGCAGCAGCGCCGCGTTGTCGCCGGCCTCGGCACGGTCCATCGGCTTGCCGAACGTTTCCACGCCGGTGACGACGGCGGTGAGCCCGGTGCCGAGCCCGACCACCTCCACGGTGTCACCCACCCGGACGCTGCCCCGCTCGACCGCGCCGGTGACCACGGTGCCGCGGCCGGTGACCGTCAGCACGTTCTCGACCGGCAGCAGGAACGGCGCCTCGGTGTAGCGCGCGGGCACCGGCACGCTGCCGTCGACCGCGTCCAGCAGCGCGGCCACCGCGGGCACCCATTCCGGGTCGCCCGCCAGCGCCCGCAGCGCCGACACCCGCACCACCGGTACCGTCTGGCCCGGGTAGCCGTAACCGGCCAGCAGCTCGCGCACCTCGAGCTCGACCAGGTCGGCGAGCTCCGGGTCGGCGGCGTCGGCCTTGTTGAGCGCCACCACGATGTGCCGCACGCCCACCTGCCGGGCGAGCAGGACGTGCTCCCGGGTCTGCGGCATCACGCCGTCGACCGCGGACACCACCAGGATCGCGCCGTCGACCTGCGCCGCGCCGGTGATCATGTTCTTCACGTAGCCCGCGTGGCCGGGCATGTCAACGTGCGCATAATGCCGGGTAGCGGTCTCGTACTCGATGTGCGTGATGTTGATCGTGATCCCGCGCTCGACCTCCTCCGGCGCGCGGTCGATCCGCTCGAACGGGACGTACGCCGCGGTCCCGCGCTCGGCGAGGACCTTGGTGATCGCGGCGGTCAGCGTGGTCTTGCCGTGGTCGACGTGCCCCATCGTGCCGATGTTCAGATGCGGCTTGGTGCGCGCGTACGCCTGCTTGGGCATGTTCCTTTCCTCCGATGCGTCAGGGCGACCTGTGCGAGGCCCGCAACCGCCGGCGACCCTCCCCCGCCGGGCCTCCCGCGGTCCCCGCGATGCGGAGGAGGCGGCGGAAGCGAGGAAGGGTCAGCTTCGCTTGCCGGTCAGCGGGTATCCGGCGGGCCAATCCGCCGCCGCGCGCGCCGGGGCAGCCGCCACCAGGCCCGCAACCGCGGGCCGGGCGAAGACGGCGTGCCGGAACATGTCGTCCATGATGAGCCGGCCCGCCGCGGCGGGCCAGCGATTTTCCGGCCGGGGCCTGGCCGGCGGCCGGCACCTGCGCGGCCGGCCGGGGCCTGGCCGCCGACCGGCCGTGATCCCGGCCGAAGCGCCTTGACTGAACCATCAGTTACCTATATGCCTGTACAGGTGTAAACACCAGGCGAACTGTCCGCGGGGGGACGCGTGCCTATTTCGCTGCGGTCGCGGGGGCGGCCGGCAAACTTTCCTTCGGTGGCCGAGCGCTGGCCTGCCTGGTCTGGCTGGCCTAGTCGGCCTGGCTGGCCTGGCCGGCCGTTCTCGGGCGAACGGCCCTGTCACCGGGTGCCGCGGCCGGCCGGGTCATGACGCTCGGGCCGGGCCGCACGCAGCCGGCGGCCGCCGGCGCCACCGGCCTGCCGACCGAGTTCCGGGCGGAGGCGGACGAGCGGTATCGCGCGCTGCTCGAGTCCGCCCCGGACGCGATGGTGATCGTCGACGACACCGGGATCATCAGGCTGGTCAACGCGCAGGCCGAGCTCATGTTCGGCTACTCCCGCCATGATCTGCTCGGCCGCACCGTCGAGTTTCTCGTCCCCGAGCGGTTCCGCCGGGAGCACCTCTCGCACCGGGATGGCTACATCGCCAGCCCGCAGGTGCGCCCGATGGGACCCGGGATGGAGCGCGTCGGGCTGCGCAGCGACGGAACCGAGTTTCCGATGGAGATCAGCCTCAGCCCGCTGGAAACCGAGGACGGCCTGCTCGTGTCCGCCGCGGTGCGTGACGTCAGCGACCGGAAGGAAGCCGAGGAGCGCATCAGCCAGCTCGCGCTGATCGTGGAGTCCTCTCAGGACGCCATCCTGACCACCACCCCGGACGGCGCGATCACCTTCTGGAACATGGCCGCGGCCCGGATGTACGGCTACCCGGCAGAGGAGGCGATGGGGCGGAACGTGTCCACGCTGGCGCCACCGGATCAGCGGGCGGCGGTCGCCGCGATCCTGGCGCGGATCGGGCAGGGCGAGCGCATCGACCATTACGAAGGCCTGCGGATGACCCGTGCCGGGAGGCTGCTGGACGTGGACATCGTGCTGTGGCCGGTGCGCACGCACTCCGGCGCGATCGGCGGCACCTGCGCGATCGTGCGGGATATCACCGAGCACAAACGGGCCGAGCAGGAACTGACCCGTCTCTACGAGCAGCAGCGCCAGGTGGCGCTGACCCTGCAGCGCAGCCTGATGGGATCCCCGCCCGAGATTCCTGGCATCCAGACGGCCAGCCGGTATCTGCCCGCCACCCAGGGAGCGGGGGTCGGCGGCGACTGGTTCGACGTCATCCCGCTCGGAGCGGGGCGGGTGGGTGTGCTCATCGGCGACGTGATGGGCCGGGGCCTGGAGGCGGCGACGCTCATGGGCCGGCTCCGGTCGGCCGCCAACGCCCTGGCCAGGACCGGCATGCCGCCGCAGCAGCTCATGCACGCCATCGACACCGTGGTCCGCGATCTGCCCGACCAGATGATCACATGCAGCTACCTGGTCATCGACGTCAATCCGGCGATGGTGACCGCGACGTCGGCCGGGCACCTGCCGGTCCTTCTGGTCGAGCCCGACGCCAGCGTCCGGCAGCTCCCGGTACCGGTCAGCGTCCCGCTCGGCGTCGGCGAAGTCCCGCACCAGGAGACGCAGCTGGCCGCGCCGCCAGGCTCGACGCTGGTCTTCTATACCGACGGCCTGGTCGAGACCAGGGACGGCGACATCGGCACCCAGATCGACGCGCTCGAATCGGAGCTGCACGACGCGTTCGTCGTGACGCCCAATCTGGAGCAGGCCGCGGACCGTGTCCTGGCCGCGCTGCTGCCCAGCTCCGCCGAGCCCGCTGACGATGTGACGCTGCTGCTCGTGCGCACGCCGCCCGCGCCGCTGGCCAGCGCCCAGATGTCGCTGCGCCCCGAGCCGGCGCAGGTCGCGGCGGGCCGCCGGTTCGTCAGCGACGCGCTGTGGGCCTGGGGGCACGCGGAACTGGCCGATACCGCGTGCCTGCTCGCCTCCGAGATCCTCACCAACGCGGTGGGCAACACGCAGCACGCCATCGGCCTGGGCCTGCATCACACGGCCCGGGAGCTGGTGGTCGAGGTCACCGACGACAACGCCAGGCCGCCCCAGCTCACCCGGCCCGGTCCGGCGGACGAGAGCGGCCGCGGCCTGACGCTGGTCGATGCGCTGTCCGATGCCTGGGGTATCCGGCTGTGCGGAGGAACGGGCAAGATCGTGTGGTTTACCTTGCCCATCTCCGACCGGGAGCCGAAATGCCCGACGCCGCCTCGAGATTCTCCGGCGTGGCCGACGCCTACGATGCGGTCAGGCCGCGCCCGCCGGGCGACCTGATCACCCTGATCATGCAGTGGGCCGGCCTGGACCGGCCCGACGTGGTCGATCTCGGCGCGGGCACCGGCCTGTCGGCCGTGGCCTGGGCCAACAGCGCCCGGCAGGTCACCGCGGTCGAGCCGTCCGGCGGCATGCGCCGCCTCGCCGAACGCCGGGTCGCCGGAGCCCGGCTCGGGTCGGGAACCCGGTTCACGGTCCTCGGCGCGACCGCCGAGGACAGCGGCCTGCCAGCCGGGTGCGCCGACGTTGTGACCGCGAGCCAGGCGATGCACTGGTTCGACCCCGCCCGGGCGCTGCCGGAGATCGGCAGGCTGCTGCGCCCCGGCGGCGTGCTGGCCGCCTACGACTGTGACTGGCCGCCGTGGATCGACTGGGAGACGGCCGCGGCCTGGGAGAACGTGGCCGGCCGGGTCGAGGCCGAGCAGGCCAGGCGCGGCATCCCCGAAGCGCACCGGGGCAAGGACCACCTGGGGCGACTGCGGGAAAGCGGGCTGTTCCGGTACTGCGCCGAGATCGCGGTGCACGGGCGCGACCAGGGCGGCGCGGACCGGCTGGTGGGGCTGGCGCTCAGCGCGATCACCAACACCGCCGACTTCCTCGCCGACGGCGTGACCGAGGAAGAGCTCGGCCTTACCGCGCTCAGGGAGGTGGCCGCGCGGCGGCTCAGCGAGCCGCTGACCTGGTGGTGGACGTACCGGGTGCGGCTCGCAGTTAAGTAGTTGCCATCAAGCAACTTTTTCGCGGTAGACTCAATCGAGTGCGGACGATCGCTGAGCTGGAGCAGCCGGGAAGCAGTGGATCTCGCAGCGACGGCGACCGGTACAAGTGGGTAGCGCTCTCCAACACCACGCTCAGCATGTCGATGGCGACCATCGACGCCTCGATCGTGATCATCGCGATGCCGGCCATCTTCCGCGGCATCCACCTGAACCCGCTGGCTCCCGGCAACATCAGCTACCTGCTGTGGATGATCATGGGCTACCTGCTGGTCCAGTCGGTGCTCGTGGTGACGCTGGGACGGCTCGGCGACATGTTCGGCCGGGTCAAGATCTACAACCTCGGCTTCGTCGTGTTCACGCTGGCGTCGATCGCCCTGTCCCTGGACCCGATGACCGGCGGCGCCGGTGCCCTGTGGCTGATCGGCTGGCGGGTGGTGCAGGCGTTCGGCGGGGCGATGCTGATGTCGAACTCGGCGGCGATCCTCACCGACGCGTTCCCAGCGAACCAGCGCGGCATGGCCCTCGGCGTCAACCAGATCGCGGGCATCTCCGGCCAGTTCGTCGGGCTGCTGCTCGGCGGCCTGCTCGCCGCGTGGGACTGGCGCGCGGTGTTCTGGATCAACGTGCCGATCGGCGCGTTCGGCACGGTATGGGCCTACCGCAGCCTGCGCGAGATCGCCACCACCCGGCGGGCGCGCATCGACTGGGCCGGCAACGCCACGTTCGCGGTCGGCGCCGCGGTCCTGCTGGCCGCGATCACGTACGGCATCCAGCCGTACGGCGGGCACCCCACCGGGTGGACCAATCCGCTGGTGATCGCCGGGCTGGCCGGCGGCGCCGGGCTGCTGATCATCTTCGGGATCATCGAGACCAAGATCCCCGAGCCGATGTTCCGGATGAGCCTGTTCAAGATCCGGGCGTTCGCGGCGGGGAACGCGGCCAGCCTGATGGGCGCGATCGCGCGCGGCGGGCTGCAGTTCATGCTCGTGATCTGGCTGGCCGGGATCTGGCTGCCGCTGCACGGCTACAACTTCCTTGTCACGCCGCTGTGGGCGGGCATCTACATGCTGCCGCTGACCGCCGGGTTCCTGATCGCCGGCCCGATCTCCGGGATCCTGTCGGACCGCTACGGCCCGCGGCCGTTCGCCACCGCCGGGCTGCTGCTCGCGGCGTGCGCGTTCACCGGGCTGATGCTGCTGCCGGTCGGGTTCCCGTACTGGCTGTTCGCGATCATCATCTTCGGCAACGGGGTCGGCTCCGGCCTGTTCGCCTCGCCCAACACCTCGGCGATCATGAGCAGTGTCCCGGCCTGGGACCGCGGCGCGGCCTCCGGGATGCGCTCGACCTTCCAGAACTCCGGCATGTCGCTGTCGATCGGCATCTTCTTCTCGCTGATGATCGCCGGGCTGGCGTCCACGCTGCCGCGGACCCTGACCAGCGGCCTGCGGGCCCAGGGCGTGCCCGCCTCGGTCGCCTCGCACGTGGCGCACCTGCCCCCGGTCAGCACGCTGTTCTCCGCGCTGCTCGGCTACAACCCGATGCGCACCCTGCTCGGCCCGTCCGGCGTGCTCAAGACGCTGCCCGCGCACAACGTGGCCGTGCTGACCGGCAACCGGTTCTTCCCGAACCTGATCTCCGGCCCGTTCCACCACGGCCTGATCATCGTGTTCAGCGCCGCGATCGCGCTCTCGCTGGGCGGCGCGGTGATCTCGCTGCTGCGCGGCCGCCGGTTCTACTACGACGACGCGGCGCCCGGGGTCACGCCGCCGCCCGCGCGCGACGTCATTCCCGCGCTGCCCGGCGACGACGTGGTGCCGCCCGCAGCGGGCAGCCAGGCGCGGGCCAGCGCGCCACCGGACAGCTAGCCCCGGCGGCTCTGGACCGCCGCCGGACCGCTAGCCTCCGCGGTTCAGGACCTGACCAGGCGCGAAACGGCCGCGGCGGCTTCCTTCACCTTGTCCTCTGCCTCCGGGCCGCCCTGCTCGACCGCCTGGGCCACGCAGTGGCCGAGGTGGTCCTCGAGCAGGCCGAGGGCGACCGCCTGCAGCGCCCGGGTGACGGCGGAGACCTGGGTGAGCACGTCGATGCAGTACACGTCCTCTTCGACCATGCGCTGCAGGCCGCGCACCTGGCCCTCGATCCGGCGCAGCCGTTTGAGATACGCGTCCTTATCCTGCGTGTACCCTCGCACGTCACGAGCTTACGGGGTAGTTGGACGCCAGGCGACAGGCCGGGCCTTAAACTGGGGTCGTGCCGCGATATGAGTACCGGTGCCGCGCTTGCGGCGACACGTTCGAGCTGACCCGCCCGATGAGCGAGTCCTCGCAGGCCTGCACGTGCCCGCAGGGCCATGACGACACGGTGAAGCTGCTGTCCACCGTCGCGGTCGGCGGCCGGGCGGGCTCCTCGCCGGCCGCGCCGCAAGGTGGCGGCGGCTGCTGCGGCGGGGCCTGCGGCTGCGGCCGCTGAGGTCACGCCGAGAAGCGCTCGACCAGGCGCATCTTGTTGGTGGCGTCGAGCGCCGCGACCTTGTAGGACTCCGCCAGCGTCGGGTAGTTGAAGACCGCGTCGACCAGGTAGTCGATGGTGCCGCCGCAGCCCATCACCGCCTGCCCGATATGTACCAGTTCGGTGGCCCCGGTGCCGAACACGTGCACGCCGAGCAGCGTGTGATCCTCCGGCGAGACCAGCAGCTTGAGCACCCCGTAGGAATCGCCGATGATCTGCCCGCGGGCCAGCTCGCGGTAGCGGGACACGCCGACCTCGAACGGCACGCACTCGGCGGTGAGCTGGTCCTCGGTCTTCCCGATGAAGCTGATCTCGGGCAGGCTGTAGATCCCGATCGGCTGCAGCAGGTGCGCGGCGTGCACCGGCTCACCGCAGGCGTGGTGCGCGGCGAGCCTGCCCTGCTCCATGGACGTGGCGGCCAGCGCCGGGAACCCGATCACGTCGCCGACCGCGTAGATGTGCGGGACCTTGGTGCGGAAGAACTCGTCCACCTCGATCCGGCCGCGCTTGTCCGCGGCCAGGCCGGCGGCCTCCAGGTTGAGCTCGTCGGTGCTGCCCTGCCGGCCCGCCGAGTACAGCACCGTCTCGGCCGGGATCCTCTTGCCGCTGGCCAGCGACGCGATCGCGCCGACGTGATGCGCCTCGACCGACGTGACGGTCTCGCCGAACCGGAACGTCACGGCGAGGTCGCGCAGGTGGTACTTGAGCGCCTCCACGACCTCGAGGTCGCAGAACTCCAGCATCCGGTCGCGCTGCTCCACGACCGTCACCTTGGTGCCCAGCGCGGCGAACATCGACGCGTACTCGATGCCGATCACGCCGGCGCCGGCCACCAGCATCGACCTCGGGACACGGTCCAGGTGCAGCACGCCGTCGGCGTCGATGATCGTCTTCTCGTCGAAGGCCACCGTGCCCGGCCTGGCGGGCCTGGTGCCGGTCGCGATCACGATGTCCTTGGCGGTGACCCGGCGCAGCCGGCTGGCGCCGTCGTCGATCTCGACGGTGTTCGGGCCGGTGAACCGGCCGGTGCCGGCCATGATCGTGACCCCGTTCCTGGTCAGCTGGCTGCGCACGACGTGGCTCTCCCGGCCGACCACGTGCTGGGTCCTGGCCGTCAGGTCGGCGATCGTGATCTCGTCCTTGACCTGGTAGCTCTGCCCGTACATCTCGCGCTGGTCCAGGCCGGTCAGGTAGAGCACGGCCTCCCGCAGCGTCTTGGACGGGATCGTGCCGGTGTTCAGGCATACCCCGCCGAGCATCCGCGGCCGCTCCACGATCGCCACCCGGCGGTCCAGCTTGGCCGCGGCGATCGCGGCCTTCTGCCCGCCGGGCCCGGAACCGATCACCAGCAGGTCAAAGTCGTGCACACCGCTCACGTCCCCAGTGTGGCCACGTGGGGCCGCCTTTGGAAGCCCGCGCAGGTCACGAGGTGATCGCGACGGCCACCGGGTAGTTCCCGACCGTGATCGCCGGGTACACGTGGCCGGTCGCGGTGTTGACCGGCGTCACCGTGCCCTCATAGGTGTCGATCACCAGCGCGCCGGAGCCGGACGACTGGAACGAGATCGCGGTCGGGTAGTCGTACAGGCCCACCGACAGCGCCGCGCCGGCCGCGTCGTTGCCGGTGGCGACCGGCGTCACCGTGCCGGAGATCACGTTGACCACGTAGGCGGCGGCGCCGGACGGGGAGACCGTGACCGACACCGGCGAGTACCCGACGCCGATCGCCTCGCCGGCCTCCCCGGTTGCGGTCGTGATCGGCGTGACCGTCTGGCTGTCGCCGTTCACCACGTACGCGGTCTGCCCGTTCGGCGTGATCGCGATCGCGTTCGGTGCCTGCCCGACCGGGATCGGGGCGCCGGCTTCCCCGGTTGCGGTGGAAACCGGGGTCACCGTGTCCGAGCCGTAGTTCACGACGTACGCGGTGCCGCCGTCCGGCGTGATCGCGATCGCGGACGGGAACCCGCCGACCGGGATCGCCGGGCCGGCCCGCCCGGTGGCGGTGGCGATCGGGGTGACCGAGCCGCCCTCCCAGTCCAGCACGTAGACCGTGGCGCCGTCGGGTGTGATCGCCAGCGCCTTCGGGTAGGCGCCGACCGGGATCGCCGGGCCGGCCTTGTTGGTGGACGTGCTGATCGGGGTGACCGTGTCCGAGCCGGAGTTCGTGACGTAGGCGGTGCGGCCGTCCGGCGTGATCGCGATCGCGGTCGGGTCGGTGCCGACCCTGATCGCGGCGCCGGCGGTGCGGGTCGCGGTGCTGATCGGGGTCACCGTGCCGGAGCCCGAGTTCACCACGTAGGCGGTGCGGCCATTCGGGGTGAGCGCGATCGCGGCCGGGTCGTCGCCGACCGCGATCGCGCCGTCCGCCTTGCGCGTCGCCAGGTTGACCGGCGTCACCGAGTTCGACGCGTAGTTCACCACGAACGCGGTCGGCGCGGGGTCGGACGAGGCCGCGGCGGCGGGTGCGGCGGGCGTCAGCCGCGCTGCGGTGCCCAGGTCGGCCGCTGGCGCCGGTGCGGAGGCCCCGGCCGTGTCACCGGTTGACGCCACGGTGGCACCGGGCGTCGCGTTCCGGCTGAAAATGTCGTTGAGCGGCTGCGCGTAGAAATCGTTGCCGGTGAGGGTGCCGAGCCCGAGGGCGGCCTCGATCGTCCGGAGCAGGCTGTAGTGCGTGTAGCGGACCGGCGAGACGTAGCCCTGCCGCACGCCGCGCGATCCCAGCACGATCGTGGGAATGCGCTGCGCCGGGTGCTGGTAGTCGGTGTTGTCCTCGTCGAACGTGATGATCGCCAGCGACCGCTGCGTGGTCCAGGCCGGCGAGCGCATGATCAGGCTCAGCTCGGTCTTGAGGAAGTCGTCGCCGGCCTTGATGCCGCACGACTCCATGTCGAAGCAGTCGTCCGGGCTGACCCAGGCGAAGTTCGGGGTGGTCGACGTCTTCTGCAGGTCCGTGGCCAGGCTGGCCAGCGGGACCATGTGCTGCGCGCAGTACGCGGGCCGCTCCCTGACGTCGGCGAAGTACATCATCGGCAGGTCGTCGTTCCAGTAGTACCCGTGCACGGTGTCGTCGCACGGCCCGGCTGCGCTCTGCAGGTAGCCCTTCCACGTCTCGTGCGCGGCGTCGACGAGGTCGGCGATGTTGCGCGCGTTGATCGTGTACAGCGGGTTCTCCTCGGCCGGGTCGTCCAGCGGGACCCCGAACGTGCTGCCGCCGGCCACCGCGAGGTAGTTGCCGTCGCTCGGGTGCTCCTCGGCGTACATCTGGCCGAGCAGGCTGGCGTGCGGGAGCAGGCTGTTGAAGTACGGCGCCTGGCTGGTGTTGCCGATGATCTGGTGGAAGTCCTCGTTCTCGAAGTAGAACAGGAACACGTGCTGGTAGCGCGGCACGTGCACGGCGGGCGGGCTGAGCACCCGGGCCTGGGCGGGCGCCGACACGGAGAAGCGCAGCCCACCGGCTGTCGCACGGTTATAGCCAACCATCGGCGCGTACGGGCCGTTGTAGTCGGTGAGCGAGGTCTGCAGGACCAGCTCGGCCGTTGCGGAGCGGGTCCCGGCCGGCAGCGTGCCGCTCCCCTGCCGCCACGCGAACTCCGGATGGCTGGCGTCACCGGCCCCGCCGACCGGGCCGATCCGGCGCTGGCCGAGCGCCTTGCCGGTGGCGGACAGGAACATCACTTCCAGCGAGGCCTTGCTGACCACGGTCCCGCCGAGCCAGCCGGACACGCGGTAGGTGGTCCCGGGCGGCACGCCGCGCCCGGCCGCGGTCCGCAGCGGCAGCCGCTGGGTGAGCACGGCGGTGCCGCCGGCACCGCCGGCGAACAGCCGGGCGGGGTGGCCGGTCGGCTGGGCTCCCGAGGCGCCAGGGAAGCCCCTGGTGCCGTAATCGACCACGGTGGGCAGTCCCTGGCTGATCTGCCAGCCCGGGATCGTCACCGCGTCCCAGCCCAGCCTTGACACGTCTCCGGCGCCCGCGCCGGGGTTGAGCAGCAGGTTGCTGCCTGGCGCGGCGGCTGCGCCCGTGGCGGCTGCGCCCGTGGCGGCCTGCCGCGCGGAAGCCGCGGTGACGGCCCCGGCCGCGCT
>JASHOI010000781.1 GCA_030041195.1 Streptosporangiaceae bacterium | reverse complement strand
GGCTGGTGGGGATGGGCCGGCTTCCCCGGCCCGCCGGGCGGAGCCCGCTTCACCGCCAAGGCCGGCCGGGGTGACGTGCGGGCCGCGATCCTGGCGCTGTTGCAGGAGGGCCCGCGCACGGGCTACCAGGTCATGTCCGACATCGGGGACCGCAGCGGCGGCGCCTGGAAGCCCAGCCCGGGCGCGGTCTACCCGGCGCTGGCCCAGCTCGCCGACGAGGGCCTGATCGTCGGGGAGGAGTCGAACGGCCGGCGCACGTTCAGCCTGACCGATGCCGGGCGCGGCTACGTCGAGCAGAACCCCGATATGGCGCGCGGCGCGTGGGAGTCGCAGACCCAGCAGGAGGCGTGGCAGCCGCCCGGGCTGTTCGCCGAGGCCGCCCGGCTGGCGGGCGGCATCGTGCAGATCGCGCACGCGGGCACGCCGGAGCAGATCCACGCCGCCGAAGAGCTTCTCGAGCAGACCCGGCGCAGGCTGTATCAGATCCTGGCCGATGACGATGAGGACGACGCCGACGCCACTGCCGACGCCGGCGATCCAGATGGAGGCGAGCATGGCCATGTATGACGGGGGCATCCGGAACGACCGGATCCGGGTCTCCGACGCCGACCGGGAGCAGGTCACGGCGCGGCTGCGGGAACACTTCGCCGAGGGCCGGCTGACCCGGGAGGAGCTGGACGAGCGCATCACGGCGGCGCTGAACGCCAAGACGGTCGGCGACCTGCGCCGGGTCATGGTTGACCTGCCCGAGCCCGCCCCGGTGCTCGCGGGGGCCGGGCCGGTGCCACGCGGGATGAGGCCTGGCCCGGTGTATGTCCGGCGTGGGCCGCGGCTGTTCCCGCTGGCGCTGCTGGTTCTGCTGATCGCGGCGGTGGCACCGGGCACCGGGTTCGTGTTCCTGGCGCTGCTTCAGGTGTTCCTCGTGTTCATGCTGCTGGCCGGCGTGGCGGCACTGTTCGCCGCGCACCGGTTCCGGCGCCGGATGCGCCGGCACTGGCAGCTCACCCGCGGGCACTACCACTCCTGGGGCAGCTACCCGCTATAGCTGGCCGACGTCGGTCACGCGGATGACGGCCGCGCCGGCCTCGTCCGAGGCGTCCAGGTCGACCACGGCGCTGATGCCCCAGTCGTGGTCGCCCGCCGGGTCGTCAAAGATCTGCCGCACCGACCAGTAATTGCGCTCCTTCTCGATGATCAGCATCGCCGGCCCCCGGGCGTCCGGCCCGGTCCCGATGTCGTCGTGCTGCCCGAAGTACGGCTCGAGCGCCTCGGCCCAGGCCCGGGCGTCCCAGCCATCGGCTCCGTCCAGCTCGCCCAGGTCCGCATAGCGGCGCAGCGCGGCCAGCTCGACCCGGCGGAACAGGGCGTTGCGCACCAGCACCCGGAACGCACGCGGGTTGCCGGTCACGGCGGGCGGCCGCTCGTCGATCGGCGCCTCGGGCTCGGCGGCGGGGTCGCGCAGCTTTGACCACTCGTCGATCAGGCTGGAGTCGACCTGCCGCACCAGCTCGCCGAGCCACTCGATCAGGTCGGTGAGCTCCTCGGTCCTGGCCTCCTCGGGCACGGTCTGCCGCAGCGCGCGGTACGCCTCGGCCAGGTAGCGCAGCACCAGGCCCTCGCACCGGGACAGCCCGTAGAAGCCGATGTACTCGGTGAAGGTCATCGCGCGCTCGTACATGTCCCGGGCCACGGACTTCGGCGCCAGCCGGTGGTCGGCCACCCACGGGTGCCCCTGCCGGTAGATCTCGTAGGCGCCGTCCAGGAGGTCGGCCAGCGGCATCGGGTGGCTGACCGACTCGAGCAACTCCATGCGCTCGTCGTACTCGATGCCGTCGGCCTTCATCTGCGCCACGGCCTCGCCGCGCGCCTTGAACTGCTGCGCGGACAGGACCTGCCGCGGGTCGTCGAGCGTGGCCTCGATGACCGACAGGACGTCGAGCGAGTAGGTGGGAGCGTCACGTTCCAGCAACTCGATCGCGGCCAGCGCAAGCGGCGACAGCGGCTGGTTGAGCGCGAAGTCATCCTGCAGGTCCACGGTCAGCCGCCACCGCCGGCCCTGGTCGTCCGGCTCGTCCAGCCGCTCGACCACTCCCCCGGCCAGCAGCGCGCGGTAGATCGCGAAGGCGCGCCGGATGTGACGCCGCTGCGCGACGGGGGTCTCGTCGTTGTCCGTGAGCAGATGGCGCATGGCCCCGAACGCGTCGCCGGGCCGGCCGACCACGTTCAGCAGCATGGCGTGGCTGACGGCAAAACTTGACTGCAGCGGCTCGGGCTCCGCGGCGACCAGGCGCTCGAACGTGGGGTTGCCCCAGGACACGAACCCGGGCTGCGGCTTCTTGCGCACCACCTTGCGCCGTTTCTTCGGGTCGTCACCGGCCTTGGCCAGGGCCCGCTCGGTCTCGATCACGTGCTCGGGGGCCTGGACCACGACGTAGCCGGTCGTGTCGAAGCCGGCCCGGCCCGCCCGCCCGGCGATCTGGTGGAACTCACGCGCCTGCAGCAGCCGGGTCTTGCTCCCGTCGTACTTGGACAGCGCGGTGAACAGCACCGTGCGGATCGGCACGTTGATGCCGACGCCGAGCGTGTCGGTGCCACAGATGACCTTCAGCAGGCCCGCCTGGGCCAGCGTCTCCACCAGCCGCCGGTACCTCGGCAGCATGCCCGCGTGGTGCACGCCGATGCCGTGGCGGACCAGCCGGGACAGGGTCTTGCCGAAGCCCGCGGTGAACCGGAAGTTGCCGATCAGGTCGGCGATCGCGTCCTTCTCCTGGCGGGTGCAGACGTTGACGCTCATCAGCGCCTGGGCCTGCTCGATCGCGGCGGCCTGGGTGAAGTGCACGATGTAGACCGGAGCCTGCCGGGTGGCCAGCAGCTCCTCCACGGTCTCGTGCAGCGGCGTCATCACGTACGAGAACGTCAGCGGCACCGGGCGGTCGGCCGAGCGGACCACGGCGGTCGGCCTGCCGGTGCGCCGGGTGAGGTCCCGCTCGAACCGGCCGACGTCGCCCAGCGTCGCCGACATCAGCAGGAACTGCGCCCTGGGCAGCTCGACAAGCGGCACCTGCCAGGCCCAGCCTCGGTCCGGGTCGGCGTAGAAGTGGAACTCGTCCATGATCACCTGGCCGACGTCGGCGCCGGCCCCGTCCCGCAGCGCGATGTTCGCGAGGATCTCCGCGGTGCAGCAGATGATCGGCGCCGACGCGTTCACGCTGGCGTCGCCGGTCATCATGCCGACGTCGTCCGGGCCGAACGCGTCGCACAGCGCGAAGAACTTCTCCGACACCAGCGCCTTGACCGGCGCGGTGTAGAAACTGCGCTCGCCCCGGGCGAGGGCTGCGAAGTGCGCGCCGGCGGCGACCAGGCTCTTGCCGGATCCGGTCGGGGTGGACAGGATCACGTTGCCGCCCGACACGATCTCGATCAGCGCCTCTTCCTGGTGCGGGTACAGCGAAAGGCCCCGCAGCTTGGCCCAGCCTTCGAAGGCGTTAAAGAGATCGTCGGGCCCCGCGGTCTCGGGCACCAGGTCTGTAAGCGTCATGGTCTACCTGGTATAGCGCCCCCGCCCACCCCGGCATTCCGCTAACGCGGCGGGGGCGGTCGGGTGGGCGGTCAGGAAGCGGGGGTCTGCGAGTGGCGGCGGGTGGGGAGGTGGCGCTGGAGGAACTCCTCGGTGCGCCGCCAGGCGCGCTCGGCCGGCTCGGGCATGTGGAACATCGGGTTCTTGCGGTTGTGGAACGCGTGCCCGGCGTCCTCCTCGACGTGGACCTCCACGTTCGGCTTGCCCGCCGCGGCCGCTTCGACGCGCGCCACCTGGTCGCGCGAGATGTAGGGGTCGCTGCCGCCGAACTCGAACTGCACCGGGACGGTGATCTGCTCGAGGACTTCGAGGCTGTCCGGCACGCCCGAGCCGTAGTAGGAGACCACCGCGGCGACCTCGGCCTGCCCGGCGACGAAGTAGGCGATCGTCCCGCCGAGGCAGAACCCGATGACGCCGAGGCCGCCCTCGACCTCGGGCAGGTCCGCCAGGTGGTCGAGCGCGGCGACCGAATCGGCGACACCCTGCTCGGCGTCGAACCGCTGGCCCATCTCCAGCGACTTGGCCAGGCCCTCCTGATCGTGCTTGGCGTCGAAGCCGGGCTCCATACGCCAGAACAGGTCCGGGGCGGCGACCACGTAGCCGAGGCCGGCCAGGTCCTCGGCGACGTCGCGGATGTAGTCGCTGATCCCGAAGATCTCCTGGATCAGCAGCAGCCCCGGGCCGCTGCCGGTGTCCGGCAGCCAGACCGGCAGGTCAAAGGATCCGTCCGGCACCTCGACCGACTCAACGCGGGACGACATGGCCCACCTCCTGTGATTTGGGTTCTGCTCACTCCTCGAGCGCGCCTGGGCTGGACGGGACGTCGATGGCGTGCTCTCGCAGCGCGGCCAGAGGAACGATATCGAGCGCCCGCTCGTGGGTGGACGCCAGCACCACGTACGCCGCGGCGCCGTCGCGGTGGGCCCGTAGCCAGTTCGCCGCCGTCACGCACCAGCGGTCTCCCGGGACCAGCCCGGGGAACTGGTACTGCGGCATCGGGGTGGTCAGGTCGTTGCCGATCCTGCGCTGGTGCTCGAGGAACTCCGCGGTCACCACCGCGCAGATCGTGTGGCTGCCCAGGTCCTCGGGTCCGGTGTTGCAGCACCCGTCCCGGTAGAACCCGGTGACCGGGTCGTCGCCGCAGGGCTCAAGCTCGCCGCCCAGCACATTGCGATCGGCCATGCCAGAAGTATGGCCCACCACCGCGGGCGTTACCGCCTAGGGCTCGCGGGCCTCGCCCAGGCCGGCGATGGCCTCGTCGGTTTCGCGCAGCAGCGTGGCGATCACGTCGGCCACCGGGCGTACCTCGTTCATCCGTCCCACGATCTGGCCGACCGGCATCGGCACCACATCCGGCTGGCCCGAGCGCATCAGCCGCTGGTGCGCGTCGCTGACGAGCAGGTTCTGCAGCGGCATCGGCAGCGGCTCCGGAGCGCCCGGCTCGTCCCAGGCCTGGGTCCAGCGGTTCTTGAGCAGCCGGGCCGGCTTCCCGCTGTAGATCCGCGAGCGCACGGTGTCCGACGACGTGGCCGCGAGCAGCGCCTCGCGCATCGCCGGCATGGCCGCGCCGTACGCGTACTCCTCGGTGGTGAGCCACGCCGAACCCATCCACACGCCGACGGCGCCGAGCGCGAGCGCGGCCGCGATCTGGCGGCCGCAGCCGATCCCGCCGGCCGCGAGCACCGGCGCCTGCGCGCCGACCGCGTCCGCGATCTCGGGCACCAGCACCATCGTCGCGATCTCGCCGGTGTGGCCGCCCGCCTCGTAGCCCTGGGCCACCACGATGTCCACGCCGCTGGCCACGTGGCGCCGGGCGTGCTCGGCCTTGCCGGCCAGCGCGGCCACGAGCATGCCGCGCTCGTGGGCGCGCTCGATCACCTCGGCGGGCGGCGATCCGAGCGCGTTCGCGATCAGCCGGGCCCTGTGCGTGAGGGCGACGTCAACGTGCTGCCTGGCCACCGAGTGCAGCCAGCCGAGGACGCCGTCGCGGCCCGGCGAGCCGTCCGGCAGCGGCGGGACGCCGAGCTTGATCAGCGTCTGCTCGACAAAGTCCTTGTGCCCGGCCGGGATCATGTTGTTCAGGTCGATCTGGCCGCCCTCGGTGGGCACCTTGGCGGGCATCACCACGTCGACGCCGTACGGGCGGCCGTCGGTGTTGGCGTCCATCCAGGTCAGGACCGCATCTAGCTCGTCGGCGTCGTTGAAGCGCACGCAGCCGAGCACGCCGAGGCCACCGTTGCGGCTGATCGCCGCCGCCACGTGCTCGGACGGGCTGAACCCGACGATCGGGTGCTCAATGCCGAGCAGCGGGCACAGCGTCGTCTTCATGAGGCGTCCGCGGGGTGATCGGCGGCGTGGCGGTGCGCCCACCCGTAGTCGGGCTTCCCGGCGGGGCCGCGGCTGATGGTGTCCACCAGCCAGAAGCTGCGCGGCACCTTGTACCCGGCGATCTGCCCGCGGACGTGCCCCTCGATCGCCGCCAGGTCGGCCGCCCGTCCCTCGCGCAGTTGCACCAGGGCCGCGACCCGCTGGCCGAGCAGGTCGTCCGGAATCCCGATGACGAGCGCGTCGAACACGTCCGGGCACGACTTCAGCGCGCCCTCGACCTCCTCGGGAAAGACCTTCTCCCCGCCCGAGTTCACGCACGTGTTACCCCGGCCCAGCAAGGTCACCGTGCCGTCGTCCTCGACGCGGGCCAGGTCGCCCGGCACCGCGTACCGCTTGCCGTCCACCTCGGCGAGCATCGCCGCGGTCTTCACCGGGTCCTTGTAGTAGCCGAGCGGCACGTGGCCGCCCCTCGCGAGCCGGCCCACCTGGCCCGGTGGAGCCGGTCTCCCCTCGTCGTCCAGCACGATGACCTCCGGGCCGGGCGTGACGGTCGGCCCCCCGCGCTGCTTGGCGCCGGCGGTCACGAGGCCGATGCCGGTCAAGCCGGTCTCGGTGGAGCCGATCGCGTCGGTGAGGAAGACGCCCGGCAGCGCCTCGGCGAAGGCGTCCTTGACCGGTGCGGAGAACAGCGCGCCGCTCGAGGAAAGGGCCTGCAGGGACGAGGCGTCGTAGCTGCCCTCGCGGTATGCGTCGATCAGCGGCCGGCCCATCGCGTCACCGACGATGAACACCAGGTTCGCCTTGTGCCGCTCGACCGCGCGCCAGACCTCGTGCGCGTCGAACCGCGGCGGCAGGATCACGGTGTCCCCGGCGAACAGCGCCGCGAGCATCGCCACCTGCGCCGCGCCATGGATGAGCGGCGCCGCGGTGAGCCGGACCATCCCGCCCGACTCCAGTCCCTTGCGCGACTGCTCCCACTCGTCCGCCAGCGGGACGCCCGTCAGGAAGTCGATGCCGCCGGCGAGCGTCCGCCAGATGTCTTCGTGGCGCCACATGACGCCCTTCGGGTACCCGGTGGTCCCGCCGGTGTAGATGATGTAGATGTCGTCGTTGCTGCGCGGCCCGAAGTCGCGGGCTGGCGAGCCGGCCTCCAGCGCCGCCGCGTACGCGGTCGCGGTGCCGATGTCGGCGTCGCTGCCGTCCTCGATGACCACGGTTCCGCGCAGGCCCGGAGTAGCGGCCGCCGCGGCGGCGGCCAGCGGTGCGTACCGGCGGTCACAGACCAGCGCGACCAGGTCGGCGTCCGCGAACATGTACGCCAGTTCGCTCTCGGTGTACCGGTAGTTGATGTTGATCGCGACGGCGCGGAGCTTGCAGCACGCGAGGATCGTCTCGCCCGCCTCGATGGAGTTGTGCGCGTAGAGCCCGACGTGATCCCCGGCGCCGACGCCCAGCCCGGCCAGGTAGTGGGCCAGCCGGTTGGTGCGCTCGTCCAGCTCGCGGTACATCACCTGCTGCTCACCCGACACCAGCGCGACTCGCTCACCGAACACGTCGGCGGCATGCTCGAATAGGTCGGCGAAGTTGAGAGCCATGGGTAAGAAATTAGAACGTGTTACTGTTCTGGGCAACTCCCGGAAGGCGGCTGTGTCATGACTGCGACAGACACCGGGGCGCCGCACGCGCTGATCGAGCGGCGGGGTCACGTTCTGATCGTGACCATGAACCGCCCGGAGGCGCGCAACGCGCTGAGCGGACCGATGATGGCCCTGATGCGCGAGGCGTGGGACCAGGTGGACGACGATCCCGGCATCCGCGCCTGCGTGCTGACCGGGGCGGGCGGCGCGTTCTGCGCTGGCGCCGACCTGAAGGCCATGACCCGATCACACCCCGGCGACGCGTTCAAGGCCGGTGAACTTGATCTGTCGGTCATCGACGCCCTGCTCAAGGGCCGCCGGCTGAGCAAGCCGCTGATCGCGGCCGTCGAGGGGCCCGCGATCGCCGGCGGCACCGAGATCCTGCAGGCCACGGACATCCGGGTGGCCGGAGAGAGCGCGAGGTTCGGCGTCTCCGAGGCGCGCTGGGGCCTGTTCCCGCTCGGCGGGTCGGCGGTGCGGCTGCCGCGGCAGATCCCGTACACGGTCGCGGCCGACCTGCTGCTGACCGGCCGGCACATCGGCGCGGCCGAGGCGCTGCGGATCGGCCTGATCGGGCACGTGGTCCCGGACGGCCAGGCGCTCACCAAGGCGGTTGAGATCGCGGAGGCGGTCGCCGCAAACGGCCCGGTCGCGGTGCGGGCGATCCTGCGCACGATCCGGGAGACCGAGGGCATGGCCGAGAACGACGCGTTCGCCGTCGAGGCCGGCATCGGCATGGCCGTGTTCCAGAGCGACGACGCGAAGGAAGGGCCGCGGGCCTTCAGCGAGAAGCGCAGACCCGAGTTCCGCGACCGCTGACGAGCGGCTCTAGCCGGGCGAGCCGGCGGTGTCGTCCTGCTTCCCGTCGCTGGGCACGCCGCCGGGGTCGATCTGGTCGGGCGTCTGCGGCGTGCTGCTCGGCACCTTGGCCCCCGGCTTGCGGTCGTCGAACGTCACCTTGACCGACTGCTCCGCGCGCCGCTGGTTCTGCAGCGCCTGCAGCGCCATGCTGGCCCGGTCGGCCTCGGTGAGCGGCGGCTGGACCATGGCCCGCGGCCACAGCCGCCGGGCCAGCACCACGTTCACCTCCGCGGCGTACACGGTGATCTCGCACGCCAGATAGATCCAGGCCAGCAGGCCGAGCACGGTGGCGAACACGCCGTAGGCCGAGCTGCTGTGCAGGAAATGGTGCACCAGCCAGGTGCCGAGGACCTGCAGCACGGTCCAGGCGATGCCGCCGACGACCGCGCCGGGCAGCAGCCAGCGGCTGGGCACCGTCTTGGGTGTCAGCACCCGGAACGCGCCCAGGTACATGGCCATGTTGACCACCGCCGCCGCAATCTGGGCGAGGATCGCCCAGATCAGGGCGTTATGCCCGTAGGTGTTGAGGCTGGCCAGACCCGTGGTCACGATCACGCCGACGCCGAGCAGGGCGAGGAACAGCACCGCGCGGCCGAGCCGCTGCAGGTAGCCGGGCCTGGCCGGACCGGGCAGGTTCCAGACCTGCGCCATCGTGAACAGGCCCGCCTGGGCCAGCCCGGTCGCGCCGTAGATCAGGACGACCAGCCCGACGATCAGCCCGATGACGCTGGAGCGCTTGAGCTGGTGCACGTTTCCGGTCAGCTCGTGCCCGATCAGCGGGACCTGCTTGGCCACCGCGTTGAGCGCGTCCTGGCGGAACGCGGGATTGACCGCGGCCACCAGGCCCAGGATCGTCACCAGGACCAGCAGCAGCGGGAACAGCGAGATGAAGCCGGAGTAGGCGAGGTTGGAGACCAGCACGCCGCCGTTGTCGTCCCCGTACTTCTTCACGACCCCGTACACGAACGCGGTGGGCGTGAACCGCCGCTGCGCGGCGTCCACCTTCCTGATTACCCGTTCGATCGGATTCATCGCGCTCACCCGTATTTCTGCCTGGGGTTTCGCTGCCCGTTGGCGGGCCAGGCAAACCCCGGAGACCGGGCAACGCGCCAGGTCAGACCGCGTAATCCTCGTCGGGCACGTCGGTGATCAGCATGTGCCCGGGCGCGTGGGTGATCGCGAACGGGGGCCGCGCGCTGGCCAGCGCCACCTGCGGGGTGACGCCGCAGGCCCAGAACACCGGCACGTCCCCGTCCTGGCAGTCCACCGGGTCGCCGAAGTCCGGCTTGGACAGGTCGCCGATGCCGAGCGCCGCCGGGCTGCCGACGTGCACCGGAGCGCCGTGCACCGCCGGGTAGCGGGCGGTCACCGAGACCGCGGCCGGGACCCGGTCCATCGGTATCGGCCGCATCGACACCACGAGCGGGCCGCCGAAGATCCCCGCTGGGCGGCACTGGTCGCTGGTGACGAACATCGGGACGTTGCAGCCTTGCTCGACGTGGCGCACGGGCACGCCAGCCGCGGCGAGCGCCCGCTCGAACGTGAAGCTGCAGCCGATGAGGAACGCCATCAGGTCCTCGCGCCAGTAGCGGGTGATGTCCGTGGGCTCGGCGACGCACTCCCCGTGCTCCCAGACACGGTAGGCCGGCAGGTCGGTCCTCAGGTCGGCCCCGGGGGCCAGGCAGGTGACCGGGCTTCCCGCGTCGGTGACGTCAAGCACCGGGCAGGGCTTCGGGTTGCGCTGCGCGAACAACATGAAGTCCAGCGCGAACTCGCGCGGCAGCACGACCAGGTTTGCCTGGACGTAGCCCGGCGCCCAGCCCGCGGTCGGCGTCCTGCGCCCGGCGCGGAACTGTTCCCGCGCCTCGGCGGGTGAGACTGTGATCACGAACACCTCCTCGTCATTCTCGTTGCGATGGGCCGCTGCTGCCGTAGCCCCCGCCGCCGGGGGTCTCCAGCACGAGCATGTCGCCCGCAGCGACCGTCGTGGAATCGCAGCCCCGCATGCTGGTGGAAGAGCCGTCGGGGTGCTCGATCCAGTGCCGCCCGAGCGCTCCGGGCCGGCCTCCGGCCATGCCATAGGCCGGCATCCGGCGGTGGCCGCTGAGCATCGTCACCGTCATCGGCTCGAGGAAGCGGATCCGGCGCCGCGCGCCGTTGCCACCCGGCCAGCGCCCGGACCCGCCGCTGCCGGACCTGATCTCGTGGCTGTGCACCCGCACCGGGTAGCGCCACTCCAGCACCTCGGGGTCGGTGAGGCGCGAGTTGGTCATGTGCGTCTGCACGACGTCGGTACCGGCGAAGCCGTCACCGGCGCCCGAGCCGCTGGCAACGGTCTCGTAGTACTGGTGCCGGTCGTTGCCGAACGTGAGGTTGTTCATGGTCCCGGAGCCCTCGGCCATGACGCCGAGCGCCGCGTACAGCGCCCCGGTGATCGCCTGTGAGGTCTCCACGTTGCCCGCGACCACGGCGGCCGGATACTCGGGCGACAGCATCGTGCCCGGCGGGATGATCACCCGGAGCGGCTTCAGGCACCCGGAGTTCAGCGGGATGTCGCCGCCGGTGAGCGTGCGGAAGACGTACAGAACCGCGGCCATCGCCACCGAGGACGGGGCGTTGAAGTTGTCCGGCAGCTGGGCCGACGTCCCGGTGAAGTCGATCTCCGCGGTGCGGCCCGGCCGGTCCACCCGGATTGCCACCTTGATCACGGCGCCGTTGTCGAGCTCGTAGGCATACCCGCCGTCCCGCAGGACCGAGATCACCCGGCGCACCGACTCGGCCGCGTTGTCCTGGACGTGGCCCATGTAGGCGCGGATGACCTCCAGGCCGTAGTGCGCGACCATGGCCCGCAACTCCCTGACGCCCTTCTCGTTGGCAGCGATCTGGGCGCGCAGGTCCGCGATGTTGTTGCCGGGGTTGCGCGACGGGTGCGGCGCGGCGCGCAGCATCTCGATCGTTTCCGCCTCCCGCAGCGACCCGTTCCCGGCCAGCAGCCAGTTGCGGATCAGCACGCCCTCCTCCTCGATGTGCCTGCTGAACGCGGGCATGGAGCCGGGCGTGATGCCGCCGATCTCGGCGTGATGACCGCGGGAGGCCACGTAGAAGAGGATCTCGCCGCCCGCCTCGGCGAAGACCGGCGTGATGACCGTGATGTCCGGCAGGTGGGTTCCGCCGTGGTAGGGGTCGTTGAGAGCGTAGACGTCACCGGGCTTCATCGTGCCGGCGCGCTCCCTGATGATCTCCTTCACGCTCTCGCCCATCGACCCGAGGTGCACCGGCATGTGCGGCGCGTTGACGACCAGCCCGCCCTCGCGGTCGAAGATCGCGCACGAGAAGTCCAGGCGCTCCTTCACGTTGACCGAGTGCGCGGTGCTCTGCAGCCGGTAACCCATCTGCTCGGCGACCGACATGAACATGTTGTTGAAGATCTCCAGCCGGACCGGGTCGGCCTCGGTGCCCACCGCCCGGCGGGCCGGCGCCGCCTCGGCGCGGCTCAGCACCAGGTGACCCATGTCGCTGCAGGCCGCGCGCCAGCCGGGCTCGACGACCGTGGTGGCGTTGGCCTCGACGATGATCGCGGGCCCGGCGATGGCGTCGCCGGGGCACAGGCCCTCCCTGCGGTACAGGGCCACGTCGGCCCACCGGCCGCCGGTGAACACCCGGGCCGTGCGCTCGGCGGCCGGGCCCGCCGACGGCCCGCGTGGCGGCCGGTCTTCCGGCACCGGCTCGGAGCCGCCGATGAGCTCGACCGACACGGCCTCGACCGTGATCTGCCGGTCCGGCATCAGGAACGAGAAGCGCCGCCGGTAGGAGGCTTCGAAGGCCCTGGTCATCTCCTCTGGCGTTCCGGCCGGAACGACGAGCGCGGTGTCGGTGCCGTCATACCGCAGGTGCACCCGGCGGGCCGCGCGGATCCGCTCGCCGGGGACGCCCTGGCCGGTCAGCTCCGCCCTGGCCGCGGCGTCGAGCCGGTCAAGCGCGGCCCGCAGGTCGGGCCCGAGGCCGTCGCCCAGCGGTACCTCCATGGCCGCCTCCCGCATCGCGGTGACGTCGGCCAGGCCCATGCCGTAGGCCGAGAGCACCCCGGCGTGCGGGTGGATGAGGATGCTCGTCATGCCGAGGGCGTCGGCGACCGCACAGGCGTGCTGGCCGCCGGCCCCGCCGAAGGTCGCGAGCGCGTATTCGGTGACGTCGTAGCCGCGCTGCACGGAGATTTTCTTGATCGCGTTGGCCATGTTCGCCACCGCGATCTCGAGGAAGCCGGCCGCAACCTCCTCGGGGCTGCGCCCGTCGCCGATCTCGCCGGCCAGCGCGGCGAAGCGCTGCCGTGCCACATCGGCGTCGAGCGGCTGGTCGCCGCCGGGGCCGAACACGTGCGGGAAGTAGCCGGGCTGGATCCGGCCGAGCGTGAGGTTGGCGTCGGTGACCGTCAGCGGGCCGCCGCGGCGGTACGCGGCCGGCCCCGGGTTCGCGCCGGCGGAGTCGGGGCCGACCCGGTACCGGCCGGCGTCGAAGTGCAGGATCGACCCGCCGCCGGCCGCGACCGTGTGGATGCTGAGCATCGGGGCGCGCATCCGGAACCCGGCCACCTGGGTCTCGTACTGCCGCTCGTACTCGCCGGCGTAGTGCGAGACGTCGGTGGAGGTGCCGCCCATGTCGAAGCCGATGACCTTGCCGAACCCGGCCGCCGCCGACGTCCGGGCCATGCCGACGATGCCGCCGGCCGGCCCGGACAGGATCGAGTCCTTGCCACGGAACGTGCGGGCGTCGGTCAGCCCGCCGTTCGACTGCATGAACTGCAGCCGCACCCCGCTCAGCTCGCCGGTGACCCGGCTCACGTAGCGGCCCAGTATCGGGGAGAGGTACGCGTCGGCGACCGTTGTGTCGCCGCGCGGCACCAGCTTCATCAGCGGGCTGGTCTCATGGGACAGCGACACCTGGGTGAAGCCGATCCGGCGCGCGATCTGCCCGATCCGCTGCTCGTGGCCGGGGAAGCGATAGCCGTGCAGGCACACGACCGCGACCGCGCGGAACCCGTCCCGGTAGGCCGTGCGCAGCGACCGGCCGACGTCGTCGGCGTCCAGCGGGAGCAGCACCTCGCCGCACGCCGACACGCGCTCGCTCGCCTCGACGACCCGGGAGTAGAGCAGCTCGGGCAGCACGATCTGGCGGTCGAACAGGCGGGGCCGGTTCTGGTACGCGATGCGCAGCGCGTCGCCGAAGCCGCGGGTGATGACCAGCACGGTCGGCTCGCCCTTGCGCTCAAGCAGGGCGTTGGTGGCGACCGTGGTGCCCAGCCGGACCGCCTCGATCTCCGCGCAGGGGATCGGCTCGCCGGGCGCCACCCCGAGCAGGTGCCTGATCGCGGCGACCGCGGCGTCGGCGTACCGGCCCGGATTTTCGGACAGGAGCTTGTGCGTGACGAGCGCGCCGTCCGGCCGCCTGGCCACCACGTCGGTGAACGTGCCGCCCCGGTCGATCCAGAACTGCCAGCCACTGCTCATCGGCTAGCCCTGGATCGCCTTGACGACGAGGCCCTCGGCATCGTCGAGGTAGCCGGCGAGCTCGGCCTGCGCGTGGCGCAGCCGCCCGGAGGCCATGGCCCCGTGGATCGTGCGGTTGCGGGCCAGGAACGCGCCGTGGAAGGCGGCCGGGTCGGTGACCGCGAGAAAGCCAAGGCGCAGCTCGGTCATCAGGCGGCGGAACACCTCGGAGATCCGGGCGCTGCGGTGAATGCCGACGATGACCTCGTGGAATCGCAGGTTCTCGGTTCCGACCTCGAGCCACAGCCCGTCCGAGGCCAGCAGCTCGGCCCGGGCCACGGCCTTGCCGATCTCGGTGAGGTCGAGCTTCTGCTGGGTCTCGATGGCCAGGTCGAACGCGGAGAGCTCGAACATGCGGCGCAGCTTGTAGATGTCGTGGACGTCGTCCGGGGTCAGCTCCCGCACCATCACGCCCTTGTGCGGCTCATGGGTGAGCAGGTGCTCGGCGGTCAGCGTCCGGAACGCCTCCCTGACCGTGTTCCGGGAGATCTGGAGCGCCGCCGACAGCGCCGCCTCCGGCAGCGGGGTGCCCGGCGCGAAGCGCCCCTCGAACACGTTGTCCCTGATCACGTCCGCCGCTCGCTCGGCCGCGGTCGGGAGCGGCTGCAGCGAAGGGAGGTCCGACATGTCCCCTCGCTGGCCCGGCTCCCAGAGCTTGACCATGATTGCTCCCTTGTCTAACAATTATTGTTGAACAATCGACCGTAGATCGTTGGACTACGGAACATCGTAGGCCAATCCCCGGACCAGCACCAGCCCTCGCCCCGGTCGGGCTGAGAACTCTCATCCGCTCCGTCAGCATCGGAGAAGATCATGGAGTTGGAACCGTGACCGGCATCGCGGTGATGGCCGGTGTCATCCTGGGGCTGTTTCTCGGCTGGTGCGTGACCATGGTCGGCACGCTGGCCCTGGTCTCGCGCTCCCAGCAGCAGATGCAGCGGAAGGTGCGGTACTGGCAGGCCCAGACCGCCCGCGCCCAGGCCGAGGCCGACCGGCTCGCTAGCGAGGCAATGCCACGCCGCACGATGCCGCCCGGGCCGGACCGCGAGCCGTGGGTGTGGTGAGCCGGGCGGTCTAGGCGTCCGGCTGCCGCGCCGGCCGGACGAGCGCGCCGATCAGCGTGAGAACGGCGGCGATGTAGCCGTCGACGTCGAGCTTCGGGTCCCACGCCTGCTGCAGCACCAGGCCCTGGAAGATCGACGCGCAGACCCGCGCGGCGCCCTCCGGGTCGAGGTCACGCGGCAGGGTGCCGTCGCGCTGCCCGCGCCGCATCAGCGCGGCCAGGATCGCGACCGGCTCGTCGATGCCGCCACGGACGATGCCCATGATCCGCTCGTCGCGCAGGGCTTCTCCCCACACCTGGACCGTGACCCGGCGCCACTGCTGCTCCTCGGGGTCGGCCAGCCGCCCGAGCGAGACACCGGCCAGGTGACGCAGGGCGGCGCCGACGTCGTCGCCGGTGCTCACCTCGGCGAAGGCGGCGGCCTCGGCCGCGTGGTGCTCGGCGGCGATCGCCGCCACGATGTCTTCCTTGGACCTGAAGTACCGGTAGATGGCCCCGGCACTCAGCCCGGTCTCGCTGACGATCTGCTGCATCGTGGTGCGGTGGAAGCCCTCCCTGGCAAAGCACCTGATCGCGGCGTCCATGATCTGACGCCGCCGTGACCGCAGGTAGCTCTCGGCCACACGGGGCATCTCAGGCCCGCCTCGACTCGACCACGTGGTAGTAGGCCGGGGCGCTCGGGCAGGCACCGGCCGGGTAGAAGCGCTGCGCCGCGTCGCGGACCACGGTGTCCGATTCCAGCCCGAAGCCGCGGTCGGCCAGGTAGCCCGGCACCTGTTCGGGATTCAGCCCGAACGTGAGCGGCTCGCCGACTCGCCGTACCGCGCGCAATGTGGTCGTGGCGCCCTCGAAGAAGACCGATCCATCGAGCATCGCCCGGTCCACGTAGGTGAACAGGACCGGTGAGCCGGGCGCGACCGCGGCGGCCAGGAACCTGAACGTGGCGTCCACCGATGCCGAGTCGAGGTAGTTGGTGACGCCTTCCCACAGCACCAGGGTCGGCGCGCCGGTCACGAACCCGTGGCCGGCCAGTTCCGCGGCCGGGTCGTCGGCGCCGAACACGACCGGCACGAACGTCACGTTGGCCGGGATCCGCCCGGCGGCACGCAGCAGGATGCGCTGCTTGGCCTCCTGGGTGGCCGGGTGGTCCACCTCAAACACCGGGACCTCGCGCAGCCGTGCCAGGCGATAGGCGCGGGTATCGAATCCGGCGCCAAGGATCAGGGCCTGCTCCACCCCGGGCAGCGCCGCCGTGATCCGCTCATCGATCAGCCGGGTGCGCGCGACCACGCCGCCGCGCGCGGCGGGCCAGCGATGGTCGATCACCGACTCGATCAGGCGGCGGGCGGGCGGCATCCGGGCCGCCTCGGCCAGCAGCCGGAACTCGGGGGTGAGGAACCTGACCGCCAGCTGGTCGTCGGCCACCCGATCAGATGGCGGCCGGCGCGCCTCGAGCGCCCGGAACAGCGCGTTCTGGCGGGCGGTCCGGCTCGGCTGTCCGGCACGCATCGGCGGCCTCCTTAAAAAGCGGATGTCCGTTCATTTTAGGCACACCAGCCGGAGCGCGCCGCTACTTCTGCGAGCCGAACCTGGTCACGGCGATGGCCGTCAGCACGGCCGGCTCGGAGCTTTCCAGTACCAGACGAACGGAAAACGTCCCCGCAACAGGGCCCGCCGCCCGGCCAGCGAGAACGCGCCGGCCATCGCGATCGGCTCATGACCAACCGGGCGTCGTCGCGGCGCCGTTACCAACGGCACCAGGGGTGACCTGAAGATCATCTCAACTCCTCCTCGATGGCAGCCCGCGGTGCCGGGTCACACCGCAGATGTTCAGCATGAGGCAAGCATATTCGTTGACCGACGATCGGTCAACTAACATTGAGACCCAGGCTTCCGCAGACGGCAGCAGCGCTGTGTGATCTGCACCCACGGCGCCGGAAACACGTGCAGAACTAGAACAAGTTCTGCTCTTGCTGATGGCGGTGCCGTGCTGGGCAGCTGCTGCTGTTGCTGGACGGCAAAGAAACGTGTTTCACTCTGAACCGTGACCCAGCCGCTGCGCGCCCCCCTGGAGATCGGCTTCGACTACACCCGCTCGCTCGGCCCGACGCTGAGCCGGTTCATGGCGGCCCTGGCCGACCGGCGGATCCTCGGCTCGCGCAGCTCCGACGGCCGGGTGCACGCCCCGCCGTTCGAGTTTGACCCGGTGACGTTCGACCCGCCGGACGAGCTGGTGCCGGTCGGCCCCGAGGGCACCGTCACGAGCTGGTCGTGGGCGCCGCAGCCGCTCGAGGGCCAGCCGCTGACGCACCCGTTCGCGTGGGCGCTGATCCGCCTCGATCGCGCGGACACCGCGATGCTGCACGCCGTCGACGCCGGGTCGCCGGCGCAGATCCACACCGGGATGCGGGTCAGGCCGCGGTGGGCCGAGCACCGGGCCGGGGAGATCCGGGATATCGCGTGCTTCGAGCCCCTGTCCGATGCGCCGGAAGCAGACGCGCCAGCCGCGGACGAGGCGGGCCCGCCGGAGCCGGTGGCGATGATGACGGCGCCGGTGCGGCTGCATTACGAGCACACCGCGTCGCCCGAGGAGAGCCGGTTCCTGCGCGGGCTGGCCGACGGGCGGCTGCTGGCGCAGCGCTGCCCGGCCTGCGGCAAGGTCTACATTCCGCCGCGCGGGGCCTGCCCCACCGACGGCGTGCCGACCGCCGGCGAGGTGGAGCTGCCCGATCATGGCATCGTCACCACGTTCTGCGTGGTCAACGTCGATTACCCCGGGCAGCGGGTGGCCGCACCTTACGTGGCCGCCTCGGTGCTGCTGGAGGGGGCCGACAT
Source organism: Streptosporangiaceae bacterium (assembly GCA_030041195.1). Next base: position 11,722 of record JASHOI010000781.1, on the reverse strand, counting down.
CCCGTTCCAGCACCTCATCCTGGGCTGCGACCCGGACGAGGTGCGGATGGGGATGCGGGTGCAGGCGGTCTGGAAGCCGCGCGAGGAATGGGGAACGACGCTGGAGAACATCGACCACTTCCGCCCGACCGGCGAGCCCGACGCGCCTTATCAGAGCTACGCTCACCATCTGTAAAGGACGGGCCGCAGTGACCGACGTCGCCGTCATCGGCTTTGCCCAGTCCCCCGTCGCCCGAGCGAGCGACGGCACGACCAACGGCGTTGAGATGCTCGTTCCGATCTTCGCCGAGGTGCTGCAGAGCACCGGCCTGGCCAAGGGCGACATCGGCTTCTGGTGCTCGGGCTCGTCGGACTACCTGGCCGGCCGGGCGTTCTCGTTCGTCTCGGCCGTGGACGCGATCGGGGCGTTCCCGCCGGTCGCCGAGTCTCACGTGGAGATGGACGGCGCCTGGGCGCTGTACGAGGCATGGGTGAAGATCCTCACCGGCGACGCGGACATCGCGCTGGCGTACGGGTTCGGCAAGTCGTCGGCCGGAGAGCTGCGGCGGGTGCTCGCGCTGCAGCTTGACCCGTACCTGCTCGCGCCGCTGTGGCCGGACTCGGTGAGCATCGCCGCGCTGCAGGCCAGGCTCGGGATCGAGGCCGGGCTGTGGAGCGAGGCCGAGATGGCCGAGGTGGCGGCGCGCAGCAGGGCAGCGGCCGCCGGGAACCCCCGGGCGCAGCTTTCCGGTGAGGTGCCGGCCGAGAAACTGCTCCGCCAGCCCTACGTCGCCGACCCGCTCCGCGCGCACGACTGCGCGCCGGTCGGCGACGGAGCCGCGGTCGTGATCCTGGCCTCGGCGCGGCGGGCCAGCGAGCTGTGCCAGCGGCCCGCCTGGATCACCGGCTTCGAGCACCGGATCGACTCGGCGGCGCTGGGGGCGCGGGACCTGACCACGGCGCCGTCAGCGACCGCGGCCGGGCGCGCGGCCGGAGCGGATGGCGTGCAGGTCGCCGAGCTGCACGCGCCATTCACCCACCAGGAGATCCTGCTGCGCGGCGCGCTCGGCCTCGGTGACGACGTGCGCGTCAACCCCTCGGGCGGCGTGCTCTGCGGCAACCCCATGTTCGCCGCTGGGCTGGCCCGGATCGGGTGGGCCGCGAAGGAGATCATGTCCGGCCGGGCCGGCCGCGCGCTCGCCCACGCGACCAGTGGCCCGGCTCTGCAGCAGAACCTCGTCTGCGTGATGGAGGCCCGATGAAGCACAGGGCGGCCGTCCTCGGCGTGGGCCAGACCCGGCACCGCTCGCGGCGGACCGACGTCTCGATCGCCGGACTGTGCCGCGAGGCGGTGAGCCGGGCGCTCGCCGACGCGGGCACCACCGCGGCCGGCATCGACGCGGTCGTGGTCGGAAAGGCGCCCGACCTGTTCGAGGGCGTGATGATGCCCGAGCTCTACCTCGCGGACGCGCTCGGCGCGGTGGGCAAGCCGCTGCTGCGGGTGCACACCGCCGGCTCGGTCGGCGGTGCCACCGGGCTCGTGGCGGCCAGCCTGGTCCAGGCGGGCGTGCACCGGCGGGTGCTGGCCGTCGCGTTCGAGAAGCAATCCGAATCGAACGCGATGTGGGCGCTGTCGATCACCCCGCCGTTCAGCATGCCGGTGCTGGCCGGGGCCGGCGGCTACTTCTCCCCGCACATCCGGGCGTACATCCGCCGCAGCGGCGCGCCGGTGCACATCGGCGCGATGGTCGCGGTCAAGGACCGGCGCAACGGGAGCCTGAACCCATATGCCCACCTGCAGCAGGCCGACATCACGCTGGAGCAGGTCCTGGCCTCCCCCATGCTGTGGGATCCGGTCCGCTACGACGAGACCTGCCCGTCATCGGACGGCGCGTGCGCCGTGGTCATCGGCGACCAGGCGGCGGCCGAGGCGGCGCAGGCCGACGGCCGCCCGGTGGCCTGGATCCGGGCCACCGCGATGCGCACCGAGCCGACGATGTTCGCGGGCAAGGACCACGTCAACCCCAGGGCCGGCGCCGACGCCGCTGCGGCGCTATGGCAACAGGCGGGCATCACCGACCCGCTGGAGCAGATCGACGTCGCCGAGATCTACGTCCCGTTTTCCTGGTTCGAGCCGATGTGGCTGGAAAACCTGGGGTTTGCCGCGCCGGGTGAGGGGTGGCGGCTCACCGAGGCCGGCGAGACCGAGATCGGCGGCAGGCTCCCGGTGAACCCGTCGGGCGGGGTGCTCAGCTCGAACCCGATCGGGGCCTCCGGCCTGCTCCGGTTCGCCGAGGCCGCGCTGCAGGTCATGGGCAAGGCCGGCGCGCACCAGGTGCCCGGCGCCCGGACCGCGCTCGGCCACGCCTACGGCGGCGGCTCCCAGTACTTCTCGATGTGGCTGGTGGCGGCGACTGCCGGCTGAGGGTTCCGGCGGCGGTCCGGAAGCCGCTGGCCGGGGAATACCGTCCCTGTGCGGCGCGCGGGGGCGGCGTTACCCTAGGAGAATCCGCCTCGGTTAGGAATTGGCTTCGCGGTCGTTGTCGGGTACGCGGGGACAGGAGTCGCGGATGGGTGATCGGGACGTTGGCGCTCTGGGCGGTCATCGCGTGACCTGGGCGAGTGTGCGGCTGCGGCGGCCGGTGGTCGATCCGGCCATTCCGCCCGCCGACCGCGGGTTGCTGACCGCGCCCGGCACCGTGCTCACGCCGGCCTGCCAGGCCCGGCCAGCCCGCCGGCGTGACTACCTGCCCAAGGACCCCGGCAGGCGCCTGGCCACGGTGGACGGGGCCGCCGTCGGCCTCACCGGGGCGATGATGATCGCCGTGTTCGGCACGATGCCGCTGGCCGTCGGGGTGCTGGGGCTCCAGGCGGCCACCCCGTGGGAGAGCGCGTCGTCGCACTACGCGCTGCTGGTTGCCGAGATCGTCACGATCATCACCATTGTGATCTTCGGCTTCCGGGTGGCCATGTTCGGGCAGCCCACCGGCAAGGTTCCAGCCGAGGTGGCCGCGCGCACCCACCACGGGCATTACCTCACCGACAACGACTTCGGCGAACGTGACCGGATATTGCTGCGGCGCGTGCAGGATGCGGCCGACGCCGTCACCGGGTCGCAGGTGTGCCGGGCCGACGTGCTGGACCGGGCCGCGGTGAGTACGGCCCTCGCGCACCAGGAATGGGACATCGCCGTGGCCTTGCGCGAGCAGGCCCGGTTGCGCGCGCGGCGAGCCGAGTTCACCAGGGTCGTCGTGGGCCCGGCCGTCGCCGCGCGCCTCGCCGACCAGGCCCGGGCGGCGCAGCTCGCCGAGTCCAGCCTGGCCGCCAGGGTCGAGGCGCTGGAACGCTACGCCGCAGAGGTCCGCGAGGCGGACGCCGCCTACCAGGACTGGCAGCAGGCGGCCAGGCTGGCCGAACTCCACGGCCAGCACCTCGACATGCTCGCCCGCACCGCGGCCGACGAGCACGGCATCGCCGACATCGAGGCCATGTCGGAGCAGGCCCGCGCCGTGTGCCTGGCGTTCCGCGAACCACCCCACTAGGCGACCACGCGATAACCGGCACTGCCGATGCCCGGGTAGAGGAAGCGCCCGTCCGGCTCTGGCAACGGAACTCATCGGCGCGCCACGGCCCGTTCTGCCCTTGATTTCCGGGCCGACGGCCTGATGCCAGCAACCTGTCGCCACGTCGATGTACCAAAGGGCCGCATAGAACAAGCCCATTGGTACATCGATGAGCCCGCTGGCGGGCTGAGTGGCGGGTTCCGGGCCCGCGGGCGGCTGGATGGGGAGCGGGCAGCGCACGGAGGCATCCAGATCGCCATCGCCGCCCAGCTGACCTCGTACAGCAACCGCTTCCCCCCGCCGGCGGATGACGAGGCCGACGAAGACCCGCCCGGAACGCCAGAGCCTCAGCAGTAGCTGACCGGGAGCTCCTTGATGCCGTTCAGCCAGCCCGAGCGCAGCCGTTTCGGCCCGCCGACCAGCCGGATGCCCGGCATGTGATCGGCGATCGCGGTGAAGATGAGGTCGATCTCCAGCCGGGCGAGGCTGGCGCCGAGGCAGAAGTGCGCCCCGCTGCCGCCGAAGCCCAGGTGCGGGTTCGGGTTGCGGGAGATGTCGAACCGCTCCGGGTGGTCGAAGACCTCCTCGTCGAAGTTGGCCGACCGGTAGAACAGGCCGACCCGCTGGCCCGCCCTGATCTGCTGTCCGCCCAGCGTGGTGTCGGCGAGCGCGGTGCGCTGGAACACCGTCACCGGGGTGGCCCAGCGGACGATCTCGTCGGCCGCGGTATCGGGGCGCCGGGCCTTGAACAGCTCCCACTGGTCGGGGTGGTCGAAAAAGGCGAGCATCCCGTGCGAGATCGCGTTGCGGGTGGTCTCGTTGCCCGCGACCGCGAGCAGGATCACGAAGAAGCCGAACTCGTCCGATGACAGCTGCCCGCCGTCGACCTCGGCGTTCACGAGCTTGGTGACGATGTCGTCCCTTGGGCACTGCCGCCGGTCCTCGGCCATCCCCATCGCGTAGCCGACGAGCTCGGCCGCGGCGGCCGCCGGGTCGCCGACGTACTCGGGGTCGTCGTAGCCCACCATGTCGTTCGACCAGTCGAAGACCTTGCGCCGGTCATCCTGTGGCACGCCGATCAGTTCCGCGATCGCCTGCAGCGGCAGCTCGCAGGCCACGTCGGTGACAAAGTCGCCGCTGCCCTTGGCCAGCGCGCCGGCCACGATCCGCTCGGCCCGCTGCGACAGGGCCGCGCGGAGGCTGTTGATGGCCCGCGGGGTGAAGCCGCGGGACACAATGCCACGCAGCTTTGTGTGCTGGGGCGGATCGATGTTCAGCATGACGAACCGCTGCACCTCGATCGACTCCCGCGGGGCGTTGTCCTTGTGCCGGATGATCGCGGTGTTCTCCCAGGTGGAGTAGTTGTCGTTGTCCCTGGAGACCGCCACCACGTCGGCGTGCTTTGTGACCACCCAGTAGCCCTCGTCATCGAATCCGCCCACACCCCGAGGCTTCGGGTTCCACCAGACCGGTGCGGTGCGCCGGAGTTCGGCGAACTCATCCATCGGAAGGCGGTGTGAGTACAGGTCAGGATCGGTGAAGTCGAAGCCCGGCGGGATGTTGGGCTCAGCCACGACTGCCTCCGGCTAGCGCTCTCAACTGAAACGTGTTCTAGTTTGATTGAATCACGCGGTGCGGCGTTCCGGAATGTCCCGCGGGTCTGATTCGGCAACACGTTCTACCATGAAGATCAGCGAGCGCAGAGGAGCTGGCGGTGGGCAACGCGGTGATCGTGGAAGCGGTCCGGACCCCGATCGGCAAGCGCGGCGGGGTGCTCGCCGGACTGCACGCGGCCGAGATCCTCGGCTGCGCGCAGCGTGCGCTGGTGGACCGGGCGGGCATCGAGCCCGGCGAGGTGGAGCAGGTGGTCGGCGGCTGCGTGACCCAGGCGGGCGAGCAGTCGAACAACATCACGCGCACCGCCTGGCTGCACGCGGGGCTGCCGTACGCGACCGGCTGCCAGACCCTCGACGCCCAGTGCGGGTCGGCGCAGCAGGCCGCGCACCTGGTCGCCGGGCTGATCGCGGCCGACGCCATCGAGGCGGGCATCGCCTGCGGCGTTGAGGCGATGAGCCGGGTGCCGCTGCGGGCCAACGTCGGCACCGAGGCCGGCTCGCCCAGGCCGGCCTCATGGGACATCGACCTGCCGAACCAGTACCTGGCGGCGGAACGCATCGCGAAGCGGCGCGGTCTTGATCGCGGCCAGCTTGACCGCTTCGGCCTGCGCTCGCAGAGCCTGGCCCAGCTCGCCTGGGCGCACGGGCGGTTCGACCGCGAGGTGGTTCCGGTCACCGCGCCGGTCCTGGACGCCGACCACCAGCCGACCGGGCAGACCCGTGCCGTCGACCGGGACCAGGGCCTGCGCGAGACCAGCCTGGACGCGCTCTCAAAGCTGCGGCCGGTGCTCGAAGACGGCCTGCACACGGCGGGCACCTCTTCGCAGATTTCGGACGGCGCCGCGGCGGTGCTGCTGCTCGACGCGGACCGGGCCCGGACGCTCGGCCTGCGCCCGCGGGCGCGGATCGTCGCCCAGTGCCTGGTCGGCGCCGAGCCCTACTACCACCTGGACGGGCCGATCGCGGCCACCGAGCGGGTGCTCAAGCGCAGCGGCATGGTGCTCGGCGACATCGACCTGTTCGAGGTGAACGAGGCGTTCGCTTCGGTCGCGCTGTCCTGGATGAGCGTGCACCAGCCCGATCCCGAGCGGGTCAACGTCAACGGCGGCGCGATCGCGCTCGGCCATCCGGTCGGCAGCACCGGCGCCCGCCTGATCACGACGGCGCTGCACGAGATGGAGCGGCGGGACGCGTCCACGGCGCTGATCACGATGTGCGCTGGCGGCGCGATGGCCACCGCGACGATCCTCGAGCGCCTGCAGGCGTGACCCAGGAAACGCCTGCGCCGGTCAGCCGTCCCTGAGCACCGCGTTGATGATCTTGGGGGTGGAGGCGGCCGGCGTCGCCTGCAGGCACAGCCGCTCCATCACCTCCATGTAGTGATCGACGGTCTCGCGCTTGTCCAGGTACAGGGCGCTGGTGAGCTGCTCGAGATAGACGACGTCCGGCAGGTCACGCTCGGCGAACCGCAGGATGCTGAACGGCCCTCCGGCGGCAGCGTGGGAGCCGGCCGAGAACGGGATGACCTGGATGGTCACGTTGGGGCGCTCGGCGGCCTGCAGGATCTGCTGCAGCTGACGGCGCATCACGCCGGGCCGCCCGGCGGGGCGGCGCAGCACCGCCTCGTCCAGCACCGCCCACAGGTGTGCCGGGTTCGGTCCGGTCAGCAGCGCCTGGCGGGCCATCCGCAGCGCGACCCGCTGCTCGATCTCCTCGGCCGGAGCGCCGCCGTGGCCGAGCAGGGTCACCGCGCGGGCGTAGTCCTCGGTCTGCAGCAGCCCGGGCACGAACTGGATCTCATACGACCGGATACTCGTCGCTGCCTCTTCCAGGCCGACGTAGGACTCGAACCACGCGGGCATCACGTCGGAGTAATCGTGCCACCAGCCGTGCGAGCTGGCGCCGCGGGCGAGCTGCAGCAGCGCGTCGCGCTGCTGCTCGTCGGTGATCTCGTAAAAGGTGAGCAGGTCGGCGATGTCCCGGCTCTTGAACCCGACCCGGCCGGTCTCCAGCCGGCTCATCTTCGAGCCGGACGCCCTGATCACGTCTCCGGCGTCCTCGAGCGTGATGCCCCGCTCCTCGCGCAGCCGCCGCAACTGGGCACCGAGAAGCCTGCGCGGCACCGTCGGCCCGGTGCCGGGCGGCGCGCCGCCAGACAGCGCGCCGATGTGGACCACGCGACCGCCGTTGCCGAGACCGGAACTCTCCTCGGGCCGAGCCATGATCATATGCATCCTCAACCGGCACCTAGACCACCGCAGTGTCCCATGCCTCCTGAATTTCTGCCAGGGTCATCGCGTGGCCGGTTAGTTCATTTCCGCTCGGACCAGGGCGTGTTGCGAGATGATTCCCGCGTGCACCGAGTGTCATCGGTTGCATCTGGGTCTGCAATGGTGGGGGTTGATGCTGGCGTGCGGAAGCTGCATGTGCTGGCCACCGGGTTGGTGATCTTCGCGGCGGCCGCCGCGATCGCGGTGCCCGCCGCGGCCGGCGCGACATCGACGACCGCTGCCGCCTGCCGGCACACGTTCGTTCCGGCCTATCCCTGGTCGTCAAGCTTCTGGACGCGGGCGATCGACAGCAAGCCGGCGCCCGGCGTCATGATCCTCAACGTGACCGGCACCGGCGCCGGCACCAGCGCGGTGCCGCATTTCCAGTCGCTGGTCAAGAAGGCGCAGAAGGCGGGCATCACCGTGCTCGGCTATTCGTCGACCGAGTACGGACAGCGCCCGGCCGCCCAGGTCGAGGCGGACGCGAAAAACTACCGGGCCTGGTACAAGGTCAACGGCATGTTCCTCGACCTGACCGCGAACGGCAGCGGCGAGCTCGGCTATTACAAAACGCTGGCCGCATACATCCGCACGGCCATTCCGAAGTCGGTGATCTGGCTGAACGTCGGCGCGTACCCGGCCCGCGGGTACATGTCGGCCGGGAACGTCGTGGTGGCGTTCGAGGGCAGCTACGCCAGCTACCTCGGCCTGCAGGTTCCGTCGTGGGCGGCGCACTACCGGGCGGCCAGGTTCGCTGACGTGATCTACGCGACGCCCGCGCCGGATCTCGCCAGCGCGGTCAGCCTGTCCAAGCGCCGCAGGACCGGCAATCTGTTCGTGACCAACCTGGCCGGGTCGCCCGATCCGTACAGCGCACTGCCCAGCTACTGGGCCCGCGAGGTCAGCGACGTCACCGCCGGATGCAAGGCCTAAACCGGAACCTCCCGCCAGGCCGCGGTGTCACCCGGTGCGGGGGTGAAGTCGTACCGCAGACCGCCCGCTGACAGCGCGACCAGCGAGATCGACGTGGTCCCCCAGATCCGGCCGCCGCCGAGGTCGCGCCGCACGATCAGCGCCCGCGGGTCGTCGGGGGCGAGGCCGTCGCCGTCCAGCAGCGGCAGCCAGGCTCCCCAGGCCAGCGAGACCGGATCACCCGGCCGCGGATCTGGGCGCCGCGCGCCGCTGAGCCGCGGCAGGAAATGAGCGATGCGGGCCCGCTCATGATCCATCGCGTCCCGCAGTTCGCCGTCAAGCCCGCTGTTCACCACCATGTGCAGGCCGGCCGTCAGCTCGCGCTCGGCAAGCTCGGCGCCGTCCCAGCTCCACAGCACGGCCCGCCCCGGCTCGGCGCTCAGCAGGTGGAACGGGTCGAAGCCGGCGAGCCCGGCGCGCTCGAGCTTCCCGAGCTCGGCGGCCTGCAGCGGGAGCACGCCCCGGGTGCGCCGCGATGCTTCCGGCGCCATCCGGCCCCGCGCGTTCAGCACGCAGGCCACCCGCTGCGCCGCTGGGGCCACCGCGAGCCACGTCCCCCCGGCCAGCAGATCCCGCCCGCCGATCAGGCCGGGGTGATCCGGCCAGTGCCGGCCCGGGGGCTCCCAGGCCCGGTCGGCAAGCTCGTCGCGGACCCCGGCAAGCAGCACCGGGCCGTCGGGGTCGATGCTCACGATCGCGGTGCACATGCCTCTATTGGACCCCGGAACCGCGATGCTGCGACGATGAGGTGCCCGCGGGCAGATCGGCGCGCGGGTGACAAGCCTGGGAGGCGGTCGCCGATGGCGCTGGAGGTCAAGCGGCTGCAGCTGGCGAAGCTCCGCGGTGTGGACGGGACGCAGTGGCCGGTACACGGTTTCGTTGTCACCCACCCGGGCGGCGCCGTGCTGGTGGACACCGGCGTCGGCGGCCCGGACGAGCTGCTCAGCGACTGGCGTGTGGTCAACCGCTCGGCCGCCGACGCGCTCGCCGAGCTGGACATGACCCCGGGCGACATCGGCCTCGTGATCAACACGCACCTGCACTTCGACCACTGCGGCCAGAACGCCGTGTTCCCGCACGCCCCCTGCTACGTGCAGCGGGCCGAGCTGGGCCGTGCCAAGCGCGAGGCGCGCGAGCTCTACGACTGGTTCGGCTTCATGAACGGCCGGTTCGAGCTGATCGACGGGGATGCCGAGGTGCTGCCGGGTCTCTCGGTGATCGCGACGCCCGGGCACACCGTGGGCCACCAGTGCGTGGTGGTCCGGTCCGGCGACGGAGCACCCGACGTGCTGATCGGGGACGCCGCCTACACGCCGCGGCTGTACCAGGGGCCGCCCGACGCGGACCTGCCGGACGGCCAGGCCACCGACCTCGCGGCGTGGCGGAACTCGCTGGCGCGGATCCGGTCCACCGGCGCCGCGCGGGTGCACTTCTGCCACCACACCGACGTCGTCCACTCCTGACACCGAATTGCCTGCACCGGCATGACATCGCGGACACCGTGGCGGGCCCGTGTCCGCCGGGCCTGGCCGGTCGCTAAGTACGTCATCGGGCTGGGCCTCGCGGCGCTCGCCTTTTACGAGCTCACCGGCCACAGCAGTGAGCTCACCGAGGCGAGCGCCGCGCTGGGCCATCTGCGCTGGGGATGGCTGCTGCTGGGGGTGGCGGCGGAGGCCGGGTCATTCCTGGCGTTCGCCCTGCTGCAGCGGAAGATGCTGAGAGCCGGCGGGGCCAACGTGGCCGTCGGCCCGATGGCCGCGATCACGCTCGCCGCCAACGCCATCACCAACTCGATTCCGGCCGGGTCGGTCATCGCCCCGGTCTACTCGTTCCGTCAGTTCCGGCACCGGGGAGCCGACCAGGCCCTTGCCGGATGGTCCGTGGTGGCGACGTTCGTGGCCGAGTCGATAACGCTGACCGTGGTGGCCGCCACCGGCCTTTCCGTCGCCGAAGCGGAGGGAGCAAGCCTCGACCTGGTCGGCGTGATCGTGACCGTCCTCGTCCTGGCGGTCGCCATGGGGATGGTCTTCGTCCAGAAGCGGGCGCTGGTGTGGACGGTCTCCGCGGCGTTGCGCTTGTTCCAGCGGGTGACCGGCTGGCCGCGGGGCGAGCTCGCTGCTCACATCGACCGGATCATCGTCAGGCTGACGGTGGTGCGCCTGTCGCCCGGGCAGATGGCCGGTGCCCTGTGGCTGGCCCTGGTCAACTGGCTGCTGGACTGCGGCTGCCTGGCCCTGTCGTTCCTGGCGGTGGGCGCAGCGGTGCCGTGGAAGGGCCTGCTGCTCGCGTACGGCGCCGGGCAGCTGGCCGCCAATCTGCCGATCACCCCTGGCGGCCTCGGCGTGGTGGAGGGCAGCCTCACGATCGCGCTCGTCGCCTACGGCGGGGCCGCTCCGTCCACGGTCGTGGCCGTGCTGCTCTACCGGCTTGTCAGCTTCTGGCTGGCTCTTGTGGTCGGATGGGGGGCGTGGGCATGGCTGGCGTGGGTCGGCCGAGCGCGCCACCCGCGGCCGATGCCGGCCGGTGCCGCGGCAGCGGCCGACCCTGCCGATGGCGACGGCGGAACCTGCCCGGCGGTGGGCCAATGAGAGCCCCGCGCCGGCCGCTGGGCCTCGTCCTGGCCATCGCCGTCACCGCCGCCGGAGCCGGAGCATGCGGTGCCGGGCGCAACGTCCTGGGCACGAACGCCAGCCCATGTTTCTCGGCCTTGCCCGTGGCCAAGCAGGCGGTAGCGGGCCGCGGGTCGCTCGACGGCGTCCAGCTCGTCGACGTCGCCAAGCTCACCGGCCGCGGCGACCGGGCCCTGCGCAAGCTGCTCGGCCTGCTGCCAATCCCGCCTTCGCACCTGGTCTGCCTGGTCGCCTACTCCGGAAGCTACAGTCTCGACCAGGTCGAATTCCCGTTCGGGCCGGCCCCGCCGGCAGTCCCGGCCCGGCACGCCATCGCGGTGGTGACGATCCCGGAACTCGCGCTGCTCGGCACCTTCCTCGTGCAACGCGAGCCGCTGAGCTTCAAGCACGAACACCTGGGTTTGTGACCGGGGAAAGCGAGGTGGACGGCTTGCCAGGGATTGCGATCTCGATTGGTGATCTCGAGGAGGCTGCCGCCGGGGGCTGGCGGGCGCCGGACGAGGCCAGGCTCGGGGGCTGGCTGCTGCGCGCGGCCGGCGGCTTCACCGGGCGGGCGAACAGCGCGCTCGCGACCGGTGATCCCGGCATGCCGCCTGCCGACGCGATCGCCGAGGTCTGCCGCTGGTACACCGCGCGCGGGCTGCCCGCGATGATCGCGGTCACCTACCCCGCCGGCGACCCGCAGGCCAGCC
>JASHOI010000103.1 GCA_030041195.1 Streptosporangiaceae bacterium | reverse complement strand
GTAGCCGTTGCCGGTACGCGGGGCGGACCGGCCGCTGCCCAGACCAAGCCTGGCCCTCAGGTCCGCCTCGGTCTGCGAGCCACCGGCCGGCCGGCCACCCTGGCCGCCCGGACCGGACGCCGAGCGCCCGCCGTTGCCCCGCGGGGCAGCGCCGGACCGCGGACCGCGGTCGTAAGACCGGCCCTGGCCGTCCGGCCCGCCGGGTGGCGTGGCGTAACGGCCCCTGGGGGGATTACCGGTGCGGCCGCCGGCGGAACTCGGTGCGCCGTTGCCCAGGCCGAGTCGGGCCCTCAGGTCCGCCTCGGTCTGCGAGCTGCTGGCCCGCGCCCGGCCGGGAACGGCGTAGCCATTCCCGCCGTTGCCGGCGGGCGGCCGGGGGGCGCCGCTGCGGCGGCCATTGCCGGCCCCGCGACTGTAGCGCTGGTCGCGATAGGGATCCCCGCCGGCGGGCTCCTGCCAATACGGCCCGGGCGAATCTGGGTTACTCACTCGTCCTCACTGGTCGGGTTGGGGGGGTCGCAAGCGTTAGCGGTCCGCCGCGAGCCTCAAGGTACCCGGTGGTACCTCGTGTCCCGGCACATATCGTGAGTCACACCTAGGCCGTCCCGCGTGGCCGCAGAATCAGGCCGTGAATCCTGCTGGCGCGCGCTCAGTCACCGGCACGGGCGCGCCGACTGCGCCGGGTCTGCGGTTCGCCTGTGCCGAGGACGTAGGACGACGCAAGGTGATTCCAGGCACAACTCTGACAGACCTCGACGACGTAAACCTGGAACTCCGCGTATTCCGCAGCCATTTCCGCCAACTCCGGGGCCTGCTTCACGCGCCCCTCGTAGCGGCCAAGCTCGTCTCCATACACGTACGTCACGTGCGTGAGCTTGGCTTTCCTGCAGATCGGGCACGCCCGGTCGGTCGCCTCGCCATGGAACTTCGCGGCCCGCAACAAATACGGGTGCGCATCGCAGACGTCGGTCAGCGTCGTGTGCCCTGAGAACACGGACGCCAACGTGGCCCGCCGCGCGAGCGCGTAGTCCACGACCGAACGCCTCATGCCCGACAGGTTACGACGGAACCGCGGCTGCGCCGAGTCCCGGGCTCGCCTGCGGCCGGTCCGGGCAGGCCAGAGCGGCAGGTCCGGCCAGGATTGAGCGGCCGGCCCCAGCGGGGGCACGAACAGGCTGAGTTGCGCCGTCGCGCGGCACCGCATATCTTACCGATGTATCGGGCCGATACATCGGCCTGAGACACTGAAGGCGGTTCGACGCCACGCCAGGGTGCGGCCTAAAGGTGCAGCCTAGACGCGGCGGAGACAGCCGGCCAGCGCGGGTTGAGCGCATGGAGGCGAGCGAGCGAGGGGGGGCGCTGATGACCAGCCAGCGGTCAGGCGTACTCGAGCTTGCCGTGCTTGGGCTGCTGCACGAGACACCCATGCACGGTTACGAGCTGCGCAAGCGGCTCAATTCCGTGCTCGGCGCGTTCCGCGCCTTCGGGTACGGGTCGCTGTATCCCTGCCTCAAGGACCTGCTCCGGCAGGGCCTGATCGCCGAGGAGGCCCCGCAGGGGCCCACCGCCAAGCCACTGGCCGGGCGCAAGTCGAAGATCGTTTACCGGCTGACCGCCGACGGCAAGGAACGGCTGCAGTACCTGCTCGGTGAGGCGGGCCCGGCAGCATGGGAAGACGACGGGTTCGGAGTTCATTTCGCGTTCTTCGGCCTTACCCGCGCCGACGTCAGGATGCGGATCCTGGAGGGCAGGCGCAGCAGGCTCGAGGAGCGCGTGGACAGCTTCCGCGCGGCGATGTCGCGGACCAGGGAGCGGCTGGACAGTTACACGCTTGAACTGCAGCGGCACGGCCTTGAGTCAGTGGAAAGGGAAGTGCGCTGGCTCAACGAACTAATCGCCTCGGAACGACAGTCTGACCGGGAGCCGGGACGGCACCCCAGAGATCACATCTAACGCAGATCAGGCGGCAACCGCCGGCTGACGCGGCACGACGCTGCCACCCGCATGGCATGCAGATAAGGAGCAATCCGAATGGGTTCGGTACGGGTAGCCATCGTTGGAGTCGGGAACTGTGCCAGTTCCCTCGTCCAGGGCGTGGAGTACTACAAGGATGCCGACTCAGGCAGCCGGGTGCCTGGCCTGATGCACGTACAGTTCGGGCCCTATCACGTGCGGGACGTGGAATTCGTCGCCGCGTTTGACGTGGACGCCAAGAAGGTCGGGCGCGACATCGCCGAGGCCATCGTGGCGAGCGAGAACAACACGATCAAGATCTGTGACGTCCCGCCGACCGGCGTCATGGTGCAGCGCGGGCCCACCCTGGACGGGCTGGGCGAGTACTACCTGCAGGTCATCGACGAGTCGGACGAGCGGCCCGTCGACGTGGCGCAGGCGCTCAGGGACTGCGGGGCGGACGTGCTGGTGTCTTACCTGCCGGTCGGCTCGGAAGAGGCGGACCGCTACTACGCGCAGTGCGCGCTCGACGCGGGCGTGGCGTTCGTCAACGCGCTGCCGGTGTTCATCGCCTCCGACCCGGCGTGGGCGGCCAAGTTCACCGAAGCCGGGGTGCCGATCATCGGCGACGACATCAAGTCCCAGGTGGGCGCCACGATCACGCACCGGGTGCTGGCGAAGCTGTTCGAGGACCGCGGGGTGGAGCTGCTGCGCACGTACCAGCTCAACGTCGGCGGCAACATGGACTTCATGAACATGCTGGAGCGCAGCAGGCTCCAGTCCAAGAAGATCTCGAAGACGCAGTCGGTGACGTCGCAGATCCCGCACGAGATGGAGCGGGCCGCCGTGCACATCGGACCCTCCGACCACGTGCCGTGGCTCGACGACAAGAAGCTGGCGTTCGTCCGGCTGGAGGGCAAGGCCTTCGGCGATGTTCCGCTGAACCTGGAGTACCGGCTCGAGGTCTGGGACTCGCCGAACTCGGCCGGCGTGATCATCGATGCGATCCGGGCCGCGAAGATCGCCCGCGACCGGGGGATCGGCGGGCCGATCCTGTCCGCGGCGTCGTACTTCATGAAGTCGCCGCCCGAGCAGTACGGCGACGACGTGGCGCGAGACCTGGTGGACAAGTTCATCCGCGGCGAGGTCGAGCGCTGACCGCAGGCTGTGGTATCGCCCGAGTGTGCCTGCACCGTAGGCTGAGGGCGTGCCCCAGCAGGCGGATCGCGGTACCGGGCGCAGCCGAGCGAACCCGCTGCGCTGGGTAACCCGGTCGGACTTCGTCTCCGACCTGCGCATCGTGCTGGCCGAGCAGAACTTCCGGCGGCTGTTCGCGACCCGGCTGGTCTCACAGACCGGCGACGGCATCGTCACCGCCGCGATCGGCACGTACGTGTTCTTCAACGCGGCGACGTTCACGAGCCCGGCGGCCGCGGCGGTGGCATTCACCGTGCTGTACCTGCCGTACTCGCTGATCGGCCCGTTCGCCGGGGTGTTCATCGACCGCTGGTCACGCCGCCAGATCCTGGTCCTGTCGGCGCTGCTGCGCTCCGGCTTCGTGGTGCTGACCGCGGCGCTGATGGCCTCCGGCAACAGATCGGTACCGCTTTACGCCGCCTACCTGCTGGTGCTGGGCGTGAACCGGTTCTTCCTGGCGTCGCTGTCGGCGGCGCTGCCGCATACGGTCCCCCCGGACAAGCTGGTGATGGCCAACTCGGTGTCACCGACCGCGGGCGGCGTCATGGCCCTGATCGGGGGCCTCGTCGCCGGGGGCCTGAACGCGGCAACCGGCGACACCGAGCGCGGCGCGGCGATCACGATGCTGGTCGCGGGCGGCTGCTACGTCGCGGCCAGCTTGATCGCCACGACCATGCGCCGGGATCTGCTCGGCCCGGTGCACGATCCCGGTGCGGCGCCGGGCCGGCTGTTCAGCGATCTCGCGTCGGTCGCGCGCGATCTGGCGGCCGGAGCGCGCTACGCCGCCATGCGGCGTGGCCCGGCGACCGCGCTCGGCGCCACCGGCGCCAGCAAGTTCCTGTACGGGATCTTGTTCGTGATGTCGATCCTGCTGTACCGGAACTACTTCTACCCGTCCAGCGCCCCGGTGGCCGAGGGTCACTACATCGTGCTGGCGTCGGTCTCGGGGATCGGCTACTTCTGCGCCGCGCTGGTTGTACCGCCGACCGCCCGGCGGCTGGCCAAGCCAACCATCATCACGCTGATGCTGGTGATCTCCGCGGTGGTGACCGCCGCGCTGGGCGAGACCTTCAACGAGATCGCGTTCGTGGCTTTCGGGTTCTTCTGGTATCTGGCCGGGCAGGGTGTGGCGATCTGCGCGACCACGATCCTGCAGGAGGACGTGGACGACGCCTACCGCGGGCGGATGTTCGCGTTCTACGACGTGATGTTCAACGTCACGATCGCGGCAGGGGCGCTGATCAGCGTCGCCTTCATGCCCCGCACGGGCAGATCACCCGTGGTCATCGGGGTGGTCGCGGCCGGGTACGCGGTCGCGGCTGCCGGGTACTGGCTCCTCACCCGTCAGCCCGACGCCGGCGGCGAGCCGGGGACGTCGAGTCCTTCGGCCGCGGCCCAGTCAAGCAGCTCCTGAGTGGCGCGCTCGGCGCCGAGCGGGCCGTGTTCCAGCCGCAGCTCGAGCAGGTGCGCGTAGGCCCTGCCGACCAGCGGCCCGGGCGAGATGCCGAGGATCCGCATGATCTCGTTGCCGTCCAGGTCGGGGCGGATGCTCGCCAGTTCCTCGCGCTCGGCCAGCACCGCGATTCGCTCCTCGAGGCTGTCGTAGGCACGGGCCAGCCGCTGTGCCTTGGCGGCGTTACGGGTGGTGCAGTCCGCTCTGGTCAGCGCGTGCAGTCTGGTCAGCAGCGGGCCGGCGTCCCTGACATAGCGGCGCACCGCCGAGTCCGTCCAGTCGCCGGTGCCGTACCCGTGAAACCTCAGGTGCAGCTCGACCAGGCGGGACACGTCGGTCACGACGTCCTTCGGGAAGCGCAGGGCGGTCAGCCGGGCCCTGGCCATCTTGGCGCCCACGACATCGTGGTGATGAAACGCCACCTTGCCTCCGGGCAGCCGGGTGCGGGTCTTCGGCTTCCCGATGTCGTGCAGCAGCGCGGCCAGCCGCAGCACCAGGTCCGGTCCCAGCTGGTACCGGTCCTCCAGCTCGATGGCCTGATCGAGCACGGTCAGCGAGTGCAGGTATACGTCCTTGTGCCGGAAGTGCTCATCGGGCTCCAGGCGCAGTTTCGACACCTCGGGCAGCACCTGGTCGGCCACGCCGGCGTCCACGAGCAGCGCGATGCCGCGGCGCGGCCCGCCGGGCAGCGTGGACAGCAGCAGCTTGGAGAGCTCCGCCGAGATCCGCTCTTCCGAAACGATCGACAGCCGCGGCGCCAGTTCGGTCATCGCCGCTCGCGTCTCGGCGGCCACCGTGAAGCCCAGCTGTGAGGCGAACCTGGCCGCGCGCAGGATCCGCAGCGGGTCGTCGCTGAACGAGACGTCCGGCGGGCCGGGGGTGCGCAGCACCCTGTGCCTCAGGTCCGCCATCCCGCCGAACGGATCGACGAGCTCGTGGGAGGGCAGCCGCGCGGCCATCGCGTTGACCGTGAAATCACGCCGGGACAGGTCGTCGGTGAGCGACTTGCCGTACTCCACGCTGGGTTTGCGCGACCGGTGCGGGTACTGCTCGCTCCGGTAAGTCGTGATCTCGAAGACCTCGCTGCCCTTGCGCATGCCGACGGTGCCGAATTCGATCCCGATCGTCCAAACCTGGTCGGCCCAGCCCTTGATGATTTCCAGGATGCGGGCCGGCGTGGCGTCCGTTGTCAGGTCCAGGTCGCCGGGATTTCGGCCGAGAAAGACGTCCCTGACCGGTCCGCCGACAAGCGCGAGCTCATGGCGGTGGCTGGTGAAAAGGTTTCCCAGCTCATCGGCTGACGGCCAGGCGGTGGCGAGCAGGCGCGCCGCAGCTCTGCGCTGCTGCGGGCTCAGGGGCGAGGAATCCGGCACGGCCATTGAGCGTAAATCCTGAGCGTAAGCTTTGGGAAACCCGGGAAGCGCGGATGAAGATAGCGGGGAGACGATGCCGAACAGTCCGCACGACCTGGCCTACCTCGCTCGGTCGTCCGCAATAGCATTTCCGCCATGCCACGCCCGCTGCTGACTGGTTGCGCTGTCACGGCCATCGCCGTCCCGGCGCTGGCCCTGGCCGGGCTTGCACTGCCCGGCAGCGCGGCAACCGCCGCTGCGGCGCAGCCGGCCGGGGCGCCGCCCGTCTCCATCGCGATCACCTCGGTAAGCCCCAGCTACGCCATGCCGGGCCAGACCGTGAAGGTCTCCGGGACCATGACCAACACCTCCGCCGCGGCCATGCCGGACCTGTCGGTCCAGCTTCGCTCCTCGAGTACCCCGTTCGGCAGCAGGAATGCGCTGCAGGAGTACGCCGACGGCACGTTCCCGGCGGACGAGCCCGTGGCCGGCGCGGTCACCACGCTGACCAAGCCGCTGGCCCCGCATGCCACGGTCTCCTGGTCGGCCTCGCTGGCGGTGAACGACGTGCCGATGAGCGACTTCGGCGTCTACCCGCTCGCCGCTCAGGCCGAGGACGCCAGCCTGGCCCCGCTGGCCGTGAGCCGGACCTTCCTGCCGTTCTGGCCGACGAACAAGTCGCTGCAACCCGACACTGAGGCCATCGCCTGGATCTGGCCGCTGATCGACCAGCCGCGGCAGACCGTCTGCTCCGGCCTGCTGAACAACGGCCTGGCGGCCAGCCTCGGCAGCGGCGGGCGACTGCGCGAGCTGCTGCAGGCGGGCAGCAAATACTCCGCCAGCGCCCACCTGACCTGGGCCATCGACCCGGCGCTGCTCGCCAACGTGAGCACCATGACCAAGCCCTACACGGTCGGCGACGAAGGGTGCGGCGGCACGGCGAAGCCCGCCAGCCAGAACGCCGTGTCCTGGCTCGCCCAGCTGAAGTCCGCGACCGCCGGGCAGCCGGTGTTCGTCACGCCGTACGCGGACGCCGACGTGGCGGCGCTGACCCGGTCCGGCATGACCGCCGAGCTTGCCGACGCCTTCGCCGAGGGCCGCACCGTGGCCAGCAGCCTCCTGGGCCGCGACTTCACCGGCTCGGGCGCGACGGACAGCACCGACCTGAGCGGGCTGGCGTGGCCGGCCGACGGAATCGCGAATCTCGCGGTGCTGAAAAACCTCGCCGCGAACGGGATCAATACGGTCGTGCTGGACAGCTCGACGATGCCGCCGTCGCCGCCGCAGGATTACACCCCGAGCGCGCAGACGACCGCCCGCGACGGCGCCCGCTCCCCCCTGACCGTGCTGCTTTCCGACGACACGATCACCCAGATCATCGGCACCGCGAACTCGCCGTCGGACTCCAAGGCAACGGCGTTCGCCGTCGAGCAGCGGTACCTCGCCGAGACCGCGATGATCGCGGCCGAGCAGCCCAGCATCGGCCGGTCGGTCGTTGTCGCCCCGCCCCGCCGCTGGGATCCCCCGGCCGGGCTGGCCAGCGACCTGCTCTCGGAGACCGTCAGCGCGCCGTGGCTGCACCCGGTCAGCCTCAGCAACCTGGCCGCGGTCAAGGATCCGTCGGGACAGGTCACCCGGCTGCCCCCGAGGACGCACAGCAAGGCCCAGCTGAGCCGGGCCCTGCTCGACCAGGCACGCCAAGTGGACCAGCAGGCAACCCTGCTGCGGAGCGTGGAGCAGAACCCGAGCGCGGAGCTCAAGAACGCGGCGGCCGCTGTCGAGTCCTCGGCCTGGCGGGGCGGCGGCAGCGCCGCCCGGCAGGGCGCCGCGCTCGCCACCCAGATCTCGGATTACCTCGCCCGTCAGGAACACAAGCTGACGGTCGTGGCCGCGCGGAGGGTCACGCTCGGCGGGCTGAAGGGCACCGTGCCGGTGTCGATCTCCAACGGGCTGAACTATGCCGTGAACGTCAAGCTGCAGGCCGATCCCGGCGGGGGGATAACCGTCCGCGGGCCGCCACGCGTGGTGACGGTCCCGCCCGGGCAGCAGGACATCGTGAAGGTCGCGGTGGCGGCGACCACGGTGGGTTCGACCACGCTCAGGTTCCAGCTGCTCACCCCGCAGGGCGTGCCGTTCTCGGCGCCGACCACCATGACCGTCCAGGCCACGCACTACGGCACGCTGGCGCTCGTGATCATGGCAACCGCACTGGGCGTGTTCGTGCTCACCGCGGCCACTCGCGGCGTCAGGCGCGCCCGCCGGGCGCGGCGCCAGGACCCGGCCGGCGATGACCGCGGCGACGGCGAAGCCGGGCCGGGGGACCCCGAGCACGAGCCACAGAGCAGCGGCGCGCCGGGGCCGCAGGATGCCGCCGGTTGGCCGGGTTGGCGTGCCGAGCAGGAAGAAGCCGATAACGTCGTGCCTGACGGCTTCACCGTCGGCCACCCCAGCGACGGCGCCGGCCGTCACGCCAGCGGCCACACGACAGACCGGGCCGGCAACCAGGCCAGCGCGCACGAGCCTGCGGAGGGTACGACAGATGACTACGCCTGGACACCAGGCCCGGCCGACCGCTGACGACGGGCTTGCCCCAGGCACCGGGTACGCACCAGGCGACGGCTTTCCGGAACCGGGGATGAGCGGGCCGCGGCACGCCGCCGCACCCCAGCACGCTGGCGCGCACGTGCACGCCGCGCCCCCGCACGCCGGGAACGCCGCGCACGCCGGGCATGCCGGGCATCCGCAGGCCGACGTTGCCGGGCAGGCGGGCGCCGAGCAGGCCCCAGCCCCCGGCGCGGCCGGCGCCGCCGATGACTCCTCGGGCGCCGTGCCGGGCGGTGCGGGGAACGCCAGCCTGCTGCGCTCCAGCGGCACGATGGCTGTCGGCACCCTGGCCTCCCGGGTCACCGGGTTCGTGCGCAACGCCGTGCTGATCTACGCGATCGGCACGCACTACCTGGGCGACGCCTACAACCTCGCCAACACGCTGCCCAACATCGTCTACAACCTCGCCCTCGGCGGGATTCTCACCAGCGTCGTCGTGCCGCTGCTGGTCAACGCCGCCAAGCGGGACCTCGACAAGGGCGAGGCCTACGACCAGCGGATATTTACGCTCGGCGTGATGGCGCTGGGCGGCATCACGCTGGTCGCGACGCTCGCCGCCGCGCCGATCACCGCCGTGTACGCGACCGGGATCGGCAACGCCGCCGCATACCACCTGACGGAGATCTTCGCCTATTTCTTCATCCCGCAGATTTTCTTCTACGGCGTCAGTTCGCTTGCCGGGGCGATCCTGAACGCCCGGGGCAGCTTCGCTGCCCCGATGTGGACACCGGTGATCAACAACATCGTCGTGATCGTGGTCGGCGGCGCGTTCATGGCGATAGCCGGGCTGAACCGTACCCCGCAGAACATCTCGAACGCCGAGATCATCCTGCTGGGCATCGGCACGACGCTCGGCATCGTGCTGCAGACCGCCGCGCTGATCCCGTCGCTGCGGCGGGTCGGGTTCCGGTGGCGCCCCCGGCGCGACTTCAGGCGCCATGAGGTTTCCGAGATCGGCCGGATGAGCGGCTGGATGTTCGGCTACGTGCTGACCACGCAGGTCGCGTTCCTGTTCACGACGCGGGTCTCGAACATCGCCGGCTCCCGGGTGTCCCAGCAGGCCGCCGGCGCCGGGTTTGCCGCCTACAGCAACGCGTACACGCTGTTCCAGCTGCCGTACGCGATCGTCGGCATCTCGGTGATCACCGCGCTGCTGCCGAGGATGAGCGCGCACGCGGCCGAGCGTAAGTACCGGCTCGTCGCCAGCGACTTCTCCACCGCCACCCGGCTCGCCGCGGTGATCGTGGTTCCCGCGGCGCTGATCCTGGCCGTGCTCGGGGCGCCGCTCGCCGAGGGGGTGTTCGGGTACGGCAGCACGTCGGTCGCCAGCGCCAGGTACCTCGGCGAGATCTTCGCGGTGTTCTCGCTCGGGCTGCTGCCCTACATGCTGTTCCAGCTGCTGCTCCGGGTGTTCTACGCGATGCACGACAGCCGCACGCCCGCCCTCATCGGCTGCGTCACGATGGTGATCAACATCGCCGCCAACCTGATCGCGCTGGCCGTCTTGCCGCCGCAGCACGTGGTGGCGGGCCTGGGCGCGGGTTTCGGCGTCGCCAACCTGGTCGGGTCGCTCGCGGCGTGGCAGGTGCTCAGCAGGCGGATCGGCGGCCTCGACGGCCGGGTGATCGGCCGCGGGCTGGTGCGGATGCACGCGGCGGCGATCCCGGGCGCGATCTTCGCCATCGCCGTATCGGTCATGATCGGCGCGGTGATCCCCGGTGGCAGAATCGCCGCCCTGTGCACGGTGGCGCTCGGGGGCGCCGGCGCGATGCTGCTCTACGTCATGTTCGCCAAGGCCTTCGGCGTGGCCGAGCTCAACGACCTGACCGCGACCGTCCGGGCACGGCTGCGCTGACCAGCGCAGATATCGCCCGCGATGGCCGGGAGTGGGCGGTGGGGCGGGTGCGCACGGTACCCGGCACATCTCTTGGTGGTAACGGTTTGCGATGGTAGGTTGCGCGGGGACTGTCGGGGGGCGGTCTGCGGCCTAGCATGTTGTACAGCATGATTGTCTTGTCTCGGTTCATCACCTACGGGGCTAGGAGGGAGGCTCGGGAGCCGCTCCGCTCGTCACAGGCATGTGAGTACCTTTACCTCTGAGCCGGGGACGCGGCTCGGCGGCCGGTACCGGCTTGAGGACCGTGTCGCCGCGGCTGCGGGCTGGGCTGCATGGAAAGCCATCGACGAGACGCTGGCCCGAGCGGTCACCGTGCTCACCTTCGCGCCCGGCTTCCCGAGACTCCGCGAGGTGGTGACGGCCGCGCGCGCGGCGAGCCGGCTCAATGACTCGCGGTTCGCACAGGTGTTCGACGTCGAGGACGACTGGGACCACGCGTACATCGTTACCGAGTGGGCGGCCGGGGACTCCCTGAACGACATGCTCGCGAGCGGGCCACTTGACGCGGCGCGCGGCGCGCGCATTATCGCCGAGGCCGCCGAGGCGATGTCGGCGGCGCACGCCGCCGGCCTGGCGCACCTGTGCCTGACCCCGGACTCGCTGCGCTGGACCGCCGGCGGTGGCGTGAAGATCACTGGTCTGGGCATCGACGCGGCGCTGACCGGCGCCAGCGCTGACGACCCGGGGACCGCCGACACCCGCAGGCTCGGCATGCTGCTGTACGCCACGCTGACCGGCCACTGGCCAGGCCCGGACTGCCCCACGCTGCCGCCGGCGCCGCTCCAGGACGGGCTTCCGTGCAGCCCGCGCCAGGTCCGGGCGGGCGTGCCGGCCGTGCTCGACGAGATCGCCAGCCAGGCCCTGATGCTCGGCGGCAGCAGGGAAGACGGCTTCGCGCTCACCACGCCAGAGCAGCTTTCCGCCGCGCTCGTCGAGGCCATCCCGCCGGTGCCGATCCCGCAACTGCCCCCGTCGCCGCCGCCGCGCCCGCCGTCGCGTCAGCCGTCGCGGTCACGATCGCGCGCGGACACACACCGGCAGAGCCAGCGGCAGGCCCGAGACGACCCGTACCCGCGCGACGACCCGTACCAGCGGTCAGACCCGTACCCGCGCGACGACCCGTACGCCACAAGGAACGACCAGTACCCGCGCGAAGACCAGTACCTGTACCCGGACGACCCGGACCGCGGGTACTGGCCCCCGGACGGGCAGCGGCCACCGCGCCCGGCGACGCGGGGCGGCTCCGCGGGGCGGCGCGGTGACGCATCGACGTCGAGGGCCGTCGCGATCGTCGCGGTGGTGGTCATCGTCGCCGCCGGGCTCGCCGTGTTCGCGCTGCACTCGCTGCACCACGGCGGCAGCAAGACCCCGCCCGCGGCGGCGCACCACAGCACGAGCCCGAAGACATCTTCGCCCGCGGCCACGCTTACCCCGGTCGGCGCGACGGCGTTTGAGGACAACCCGGCGGACGCGAACATGGCGATCGACAACAACCCGTCGACCGCCTGGCAGACCTACCAGTACGACAGCAACCCGGTATTCGGCGGCCTGCAGCAGGGTTCCGGACTGATGCTCAACATGGGTCATTCGGTCCGGCTCAGCTCCGTGAAGGTGACGTTCGAGTCGATTCCCGGTGCGAACGTGCAGATCAAGATCGGCAATCCGTCCAACCCGGACCCCCCGCAGGGCACCCAGTCCGATGTGGCCCTCTCGCAGGGGATCGCGAACAGCATGACGACCGTGGCCCAGCAGAACGATGTGAGCGGTACCGTCACGTTCACCGTCAACAGCTCGGCCAGCGGGCAGTATGTTCTGATCTGGTTCACCAAGCTGGCGCCGATGTCCGGGCACCCGAACAAGTACCAGGGGTCGATCTACAACGTTGTCGTGACCGGAACCGGCTGAGCCCTGGACGCGGGGGACGACGGGAGGGACGGCTACGGAACACCACAAGGCGGAGCCGTGGGCACCCGCCGCGGAGCCGTCCGACGAGGAACTGATCCGCAAGCACGTGGCCGGAGACCCGGAGGCCTTCGGCACGCTGTTCCTGCGGCACCGTGACCGGCTCTGGGCGGTAGCCGTGCGTACCCTGTCCGACCCGGAAGAGGCCGCGGACGCGCTGCAGGACGCGATGATCTCGGCGTTCCGGCGGGCCGACAGCTTCCGCGGTGACTCGGCGGTGACCACGTGGCTGCACCGGATCGTGGTCAACGCCTGTCTCGACCGGCTGCGGCGCAAGGCCGCGCGGCCGGCGGCCGGCGGCACCGACGAGCGCACCCTGGACAATCTCGCGGTCGGTCATGCCATGCCGGATCCGTCCTCGGACAGCGATACCTCGCTGGACGTGATGTCCGCGCTGCGGACGCTCCCTCCCGACCAGCAGGCGGCGCTGGTCCTGGTGGACATGCTCGGCTACCCGGTGGCCGACGCCGCCGAGATCCTCGGCGTGTCCCAGGGCACGGTGAAGAGCCGCTGCGCCAGGGGGCGGGCCCGGCTGCTGCCCCGGCTGGCGCACCTGCGGCGGCCTCCCGCGAACCGCCACGCGGGCGCGCAGTGGCGGCCGCCCGGGAACCGATCGGCTCCCGGGGACGTCCTACCTGCGCGGGAAGGGGGTGAAAACCCGTCATGAGGCCGCATGTCAGCGCGGAAACCATGGCCAGGTACCGGCAGGGTGACCTGAACCAGCGCCGGACCTCTCACATCAGCACGCACCTGTCCGGGTGCAAGCGCTGCAGCGCGCTGAGCAAGGACCTCGGCGGGGTCACCCAGTTGCTGGCCAGCGCCCAGCCGCCGCCGATGCCCGAGGATCTGACGGCCAAGATCACCGGCGCGCTCGCGGCCGAGTCGGCCAGGCGCGCCGCGGCGCCGGAAACAGGCAGGGTCCCGGCCGCTCCGGCCGCCCGGCACCGGTCACCCCGCGTGCCCGGCCGGCCCCGCATTGCCCCCAAGGTCGCACTGGGCGGCC
>JASHOI010000102.1 GCA_030041195.1 Streptosporangiaceae bacterium | reverse complement strand
CGCGGCGCCCGCGGCACCCGTCTCGCCCGCCAGCCTCCCCAGGCCGCGGCTGCTGATCGCCGGCGAGCTGCGCGGCGCGGCCGACGCGGCCTGCTTCCCGATCGAGAACCCGGCGACCGGCGAGATCATCGGCCACGCCCCGGACGCCGGCGCCACCGACGCGGACGCGGCCATAGCGGCCGCCCATTGCGCGTTCCAGGAAACAGCCTGGGCCACCGATCCGGCGCTGCGCGCCCGCTGCCTGCGTCAGCTGAAGGCGGCGCTGGACGCTGACTTCGAGGCGCTGCGCGCGATCACGATCGCCGAGGCCGGCGTGCCCCGGCTGTGGACCGACGGGCCGCAACTGCGGATGCCGGTCGACAGCCTCGACTACCTGGTCGCGCTGCTGGAGGGCTACGAGTGGGAGCAGGACCTGGGCCTCGCCGCGCCGCTGGGGATCAGCACCGCCCGGCGCATCTGCCGGGAGCCGGCCGGCGTGGTCGCCGCGATCACGCCGTGGAACTTCCCGAACCAGATCAACCTGGCCAAGCTCGGGCCGGCGCTGGCGGCCGGCTGCACGGTCGTGCTCAAGCCGGCGCCGCAGACGCCCTGGACCGGCGCCGAGCTCGGCCGGCTGGTCGCCACGCAAACCGACATCCCGCCCGGCGTGGTCAACGTGCTCACCGCCAGCGGGCCCGGCGTGGCTGAGATGCTGACCGCCGACCCGCGGGTCGACATGATCTCGTTCACCGGCTCGACCGCGACCGGCAGGCGCGTGATGGCCGCCGCCGCGCCCACGCTGAAGAACGTCTTCCTGGAGCTCGGCGGCAAGTCCGCGGCCGTGGTCCTGGACGACTACGACGTGGCGGCCGCCGCCGCGCTCACCGCGTTCAGCGTGTGCGTGCACGCGGGCCAGGGCTGTGCGCTGACGACGCGGCTGATCGTGCCGCGCGCCACATACGACGACGCGATCGCCGCCAGCGTGCAGGCCATGCGCGCGGTGACGGTCGGCGACCCGGCCGACGCGGCGACCGTCTGCGGTCCGGTGATCTCCGCCGTGCAGCGTGAACGGGTCGAAGCCTACCTCCGCTCGGCGTCCGCGGAAGGCGGCAGCTTCGCCTGCGGCGGCGGCCGTCCCGCCGGGCGCCGGACGGGCTACTGGATCGAGCCGACGGTGATCGCCGGCCTGGGCAACGCGGCGCGCGCGGCCCGCGAGGAGATCTTCGGCCCGGTCCTGGTCGTGCTGGCGCACGACGGCGACGACCACGCGGTCGCGGTCGCCAACGATTCCCCGTACGGCCTGTCCGGCGCGGTCTTCGGCGCCGATCTCGCGCGGGCGCGGGCCGTCGCCTCCCGCATCCGGGCCGGCACGATCGGCATCAACGGCGGCGTGTGGTACTCGCCGGACGTGCCTTTCGGTGGCTACAAGCAGTCCGGCACCGGTCGCGAGATGGGCCTGGCCGGGTTCGAGGAGTACCTGGAGATCAAGTCGATCGCGCTGTCGGCAGGACAGGGATCACCATGAAGATGGACCTGAACGTCGCCGACCTGGTGGCGGCCGTCGGCGCGGCGCTGCCGGACCGGTGCGCGCTGGTGTGTGACGGGGACCGGCTGAGCTATCCCGAGCTCACCGCGCGCAGCAACCAGGTGGCTTGGCACCTGGCCGGGGCGGGCGTGGCGCCGGACGAACCGGTCGGGCTGTACCTGCTCAACTCCGTCGCGTACATCGAGGCGCTGCTCGGCTGCATGGTCGCACGGGCCATCCCGGTCAACATCAACTACCGGTACACCGGGCACGAGCTGGCGCGGTTGCTCGGCGGCGCCAGGCTGGCGGCGCTCGTGGTCGACGCCGAGCACGCCGGGCTGGCGGCGGCCGCCGCGGGGTCCTGCCCAACCCTGCGGCACGTGCTGATCACCGGGCGCGATCCGGCTCAGCCGGCGCCGCGGTTTCCTGACCCGGTCACGGTCGCTGACTACGCCCCGGCGGTCGCGGCCGCCCCGGCGCACCGGCCCGGCAACGGGCGCAGCGGCGACGACAAGCTGATCATCTATACCGGCGGAACAACCGGGCTGCCGAAGGGCGTGCTGTGGCGGCACGAGGACTTCTTCTTCGCCGCGCTGGCCGGCGGCAACCACTACGGCCCGCCGCGGCAGAGCGTGGACGAGATCGTCGCGGCCGCTGCCGAGGTTCCCGCGGCCGGTT
The DNA here is from genome assembly GCA_030041195.1 of Streptosporangiaceae bacterium. Next base: position 14,260 of record JASHOI010000102.1, on the reverse strand, counting down.
ACGTCATCACCGCGCCGATGATGCACGGCGCCGGGACCTACACGCTGTTCTCCGCGTTCCTGCTCGGCGCGACGGTGGTGCTGTCCCGGAAGTTCGACGCAGCGGCGGCGCTGCGGCAGGTCGGGGCCGAGCGGGCGATGGTGCTGCAGGTGGTCGGCGACGCGATGGCCCGGCCGATCGCCGACGAACTGGCGGCGCGGCCGGGCGAGTACGACCTGTCCTCGCTGTGGGCTCTGGGCTCCGGAGGCGCCCTGCTGTCGGCGCCGGTCCGCGAGCAGCTGCAGGCCTTGCTGCCCAACGTGTACATCACCGACCGGTTCGGCGCCTCGGAGACCGGCACCGACGGCGAGCTCAGCCGGGATTCCGGCGGCCAGCCGCGGCTGGCGCACGCGGGGAACGTGCATGTCCTCGACGAGTCGCTGCGGCCGGTGCCGCCGGGCGGGACCGGGCGGCTGGCCAAGTCGGGTCACGTGCCGCTGGGCTATTACGGCGACGAGCCCGCCACCCTCGCCACGTTCCCGGTCCTGGACGGGGTCAGGTACGCGCTGCTCGGCGACCTGGCCAGGGTCACCGGCGACGGGTCGATCGTCGTCCTCGGCCGGGGTTCCACCTGCATCAATACCGGCGGCGAGAAGGTGTTCCCCGAGGAGGTCGAGCAGGCGCTCAAGGGGCACCCAGCGGTGCTGGACGCGGTGGTGGCCGGGGTGCCGGACGGGCGGTTCGGTGAGCGGGTGGCCGCCGTGGTCGCGCTCCGGCCCGGCGTGTCAGCGGGTGAGGAGGAACTAAGGGCGCACTGCCGGGCGACGATCGCCGGATACAAGGTGCCCGCGCGGATCGAGGTCGTGCCGTCGGTCGTGCGCTCGCCGTCCGGCAAGGCCGACTACCCGTGGGCGCGCCAGGTGCTCGGCGCCGGGGCAGGAACGTGACGCTGCCGCCGGCCGGGCCCGGCATCGACCTGATGAGCGGCGAGTTTTTCGGCTCCGACCCGTTCGGCGCGTACGCGTGGATGCGCGAGCACGCGCCCGTCTACCACGACGAGGTCAACGACCTGTGGGCGCTGACCCGCTACGCCGACGTGAAGGCGGCCGGCACCGACCCCGCGGTGTTCTCGAACGCCGGCGGCATCCGGCCCAAGTTCCCGCCGCTGCCAATGATGATCGACTTCGACGCGCCCGAGCACGTCCGGCGGCGCAAGCTGGTCAGCGCGGGTTTCACCCCGCGCCGGGTGAAGGCCATGGAAGACCACGTGCGAGCCGTGTGCGACGACGTGATCGACGCGGTATCCGAACGGGGAGAGTGCGACTTCGTCCAGGAGATCGCCGCGCCGCTGCCGCTCAACATGATCGGCGACCTGCTGGGCGTGGACCGCGCGGACCGGCCGGACCTGCTGCGCTGGTCGGAGGACATGCTCAGGTCGCAGGGCTCGCCCGACCCGGACCGGATGCAGGCGGCGGCGCAGGCCTTCACCGAGTACGAGGCGTACATGGGAACGGTGTTCGCCGACCGGCGCCGCACCGGGGCCGATGGCGACCTGGTCGGCGCGCTCGTGCACGCCGAGATCGACGGCGACCGGCTCGACCACGACTCGCTCGTCCACGAGTCGCTGCTGATCCTCATCGGCGGCGACGAGACCACCCGGCACGTTCTGTCCGGCGGCATGCTGGCGCTGCTGGAGCGCCCGCGGCAGCTCGACCGGCTGCGCGCCGACCCGGGCCTGCTGCCGGTGGCCGTGGAGGAGATGCTGCGCTGGGTGAGCCCGATCAAGGACATGGTCCGCACCACAACTCGGCCGCTCGAGCTGCACGGCACCCGGATCCCGGAAGGCGCGGAGGTGATGCTGGTCTATCCAGCGGCCAACCGGGACCAGACGGTCTTCGACCGGCCCGAGGCGTTCGACGCGGGACGGGAGCCCAATCCGCACCTGGCGTTCGGCTTCGGCGCGCACTTCTGCCTCGGCAATCAGCTGGCCCGGCTGGAGCTGCGGGTCATGTTCGAGCGGCTGTTCGCACGGTTGCGCGACCTTGCCCTGGCCACGCCGGGGCCGCTGCCCCGCCGCGCCTCGAACTTCATCAGCGGCATCGAGTCGATGCCGGTCACGTTCACCCCTTCCCGGCGAGTACCCGCGGCCTGACCCCGGCAGCGCGCCTGCTCAGCCGACGCCCTCCCCCGAGTCGGGCTCCTCGGCATGCACACGGGTGTCGCCGTCACCTGGCAGCGCTTCGCCGCAGGTGACAAGGGCCGCCTACGCCGCGGACATCAGCCGCCGGGCAACCCATGCGGCCAGGCATTCCAAGAGTTCGAATACCTGACGTCGCCATGACCCCGCCCGGCGCCGACGAGACGGCGATCGACGCCTGAGCCGGGTCCGGAACCGGGGGCAGGAATGCAGGCGTCCGCGCTGGAGCAGATCGGCCTGACCTGGCGATTGGTGTTTTTGGGCCCGGTTTGGTCAAGGGTAGTTGAACTCGAACCAGACTGTCCGCGAGCCTGTCTCGTCCATGGAGACAGCCCAGTCGCGAGACAGTGCGCCGATGATGGCTAAGCCACGTCCGTTCTGTTCGTCATGATCGAATCCAGGTTCCCAGCGGCCACCCTCGTCCTGGACCTCGACCCGCAGTACGTCTGAGGACTGGCACACATGAACGGTGAAGAATCCTCCGGGTCGGCCAGAGTTGCTGTGGACGATGGAGTTGGTCGCCAGTTCGGAGACGCAGGCAAGGGCGTCGGCGACGACAGGGCTATCACCCATGACGGCGGCGAGGAACCGGCGACCGGCGCATCCGGCCCGTCGACCTGCGGAGGCTCTTGGACCTCTACGACGTCCAAGGCGACGAGCGCGAGGTCATGCTCACCCTCGCCCGCCAGGCCCGCGAGCGCGGCTGGTGGCGCACCTACAGCGACGCCGTGCCCGAATGGTTCGAGGTCTACCTCAGTCTGGAAGCCGAGGCATCCGTGATCCATGACTACGCCGCCGAACTCGTCCCGGGCTGCTGCAGACCGCCGACTACTACCGGGCATTCATGCGCGCTGCACCTGGCGCTGGTGACGAGGACACGATCGAGCCGGAAGGCCGCGGTGCGGCTTGCCCGGCAGGAGCGATTGACCGGCGAGGATCCCCCGAGCTTCTGGGCCGTGCTGAACGAAGCTGTCATCCGCCGCGTCGTAGGCGGTCCCGCCACGATCTTAAGCGAGCTCGACTCGTAGCAGGCGTAGCAGCCGCCGGAGGCGATGAGCCGACGCCCGTCACGCGCTACCTGCTCAACCGCTTCGGAAGTGACAGCCAGGTTTCCGGCCCACTAGCGGGCCAGTTCTGGAGCGGCTCCTGGAGGGGAAACGAGTCAGACCAGTTCGCGGGTCAGATCGCGCAGTTGCTGAACTGGGTTTCGTCTGCGACTGAGCCGGAAGGTGTTAAGCATTGGGCACGCGAAATGATGCAGTCGCTAGAACAAAATCGGGAAAGAGCACTTCGGGAAGAGGCGGAACAGGATTTCTCTTAGCCTGCAGCACGGCACGAAAGGTCTGTCCCCATGCTCGCAGCCCAGTTAGCGAGGTTGCGACAGGCATCGGCTAGTCTCTCGAACGTCCGCACATGCCGCCATGAGCTCGGCCCTGGGCAGTTGTGCCTACATGCATGATCGGAGCAGCCAAGCTGACGGAGCACATGGGCGCGCTGGTGCTTACACCGAGTGACCACCAGACGCGCACGGACCAGGACGACCGAGCGTTGGCGCCGCGCAAGCACACGCTGTACAACAAGGGCATGCTTGGCCAACCCGAGGACGTGGTCGCCGTATACGACCAGGCGATCGACTGGCCATGCGGCTGGTCGGTTCCTTAGCCTCGCCTAACGGGCGGCGGCGAGGACTCAGCCCAACGATCCATGTGTTCGGTCAGATGAGTGCCCTCCGTAAGAATCCACTGGGCCATATTTACCAAATAGGCGCCGAACTGCCCGAATGACTAGACGTTCTGCGATAGAGTACGTGGACCTCTTTGTTGGATCTGTCGGTCGAGGTTGTCGATAAGGGCTTTCGTGCAACTCCTAACAAGGCGTTCGAATCCGGTCGGCTGGACGCCGACACCCGTCATTATGCTGATCGTAAATGCCGCACTCGCAGCGATCACCGGACTATTGCTAAACTCTGCCGTTCCTGAAACCTGCAGTGTGACCATCGGAACGCGCCTCGGTGTCAAATCTTCTATTCCGGTACTAGAATACCGGACATGTTCTCCCGCATTCAGCGCCGCCGACTCTGCGATTATAGGCCTCCTCGTATTCATAACCGCAATTGTTCTTGAGCTAAGCCTCGATGCGCGAAGAATACTTGCGATTAGACGCGAGCAGTCTGTAATTTGGCGTGCTGATGATGAAGCGACTCTGCGCCTGCACAACATCCTAGTACACACTCGTCAAGTGGCCAACAGCGCTTATGGCAAGTATGATCGCTACCTTAAGTATTTTATGAGCGAATTTATACAACTGGAAGATAAGATCAGACAGGCGGCGGAACAGCAAGACCTCGTTGTTCCTTCAGATGAGTTTCAATCACCGGAGGACATCGAGGGCGCTTTCAGAGTAGATAGTCCTGAACGCGTCTTCCGCCATACCTGGCCGATAACGGGACCGGGCCGTGTCTTTACCACTACAGGATGGAGATACTTCTTCGATCTCACACTCAGGATGCTCGGCAACAAGACGCTGACTAGTGTTCGTGCGCTTCTTATTCTTGACGATGCGAGCCTGCTTACAAGCCCGAATGTTCAGCGCCTACTCACCTTCTATCGACTGACATCCGGAGCGAACGCGCGGGTCGTGCTTAAGGACGACTTTCGCGCGATTGCGAGGCAAAATGGTGTGCGGCAAGATTCTCTGGATTTTGGAATCTACGACAACTCGCTTCTCTACGTAACTGAGCACGACAACGGGCGATTTACCAAGAACAACTTCCGTATCGGTCTTTACCTGTCACTGTTTGAATCGGTTTGGGAATCGGCAGGTGTCATTATCTCATCGTCAGAGAATTCTATGGCCGATCCATCGCTCACGCTTTCGCAGCTTCTTGAGCTCGACACTGATGCAATCTCTCCTGCACGTTAAGTAGAACATCCGAGCTGCGCAGGTCGAGTGGGAGCGAGACTTCTGTCGTGCCAGGCAGAACATCCGCTCATGCCGTAGTGGCGCCCTGTCCGCCAGAACCGGACGCAGCCACCCGCAGGTTCGAAGAGTGGATCGTTATCGCCATGCCAGAAAGCACGGTTGGCTAGGAAGCTGCAGGGCCAACCAATGTCGTCTTGAGCTAACGGCCTCTGGGCTATAGTTCAGCCATTAGCGGAGCGTAAGGGTTCTAGGGATGATCAAACACAAACAGCCGCTCAGCGTAGTGCGTCGCAGGCTAGACGGGCCGCCAACGAACAATTACGAGATCCGACGAGTTGCCGAGACTGTACATATCCTAGGATATACCGAGCGCGTTAAAGGCGGCTGGCGAGTCCGCAAGGGCACCAGCGACATAGTAATCGAGTCCCGTGGTGAACACCCGCACAACAGGGCAATGTTCTGGCTTGCCGGAGATCCTGGCCTCAGTGTTCAAGGCGGAGTCTTGGTCGGCGTTCCCGAAGGCTGGGACCCGACAGCCTCACCAGAGGTGGATGAAGCCGCCTCGAATGCGGCAACGGAAGCCCTTCAGAGCCATGGTGGACAAGGATTTCAAGTCTCCGCTAGCTTGCGAATCGCCGTGGACGCTTATGCCATGAAGGGTGCAATGAATCACTACCACGAAATCGGCTGGGAGGCGGAAGACGTCCATACCCATTATCTCGGGTACGACTTGATCTGCCGATCTGGCACAGAGGTTCGCCATGTCGAGGTCAAAGGCACTGTAACAGATGGCAATGTAGTGATTCTTACGCCTAACGAAGTTCGCCACGCCCTGAATTGCGAGCACTCCGTTCTATTCCTACTCAGCAACATCGAGGTCAAGACAGACCAAGACGGATCTCCATTGCTGTCAGAGGGTGTCCAACGCCTAGATGATCCGTGGCATCTCAGCACGGACCTGCTGAGACCTACGAGCTACCGTTACACACTTTCTGACCCTGGCCTGGCGTGAATGCTCTGGCAATGAGTCGCACTCACATGCCGCTGAGCGCCAGGCAGGATCAGTGTCAGCGAACAGTGCTCGAGCAAGCTTCGGGTCGCTCTGGACGCCAGCAACCGGCTCATGGCGCTCGACTTCAACAGATCCGTCAGCCATGAACTCCACCTCCCAGTGCCAGCCGGGCAGAAAGACGGCGACCATCATGAAGTCGTGTCTGGTGTGGCTTAGCGCATAGAAGATATGTGCGTCGTCCAGCCGTTCAGGAGGCCAAGAGGCCGGTCGAAGACCTGGCCCGCGGCGGCGCCGCGGGAGGCAACATCAGCATCTTCCATCGGACAATCCTCGCAGCATGACGCCCGCTTCTGCGCGGATCGACCGGCAAGGCTGGCTCCATGCTAGGCAGCGCCGCTTGCTGGGTCGTCATCGTTGCGATCCGACCGCCGGAAAGAACGAAACTGACTCGCCGTGGCGCCCAACAGCAAAATCCAGCAGGGCAGATACAACCAGGGCATGTGCTCCACGAGGGCACACAGCCCCAGGTACACACCTGCGATGCCAGTGAACGTGACGACGGGGGTCGCTGGCGGATGCCTAATGCGCTCGAGCACAGTGACCAGCACTCCAAACGCGGCCATGAGGATTGCGGCACCGATCAACAGGGACTCGCTGGTCACGCGCAGGTGCTCCTTCTCCGCTGGCAACAAACTACGCCGGTCTGACAACGCGCGCATCTGCCGCGCTCAGTGACTACAGCCCGCACCGGATGCCACGGCGGCCTGTCAGAGTTTGTCCCTGTGAACGAGCTGGATGCAGCAACTGTTCTGTCGCACATCCAGCGGGAGATCCCGCTGGATCAGGTACTGGCGCTCGTGCCGCCGGCAATGCCTGCGGACGCGCGCGGAACGCCGAATACAAGTGACCATGACCGGCTTGCGGCCCGAGGGATGGCGCCCTGATCATCTGCACATGAACGAGACGCCTGCCACGGCGAGGCTAAGACGTGCCGTCCGGGCGGTCATCCTGGCTGATGATGACCGTGTCCTGCTGTGCCGCTTCAGCTTCCCCCATCCAGCTGTACCAATGGGCTCAACGGTCGTATGGGCGGCCCCCGGCGGCGGCATCGAGCCCGGTGAACTGCCGCTGGCGGCACTGCGCCGGGAACTGCACGAGGAGACGGGACTTGTCATCGACGCCGGCCCGCCTCACGTCTGGCACCAGGAGGTCGCCGCTCCCGGCCATGCGGACCGCTACGACGGGGTGGTCAACGACTACTTCCTCGTCCGCACCACGCGCTTTGATCCCCGCGGCGCGCTGTCCGATGACGAACTCGCCGCCGAGCACATCAGCGGGATGCGATGGTGGCGGCACGAAGACATCGCCGGATACGGCGGAACCGACCTGTTCTCACCCCGTGACATCGCCACACCGCTGGCGGCGCTGATCGCCGGTGACATCCCGGGCACGCCAGTGATGCTCGGCCTGTGATCTCCCTGGGCACTTACAGCTCCGCTGTACCGCCAGACACACCAAACACACCAGGCTGCCGGACAATAAGGGGAATCTGCGCGCACGACGTGCAGGCCCGACGGGCATCGGGAAGCAGGCAGGACGGCTGGCGGCACCCGACCCGCCCAGGCTTCTGGCTGAGCACGCTCGGTGCAGCGGGATTTCATCAACGCGGACGCCCGCATCTGCCGCTGGGAGGAAGCACAGACAAGCAAGTATCGCCTGGTGGCATACGTTTCGGCAGCCACAAGGGCCTCCGGCCCCGCCACGTCTCTCTCGGCAGGACCGGCCAGTGCCTGGAGGAGGTAAGTTCGGAGGAAATGCATCGTCCGTCCGGGCTGGGCCGGGTGAGAGGAGGCGGCCGCCGATGCGCTGGCTCAAGGTACTCGCGATTGCCGTCGCTGTCGTGATCGTCTTCTTTGTGATCTCCTCGCTGGTGCACATTCTGTACCTGGTTGGCGTTGGCCTGCTGATCGCCGTTGCGCTCTTCGCCGCGTTCAAGGGATGGCAGCAGTACAAGCGCGCCCGCGAGCGCCACGAGGAGCGCGGTCAGCGGCACCTGCAGCAGCCTGAGAAGCACCGCGCCCGTCCTTCCCTCGACGCGCCCCGGCAACAGCCCACCGGGCTCCCGCCGACCGCCACTCCCTCCGGCTTCGACGTGGACGAGGAGCTTGCCCGCCTCAAGCGCGAACTGCCTGACTCTTAGCGGTACGGCGCGGCGGTCATCCGCTTCCCCGCGTCGCGCTCGGCGGCTTTCGCGTGCGGCGGTCAGGAACCCGTCGCCGGCCGGGCCGGAACCTTGCAGGAATCTGCAAGCGCGGCGAGCGCGGGGGCTGCCAGCCGATGTGGGTGCCGAAACCTGTGTCACCTGCGCAGTTGCCTTGCGGAGCGTGGTCGGTTTACGTTCCAGTGTCCCGTGACAAATAAATCCGCCCGGTGGGTGCGCCCTGAGCTGGGCGGGCCTGTTTGGCTGTCAGCGCCGGCTGGGCGGTGAGCCTGGCTACTGTGGGTTTTTGGTCTCGGGCTGTCATTGAATCTGGCCCTGGATGTCATGGTGCGGCGGTAGTGGCGGACGGTGGCGTAGGAGATGTCGGCGTCGTGCTCGTCGAGGAGGCGTTCCCAGATCTGTGTTGGCGTGAGCTGTGGGCTGGTGAGGAGCCAGGTGCGGATCAGCGGTCGTGCTGAGATCCCCACGCGCGCTCGCCGTGCGGGTGGCCGTTTAAGCGGTGGCAGGCCGGCGTGGGTGAGGGCCCGGCGGATGGTGCGGCGGCCGACGTGGTATCGGGCCGCGAGTGCGCGGATGGACATCTGGCAGGTGGCGGCGTCGCGGCGGATCGCAGTGAAGAGCCCGGGGTTGTCTTGCGCCGGCTGGTGCCGCCGGGCAGCTTGGCGTGGCTCGGGCTGGGTGGCGAGGTCGGCGAGTGCGTGTTCCAGTGCGCGGAGAGAGCGTCCGGACAGGGCGGCAAGTTGTGATGGGCGTATCGCCGCTCCGAGCCGGTGCGGCGGGCCGGACAGGACCGAGCGCAGGTAGCTGGGTTTGAGGTGGTTGGCGCGGGCGAGCCGCCGGGCGTAGGACTCTGTTGTCTCGCCGGGCTGGGGCGGGGGGCGGATCGGCAGCGGGGCCAGCTGGCTGGTGGTCACCTGGCGCTGCCGGTTTTCTGGCTGGCGGTGCTGGCGGCCATGTCGACATCGATGGATTCGAGGGTGGTGCGGGCGATGCGTTCGGTGCCGTCGAGGATGGCCTGGATGGCGGCGCTGCGGATCAGCCGGAGCAGGCTGCCGATCATGCCGCCGGTCCGCTGGTGCAGGTAGCGGTCCATCCCGGTGAGGGTGCCAGCGGCGTGCCGGTGCAGCCGCAGGCTCTGCTCGAGGGCGGCGATCAGGCCGGTCCACTGGCTGTTGCGGGCGAACGGACCGGTGCGGATCATGGCGAACCGCCCGGCGATCTGCTCGCCGCGGGGGCCGGAGAGCAGCCCGGCCCGCTCGATGCTGATCCCGGCGTAGACGAAGGTGGCCGGGATGCGCTCGGAGAAGTACTTGAGCGTGTCGGAGACCTCGGCGCCGTTGCGGGTGGCCAGGTTCAGGTTGTGGATCTCATCGACGCAGACCAGGGAGGTCCGGGTGTCGAGGCAGACGCCGCAGACCGCCTCCACGATGTCGGTGATGTTGAAACGGCGCGTGACTGGCAGGCCGAGGAACCGGGCGAACTCGGCCGCGATCATCTTGGCCGTGGCGGCCGGCGGCGCGGTGATGTAGACAACCGGGATGTCGCTGCCGCAGCGGGGATACCGCTTGCGGTGCATGACCTCGGTCATCTTGCCGAGCTGGGTGACCGCGGTGGTCTTCCCGGTGCCGGCCGGCCCGGACAAGATCAGCCCGCAGCGCCCGGAGACGGCGTTGCGGTTCAGGTAGGCAAGCCGCCGTCCTTCGGTGATGACCTTGCGGATCACCGGGGTCTCGATCACCAGGAGCCGGGAGTGGTGGCTGAGCCGGTCTTCGTCGTAGGCCAGCCGCTTGTCATCGTCGAGGGATGCCCAGACATCGCCGGCCAGAAGTTCGGGCGCGGCGGGCACCTCGCCGGTGAAGCGGCGCCATCCGGCCAGCGTGGTGAGCTGCCGGTGCTGCTCGCCGGGATCCTGCCCGCTGTCGGCAGCGGTCACCAGCGTTTGTCCGCTTCCCGGAACGGGTCAAAGATCCCCAGCGGGATGACCTCCGCTACTGGCGTGCTGTCGCCGGGTGGGCCGGGTTCGCAGGCGCCTGCCGGGTCGCCGGGCGGCGTGCCTGAGGCAGCGGCCCGCGGTGGCGTGGCTGCCCTGGTCCGGGCTGCGACCCGCCGGTCTCGTTTGCTCATCTTCGGTTTCTCCTGATCTTCAGGGCCGTGGTGAGCGCGGCGCAGCAGGGCGGCGACGGCGCCGGTTATCTGCTCCTCGGTGGCTTCGCGGCCCAGGCTGCGGCGGGCGTGGTCCCAGGCGAGCTCGCCGAACGGGACCGGGGCCCGGGCCAGGTGCTTCCAGAGCACGGTGATCCAGCCGTCCGGGCTGCGGACGTGGACGCGGGAGATGTCGTAGGGGTCGTGGCGGACCTCCCACAGGTTCTTCTTTTCCCGGACGCCGGATGGCTGCAGCCGCAGCGGGTTCAGCTGCTCACTGTCGTAGCTGCGGCGTCCCAGCTTGATGCCGTAGGCGTTGACCGCCCGCCAGGAGACGGGCAGCAGCTCGATGTAGTCGTCCGGGCCGAGCGCGACGGGCACGTAGCCCGCGGCCTCGACCAGGGCGGCGTACTTCTCGTTCGGGGTGAACGCCCGCCCGGGGTGCTCGGGATCGCGGAGCCCGTCATGAGGCCGGTTCAGCCAGAACGCGACAAGCCACTCATCGAGCAGCTCTTGCAGCTCTCCCATCGACCACAGCGGCTGATCCTCGACATGACGGCCGCGGCGATCCGGGCTGCGGCCGGCATAGCCGGAGGCGAACTGGCAGAACAGCGAGGCCACCGACCCGAAGTAGCGCTCGATGTGCCCTTTCTCCGCGCCGCTGCCCAGGTGGGCGGGCTGGATCGAGATGCCCAGATGCCGGCACGCGGACCGGAACGCTGCCGAGACGAACACACTGCCGTGGTCGATCACGATCGTGTCCGGGACGATCACCGGCCGCGCGGCAGCCTGCTCCAGCCGCTCGTCAATCGCGAGCAGGCGTTCATATGGGAGCACCGAGTACGCCATCTTCAGCGCCTCCGGCCATCCCGGCCGCACCGGCTCGGGCGTCAGGGACCGGGCCAGCAGCGCACTCGCATCGGCCGACCGGGTTGTCGGGCGCAGCACCGCAGCGGGGACAACCCGGGTAGCCACGTCGATCATGCCGGTCAGCTCGACGCGGCCGGGAACGCCGTCATCCAGCAGCACCAGCACGTCCAGCGGCGTGGAGTCGATCTGCACTATCTCGCCCGGTGCGACTGCTGGCAAGGATCCGAACATGCCCTCCGGCCGTCCCGCCAGCGACCGGCGTGTCGATGCCGATCCCGTCACGTGCCGGCCGTGCGACAGCGTGCCGAACAGCCGGTAGAACGTCCGCTCTGACGGCACCGGACCGCTGTAGTCCTCTTCGGCGAGGATCTCCCTTGTCCGCCAGATCACGAAGCCGGCGGTCCGGGAAGACGCCTTCGCGGCTTCCCCGATCGCCTTCCGCATCGCATCGACGACCCGTTCGTCGGCGCGGCCCGCAGGCCGCATCCGCCGGGCCGCCCGGCGGTCGGCCAGGCCGGCCAGGCCCTGCGCTTCCCATCGCTGGCGGCGATGCTTGACCGTGCTGGCCGGGACCGGCCGTCCCGCCGCTGACAGCTCGGCGGCCTTCGCCCACTCCCGCTCGGTCAAGCTGGTGCGTTCCGGGTCGTACTGCGGCCTCGGGCGCGTCCCTGCGGGGGCGTCTGGCCGCAGCCCGTAGACGACCTCGGTAATGTGCGCCTCCCACCACGACGCTTCCTCCACGACGGCGGCGGGCAGGCCCTCCATGCCGATCTCCGGCCGCTGCCCGTGCGGCCAAGCCGGCGAGGGGATCTCGAACTGCGGGTCGGCTGCCAGCTCGGCCGCTGTGACGGTGCGCACTGTGCCCTGCTCGTCAGCAAGCCGGATCCGCATCCCGGTCACGCCGATGACAACAGCCGGCATGCCCCCGGCCAGGATCCGGTCGCCGATCCCGATCCTGCGCCGACGAGCACCGTTCATCGTGCCTCACCCGCATGCACGACGGTCGACATGCCCAGCGGTGCCGTCAGGTCGGCGGCCAGCTGCCGCTGCCACATCAGGTGGAACAGCACCGGCAGCACCCGCAGCCGGTCCCCGGCCACTTCCGCCCCCTCGAACAGGCCCCGCCCGCAGGCGAAAGCCTCCAGCAGCACCGCGGCGACCTCCGGCAGCAAGCACCGCCGGTGCCGGTAACGCGACAGCCACCGCACGTTCGCCACCAGCACCGGATCAAGATCCCCGGCCCGCCGGTAGTCCCAGCCCGCCGCCTCGCACGCCGTCGCCGTCACCGCGAACGTCTCCGCATCCCGGGCAGGAATCCGGTCATCCGGGCGGACATCGACAACCAGCCCGGTGCCGTCAGCCTTGCGGGCGAAGAAATCCGGCGCATGCCGGCGAAACCGCTTCTCCCCATCGCGCCAGCGCAGCCAGAACGGCTGCGACGACACTGCGCGCACCGCCAGGTCAAAGTCCATCAGCATTAGGTGATCACGCTCCAGCCACGACTCGAACCCGACATGGGCACCGGTAGTGGCGAAAAACCACCACCCTGCGAAGTTCCGCAGGCCCTTCTCGAACCGGAACGGCCGGACCGGCAGCACTTCCTCGAACCGGACGTCATGGCACAACGACAGCGGCTCACGGCGCCAGGCGCCGCCAGCCACCTGGAACTCAAGCCCGAACCACGCACCTGCAGCGTCCGCCGCCACGGCAGCAGCAACCGTCATCCGCCCGCCCAGCCCAAAGGATCATGAACGGGCCAACTCTAGTGACAAAACCACCAAACGGGCCGCATTGACTGGCAACGGGCCGACTTGCGTGTCGCGGGACATCCAGCTGTCACGAGCGTCGGCGGCGGATGGCGTGCGGCCCGCATACTTATACGGTCCAGCATGCTCGCTCATGCCGCGCCACGAACGTTCCCGAAGCCTATGAGCCCATTCCCCACGGCTTCACGACGAGCCTGGCCCGCGTGCCCAGCTCGGTGCGCACGTCCGCGGCCAGGTCCTCGGCCTGACTGACCCATCGGTCCCTGATCTCATCCGAGTCCCAGCCTCGGTCCCAGTGGCTGTGGGCGTCGAATTCCTGCTGCCAGGCGGCGAGCCGGTCCAGTAGCCCGGGTGAGAACTTGGTGTATTGCCAGGCGATGTTGCCGAAGCCGTGGCCCCAGAGCGGGAGCTCAGCGCCGTAGTCGGGAGCCAGTGTGATGACGTCAGGAAGCGGCTCATCCCAGCCAAGGTCAGCTTCCTTCGGCTGCCACCACGGATTCTGGTCCATTGCTGGTTATTGTTTCAGCCGACTGCCCCGCTCTGATGGCGGCGACATGCCCATCTAGCGTGATCGGTCCCCGTGGGCCCGCCCAGATTTCGTCTGCACCAAGGCGGCTACGTCTGGTTATCGGGGTCGGTTGCCACGGCATCGGCGCAGACGTCGGCGAGGCAGGGCTATCCGCTGCGCAGCCGGTCATCAGCCAGGGCGATCACGTCCAGGTCACGGCGGGACGCCAGGCGCACGACCCGGTGGCCATTGGGCCACAGCCGCCAGTGCGCTCCATGAACCGGTCGATGGCTTAGCCAGCAGTGCCGGGTTCTCAACGGCCGCGTCCCAGGTCGAACTCCTGGCGCCGGGCACCAGGCCAAGTCGTGGACGGCCCGTCCGGTCGGGTGTATCCCCAAGGCCGGAGGGAAGCAGCGGCAGCCCAGCGCTCCATGATACCTGCCATGTTGATGGTAGCTTGATGGCATGCGTTCGACCATAGACAAGGCAGGGAGATTGGTTATACCCAAGGCGCTGCGGGATAGCCTCGGCCTAGTGCCGGGCGAGGTCGAGATAACCCCGGACGGAGCGGGCCTGCATATAGAGCCGCTGGCCGACGACCGCCTGGAAGACGAAGCCGGCCTGCTGGTCATCCCGGCCGCCG
>JASHOI010000780.1 GCA_030041195.1 Streptosporangiaceae bacterium | reverse complement strand
GCCCGGCGCCGCCGCTGGCCTCGGCGCGGCCGGCCCGGCGCCGCCGCTGGCCTCGGCGCGCGTCGATGTACCTTTCGGCCGCATAGAACAGGCCCATCGGTACATCGATGAGGCCGCGGTGGCCTGGTGGCTGGGTGGCTGGGTGGCGGGTGCGGGGTTTTGGGGCCTGCGCGGCGCCAGACGGCCAGGTTGCGGAGTTCCCCGTCGCGGTCGGCGCGCGATCCGGCGAGTCGGGCGCGGCGTTAACTGCTTGACAGGCCGCAGGCTAACGGCTAACTATTTAACCGTTAGGGAGGTGCGTAGGTGCAGCAAGAAGTGGTGCTGGCGATGCTGGCCAAGGAGCCGTCGCACGGTTACGAGCTGCGTGCACGGCTGCGGCAGGCGCTGGGCCCGCTTGGCGACACGATGAACGACGGGCAGGTCTACGTCACGCTGACCCGGCTGGAGAAGGCGGGCCTGGCAACGTCCGAGCAATCGGCGGGCCTGCCGGACCGCCCCGACCGCAAGGTCTACGCGCTGACCGCCGAGGGGCAGCAACGTGTCGCCGCGTGGCTGGCCGAGGTCAGCTGGCCGCGGCCGGACCTGACGGAATTTCATCTCAAGCTGATCGCGGCGGCGGCGGCCGGTCTGGCCGACCCGCTGACGATCGTCGACGCGCAGCGGCGCGAGCTGCTGCGGCGGTTGCGCGACGCCCAGCGTGCGGAAATGGCCGAGCCGGACGGCTCGGCCGCTGGGCTGCTGCTCGAAGGCATCGTGCTTCGCCTGCAGGCAGACCTGCACTGGCTGGAGGCCTGCGAGCGTAACTGGACACCCCGGAAGGACCGGAGATGAACGACGCCGGCACATCGGTGCTGCGGGCCCGCGGGCTGCGCAAGGAGTACGGCAAGGGTGAGGGGCTGGTGCGGGCGGTCGACGAGGTCGACCTCACGGTTGCCAGCGGTGAGACCGTCGCGGTGATGGGGCCGAGCGGCTGCGGCAAGTCGACGCTGCTGCATTTGCTGGGCGGGCTGGACCGGCCGTCGGGCGGCGAGCTGTGGCTGGCCGGGCGGCGCATCGACCGGCTCGGCGAGCGGGCCCTGGCCCGGCTGCGCCGGGACAAGATCGGGTTCGTGTTCCAGGCCTTTCACCTGATGGATGAGCTGACGGCGGCCGAGAACGTGGAGTTGCCGGCGCTGCTGGCCGGGCGGTCGGCCCGTTCGGCCCGGCGCCGGGCACTGGACCTGCTGGACCGGGTGGGACTGGCCGACCGGGCGAGGTTCTTGCCGTCGGCGCTGTCCGGGGGCCAGCGCCAGCGGGTGGCGATCGCCCGGGCCCTGGTCAGCGAGCCGGAGCTGGTGCTGGCGGACGAGCCGACCGGAAACCTGGACAGCCAGGCCACGGTGGAGGTGCTGCGGTTGTTCGAGCATCTGCACGCGTCCGGGCAGACGCTGGTGATCGTCACGCACGACTCGCGCATCGCGGCCACGGCCGACCGGCTGATCTCCATGCGCGACGGCGCGTTCGTGGACGAGACCAGGCTCACCGGCGGCAGCGCCGGGAACCTCGGCGCCCTTGCCGAGCTGAGTGAGTAAGAGGGCTGAGGACCATGGGCAAGATCAGACTTACCGGCCGTCTGGTCATCCGGGACCTGCGCCGACGGCCCGGCCCAGCGACGCTGCTCGTGCTGGCGATCACCGCCGCCACCGCCACGCTCACCCTGGGGCTGGTCCTGCACGGGGTCACCAACCAGCCGTACCTGCGGACCCGGGCCGCGACCAACGGGCCAGATGTGGCGGCCATGGTCCGCGGGTTCAACGTCTCGGCGCCTGGGGCCGGCAGTGGGCCGCCGCAAATTGCTCCGGCTACGCGGGCTCAGATCGCGGCTCAGATCAGCACGCTGACCCACGCGCCTGGGGTCACCGGCTACAGCGGACCCTATCCGGTCGCGTCCGTTGCGCTGCGCTACCGCGGCATTGTCGCGCCGGTCGAGGTCGAGGGCCGGTCCCAGGCGCCGGCCTCGATCGAGCAGCCGTACGTGACCGCGGGCACCTGGGTGCGGCCCGGCGGCATCGTGCTGGAACGCACGTTCGCCGAGGCGCTGGGGGCCGGTGTCGGCGACCGGGTCACGCTGGACGGACGGTCCTACCAGGTGGTGGGGACCGCGGTCACGGCCGCGGGCCAGCCCTACCCCAACCTGTGTGCCTCGCCCGGCGGCAACTGCGTCTATGACCTGCGGGACAACGCGGTTCCGGCGAACGCCAATAACGGGTTCGCCTGGATCACCGAACCCGATGCCCGCGCGCTCGGCTCGGCGGCCGCGCCGCTGTCGTACTTCCTCAACCTGAAACTCGCCAACCCGGCCACGGCCCCGGCCTTCGCCAGCAAGTACGGCAACAACCCGTCGGCCAACGTGCCGACCCTGATCCCGTGGCAGCAGCTGCAGGCCGGGTCGGCCCTGCTGGTGCAAGACGAGCAGCAGGTGCTGTCGCCGGGCGCGTGGCTGGCCGGGCTGCTGGCGATCGCCAGCGTGGCCGTGCTGGCCGGGGGGCGGATGGCCGAACGGATCCGGCGGGTCGGGCTGCTCAAGGCGGTCGGCGCCACCCCGGGTACGGTCGCGGTCGTGCTGCTGGCCGAGAACCTGGCCTTGGCCCTGATCGCCGCCGTGGCCGGGCTGGTGATCGGGTGGCTTACCGCCCCGCTGCTCGCCAGCCCCGGCGCCGCCCTGATAGGCAGCGCCGGCGCGCCGTCACTGACCCTGCCAATAGCGGCCGAGGTAGTCGCCGTGGCCCTGGTCGTGGCGCTGGCCTCGACGCTGGTGCCCGCCATCCGCGGCGCCCGGACCAGCACGGTCAGCGCGCTGGCCGACACCGCCCGGCTGCCGCGCCGCCACGGCACGCTGATCCGCCTATCGCGCCGGCTGCCGGTGCCGCTGCTGCTCGGGATTCGGCTCATCGGCCGCAGGCCGCGCCGCGCGGTGCTGAGCGCAGCCACCGTCGCGGTCACCGCCACCGGAATCGTCGCCGTGCTGACCTTCCACGCCTCCGTCCACCTGCACACCGCCGGGGTGGCCGGCGGGCTGGGCAATCCGGTGTTCGACCGGGACGAGCAGATGCTGACGCTGCTCACGGTCGTGCTGATCGCGCTCGCGGTCCTGAACGCGATCTGCGCGGCCTGGGCCACCGTGCTGGACGCCCGGCGCGCCTCGGCGCTGGCCCGCGCGCTCGGTTCGACGCCACAGCAGGTCACCGCCGGGATCGCGGCCGCGCAGCTCATTCCCGCTGTGCCGGGCGCTCTGCTCGGCATTCCGCTGGGCATCTTGCTGTTCGTGGCCGCGAACGGCGACGGGGCGAGGGCGACGAGCGTGCCGTCGGCCGGGTGGCTGGGCGCCGCGGTCCTCGGCACCCTGCTCGCCATCGCCCTGCTCGCCGCGATCCCGGCCCGGGTCGGCGCCCGTCGGCCCATCTGCCCGATCCTGCAGTCCGAAACGGCCTGACGTCATGGGCAGGGTACGGCTCATCGCACGCCTGGTCGGCCGGGACCTGCGGTACCGGCCGGGCCCGGCCGCGCTGCTGGTGCTGGTGATCACCGCGGCCACCGCCACGCTCACGCTGGGGCTGGTGCTGCGCGGCGTCACCAACCAGCCATACCTGCAGACCAGGGCCGCGACCAAGGGGCCGGACGTGGTCGCCCAGCTTGGCGGGCCGGTCGCGGGCAAGCAGGGGGTCGCGGCCCAGGTCAGGACGCTGACGCAGGCACCAGGGGTCACCGGCCACAGCGGGCCCTACCCGGTCGCCTCGGCGGTCGTCCGGGCTCACGGCCTGACCGCGGACGTGGAAGTCGAAGGACGGTCCCAGGCCCCGGCGTCGCTCGACCAGCCGGAGGTGACGGCGGGCACCTGGGTCCGCGGCGGCGGCGTCGTGCTCGAGCGCACGTTCGCCCAGGCGCTCGGGGTGAGCGTGGGCGACCGGGTCACGCTCAACGGCCGGCCGTTCCTGGTGGTCGGGATCGCGGTTAGCGCCGCCGACCTGCCGTACCCGAACCTGTGCTACAACCCCGGCGGCGGCTGCGTCCTTGACCTGCCGGGGCGGGTGTCGCCCAACGACATCGGGTTCGCCTGGGCCACCGAGCCGGATGCCCGTGCGCTCGGCTCCGCTCAGGCGCCGCTGTCCTACTTCCTCAACCTGAAGCTCCAGCACCCGGCCACGGCCACCGTCTTCGCGGCCAGGTACAGCGGCGCGGCAGCCAACACGCCCGGCCTGATCCCGTGGCAGGCGATCCAGACCGGGTCCGGCCTGCTGGTCCAGGACGAGCAGTCCGTGCTCTCGCCCGCTTCGTGGCTCATCGGCCTGCTCGCGGTCGCGTGCGTGGCCGTGCTGGCCGGCGGCCGGATGACCGAGCGCACCCGCCGGGTCGGACTTCTCAAGGCGGTTGGCGGCTCACCGGAAACGGTCACGGTCGTGCTGCTGGCGGAGAACCTGGTTCTGGCCTTCATCGCCGGGGCCGCCGGTCTGGCGATCGGGTGGCTGGCCGCCCCGCTGGTCGCGAGCCCCGGCGCCGCCCTGGTCGGCACGCCGGGCGCGCCCGCGTTCAGCCCGGCGATCGCCGGCTACGTGGTGGCCGTCGCTCTGGCGGTGGCGCTGATCGCGACGCTCGTACCCGCGATCCGCGGGGCCCGGACCAGCACGGTCAGCGCGCTGGCGGACGCGGCGTGGCA
>JASHOI010000779.1 GCA_030041195.1 Streptosporangiaceae bacterium | reverse complement strand
GCTCCAGAAGGTCCGCAGGAGCTACGTTCTCGCCAAGTACGCCAGCGAGGTCGAAGCCATCTACGGTCCGTAGGCCCATCTTCACCGATCCGGGTACTTGGCGAGGATCTCCTTGAGCCGCGTTGCGAAGCGGAGCGATTCGTCATGCTCGCGCTGCCAGACGTTGCGGCCGAAGATCAGGCCGGTGGCCCCGGCTTCCATCGACTGCCGTGCCTTGTCCAGCATTGCCTCGTCCCCGGCCCGTTCCCCGCCCGACACCAGCAGCAGCGAGCGGTTGGCCGATTTGACTACGGCGTCGATGGCCTGCTGGGAGGAGAACCCGCTGAGATAGGCGTCGGGCACGCCGGACTGCTTCTCCGGGTGCGGGAAATTGACCTTGACCATGTCGGCGCCCAGCTCGCTGGCGGTGCGCGCGGCGTAATCGACCGCGTAGAAGGAATCCTTGCCGCCCTTCGCGTCGATGGCCGCGCCGCGTGGGTAAGCCCACACGATCAGCGGCATCCCGAACCGCTCAGCGTCCTGGCGGACCCGCCGGTACTGGCGGAAGTCGTGCTCCTGCGCTGGCGAGCCGACGTAGAGCGTGTAGCCGACGGCGTCCGCGCCGAGCCGGACCGCGTCGGCCACGGTGGCGTTCACCGGCGAGAGCGGGTCGATCGCCGAGGCGATGTCGGTCTTGCCGTTGAGCTTGAGCACCAGCGGGACTTCCCCGGCGTACTCCCAGTAGAACTTCTCGGCCAGGCCGATCTGAATGGCGATGCCATTGAAGCCGCCCTCCAGCGCGAGCTTGATCACGTACGCTGGGTCGCTGGCCGCCGGGTTGGCAAAGAAATCCCGCGGCCCGTGCTCGAGGCCTTGGTCGTAGGGCAGGAAGATCGCCGTACCGTTACCCAGGCCGTGCCGGTACAGGATCCGGTGCAGGCGGGCCTTCTTACCAGGGCTCAACCCGGTCCGCTCCGAGCTTGGTCGTGTGCTCATTTCCGCTCTCCCCTCGGGTTCCAGCGCAACAACGGTCGCGGTCGGCGCGGTGGCGCGCCAGGGCCGCTCGGCCCGCTAAGACGCGACCTTGGTCCCTTGGCGCCGCATCAGAACAGCTGCATCAGAACAGCGGACCTTAGGCCCTAGTCCCGGGGGACGGGTCGCCCGACCATTCGGCTGAGAGTGGGAGGAGGTCAATGCGATGCAAGCGAATGTGGGGGACGGGCTCACGGTCATGGGGCGCCGCCAAGGTGATGAGGAACGTCACGGCGTGATCGTTGAAGTTCATGGCCAGTACGGCTCCCCGCCCTACCTGGTCCGCTGGCGTGACGGAAGCGAGAGCGTGTTCTTCCCGTCGTCTGACGTCATGGTCCAGCATCAGCCGGCAGGGACGGCCAGCCACTGAGTCCGGTTTCCATACCCGAGGTGCGCCTGTTTCCCCGGGACCTAGGTCCCGGGGAAACAGGCCCGATGACATGGGATTAGAGCCCTATCTCCCATAGATGCTGGATTGCGAAGGACGTTAACTGGACATAGCGGACGATCATGGGAGAGGTGAGCGCGGTGAGCGCGAGAGTCGCAGATGTCATGACGCCGGACCCGGTGGCGGTGCGGGCCGACGCGTCGTTCAAGGAGATCGCTGCCAGGCTGCGCGAGCGGCACGCCGCTGCGTTTCCGGTCCTGGACGCCGACGACAAGGTCATCGGTGTCGTGTCCGAGGCGGACCTGCTGCCCAAGGAGGCACTGGAAGCCGGGCACGAGGGCCATCGCGGGCCGCTGGCCGGCCCACGGCACCGCGCCGAGCGCGAGAAGGCCGTGGGCCTAACCGCGTCAGACGTGATGAGCCGGCCGCCGGTCACGATCGGCGCCTATGATCTGGTCAGCCACGCCGCTCACGTCATGTACGACCGCAGTCTCAGCTGCCTGCCCGTCGTGGACGACGGTCGGCTGATTGGGCTGATCACCCGGGCTGACGTTCTGGGCGTGTACGGCCGTGCTGACGCGGACATCCGCTGGGAGGTTCTCGACAAGGTCATCTTGCGGGAGTTCGCGGCCGAGCCCGCGGCGTTCACGGTGACCGTGCGGGACGGCGTCGTCACGCTGGACGGCAGGCCCGAGAGTGCCGAGGTTGGCCACGGCATCGTCGCTGCGGTGCGGCACCTCGAGGGCGTGGTCGCCGTGCACGACCAGCTCAGCTATCCAACGGCCAGGTGAGCTGTCCAGCGAGGATCACGCACGGGCGCTGGCCGGCCACAGGTCGCCGGTGAGCCGTCGGCCCTCCAGGTCCAGGAGCGCGGCGCCCGCATCTGGGACCATCGCCACCTGGGCCGGCGCTGCCGTCAGGCGATTTGGGCCTGCCAGGCGGTAAGGGGGAAGAGCAACTGTGCGGCGATGCCGCCCGGCGGATCAGATGCCGTAACTACCTGCGCGCCGTCTCTCAGCGCGGTGACGGCCATCTCCTCGATCAGATCGGGCACCGCAACCGAGGCCGCGCCCCAGTCCGGGCAGTCATTTCCGCTGCGGCTCAAGATCGCGCAGCGCTGGCAGGCGAACCCAGCGATCATCCCGTTCTCCGGCACCACCAGCAGCTTCGCCGCGCGCTGGTTCACCGCGTCCAGGCACGGCTGCAAGCCTATGGCGGCAAGGCCGCCCGGCGGCTCATCGAGTACCTGGCTGACCAAGCGCCGTTCGCGTGCGCTGACCCAGCGGCTGACAACCTGGCCAGCCAGTTCCCGTACCCGGTGCGGTGTCATCGTGTGCGGGTCAACGGCAAACTCTCCGACGACCTGCTCGCGCATCTCGTCGGTGAGCTCGTCGAGAAACTGCGGAATGTCGTGCGGGTGGCCCCCGATCACCAGCGGCAGCGGATCGCTCGCCCGCACGGTCAGGTGCAGCGCGGCCGCCGTGTCCCGGTAATCGTGCCGCGCGAGGTGGATCACGCGCTCATTCACCCGGCGTGTCTCCAGACCGTACCAGCCACCGAACCTGGTGTTTCGGACGCCCGCCGCGGTCGGGAGCGTAAGCCTGTCGATCCGCTCTCCCGTTATCCGGAACACCCAGGCGTGCTGCCGGTCGACCACCACGGCGCAGTAATCAGGAAACCGTTGCCGAGCGACGAGCAGCGGCCGCACATGCGGCCGCATCGCGAACACCGCGCGCTCTTCGAACGCGCCGGGCAGCGCGAATGCCTCGGCCAGCCGCGGCCGGGCGCAAGCGAAGATTGCGACGGTATGGCCAGTCCATCCCCGAGCGTGAAGCTCCAGCATCCTGCGGGCCAGGCGCCGGTCCTCATCCCGCGCCTGGGCCACATTGCGGTCTTCGGGGGCAACGGATCTCGCCGCGGCAAGAAGATCGTCGGCGCGGGCCGGCAAGCCACGAAGCGCCGGTGAATCGAGCGGCACGTTCAGGTACAGAGAGAGCACCGACGGGTCCGCTGAACGGACGCTCAGCAGTTTCTCGACTTCGGCGTGGGTGATCATCGCCGCTGAACCTCCTGCCTCGGCCGGCTAGGTCTCCGCGGGGTAGCTGAGCCGGTCACGTACGCCGATCACGCCTTCGAGGTGGCGGATCGTGGCCAGCAGGCTGAGCGCGTCGGCCCGCCGTTCCACCGACCCGGTGATGGTCACGATCCCGGACCCCACCGTGACCACGAACAGCTCGGGGTCGAGCCCGAACTCCCCGGCGATGACTTCCTTGGTGACCTCATCCCAGATCTCGTAGTCGGGGCGCTCGAAAACGCCGAGCACGTCGGTCCGGGTGATGATCCCGCGGAGCCGGCCGTTGGCGTCGACCACGGGCAGCCGCTTGACCTTGTGTGCCTGCATCACCCGCGCGGCTTCCGCGACCGGAGCGTCCTCCTGGATCGTCACCGCGGGCTTGGTCATCACCTCGGCGGCGGTCACGCCCGCGGCCTTGGACCGGTCCTTGAGCCGCCACGCCAGCCGGATCGCTC
>JASHOI010000778.1 GCA_030041195.1 Streptosporangiaceae bacterium | reverse complement strand
CCGATGTAGCGGTAGCCGTGGTCGGCCGCGTGCGGCGCCTCGGTATGGTTGGCCAGCTCCAGCACGCCGGGGTTGGTCTCGGCGACCATCCGCTCGCAGAAGTCGACCCCGACCAGGTTCTCCTGGAAGATGTTGTGGTCGAACATGTACTCGGCCGACTCGCCCAGGTTGATGATCCACTCGCCGAGGTGCGGCGGAGCGACGCCGTAGGCCATGTTCTGGTTGTAGACCGAGCAGGTCGCGTGGTTGTCGCCGCAGATGCCGCAGATGCGGCTGGTGATGAAGTGCGCGTCCCGCGGGTCCTTGCCCTTCATGAAGATGCTGTACCCGCGGAAGATCGACGAGGTGCTGTGGCACTCGACGACCCTCTTCTGCTTGAAGTCAATCTTGGTGTAGATACCGAGGCTGCCTACGATCCGGGTGATCGGATCCCAGTCCATCTCCACAAGGCCGGTGTCATCGACCGTCGTCATCACTTACCCCTCTCAGTGGTACTGCTCCCTGCGGGAGCTGAATCCGGTCGGTGTCACCAGCTCTTCTGGTAACCGGTCAGCAGCTCGTCGCCCTTCTTGCGCCACTTCGGCTCTTCGTCGGCGGTCTTCGCGGTGAAGCCGCGCAGCGTGCGGATGACCGTGCCGTAGAGGGTGCTCGCGGTGGCCGAGACCTTCGACCCCGGCGGCTCGTCCATGAACGGCATGAACTTGTCCGGGAAGCCGGGCATCGTGCAGGCGATGCAGATCCCGCCGACGTTCGGGCACCCGCCCACGCCGTTGATCCAGCCGCGCTTGGGCACGTTGCACTTCACCACGGGGCCCCAGCAGCCGAGCTTGACCAGGCACTGCGGCGAGCCGTACTCGGTGGCGAACTCGCCCTGCTCGTAGTACCCGGCCCGGTCGCAGCCCTCGTGCACCGTGTTGCCGAACAGCCAGGTCGGGCGCAGCGCCTCGTCGAGCGGGATCATCGGGGCCTGGCCGGCCACCTGATACAGCAGGTACAGGATCGTCTCGGAGAGGTTGTCGGGGTGGATCGGGCAGCCCGGCACGCACACGATCGGCAGGCCCGCCTTCGAGCGCCAGTCCCAGCCGAGGTAGTCGGGGACCCCCATCGCTCCGGTCGGGTTCCCGGCCATCGCGTGGATCCCGCCGTAGGTGGCGCAGGTGCCCACCGCGAGGATCGCCGTGGCCTTCGGCGAGAGCCGGTCAAGCCACTCGTTGGTGGTCATCGGCTGGCCGGTGGCCGGGTTGTTGCCAAACCCGCACCAGTAGCCCTCCGGCTTGATCGCCTCGTTCGGGATCGAGCCCTCCACCACCAGCACGAACGGGTCGAGTTCGCCGCGGTCGGCCTTGTGCCACCACTCGATGAAGTTGTCAGCGCCCTGCTCGGGGCCGCATTCGAAGTCGATCAGCGGCCAGTGCACCGCGATCTTCGGCAGCCCGGGAAGCGCGCCGAGCGCGATCTCCTCGATGCTCGGCTGGGTGGCAGCCGTCAGCGCGACCGAGTCCCCATCGCACCCGAGCCCGCCGTTCATCCAGAGGATGTGCACCAGCGGCTCGGCGCCGGTGTCAGCCTGTGAAGCGTCGGTCTGTGTCCCAGTGGCCATGTGGCCACCTCCTCGCTCCGGGTCGGTTGGTGACCAGGCCCGCACCTCGCCTTTGTGATACGCGGACGCCGTCATGCTAGACCCGCTAGACCCGCGCTACAAGACGAAACAGTCACTCAGCCGGACAGAAATGTCTGTGCCCACGGAACCACGTGCGCACTGTGCGTGATTTTCTACCCCCTTGGTCACGCGTCACACCGGCCGAGGATTCCCGTTTCCGCCAGAGTTCACGTACCCTGACGTCAGCTTGCCGCAGTTCCCTGGCATCGCGAAGAAGAGTGCCCTGGTACTGGTGAGCGACGGACCGGTGGCTGAGGGAGAGAACCGGTGGCTGAGCCCCCCGTGTACGGAGCTGACGTGGAGCCGATCGAAGTCGTTCCCGTCGTGGTGCTCTCGCAGGTGTTCCCTGCCCGGCCGTCATCGATCCCGGACATCCGCGACTTCGTCCGGCGCTGCCTGGCCGAGTCGCCGCTGACCGACGAGGGCAACCGCGAGGTCGGCGAGACGGTGTTCCGTGCGCTGCTCGACGCGGCCGGGCCGACCGGCTCGATCCAGGTGGCCTTCCGGATCTTCCCCGAGCACGTCGAGGTCGACGTGCTGCACTCGGACCGGCAGATCCCGGCTCGGGTACCGGTCACGTCCTCGGGCAACGGGGCGGCGGCCACCACGCCTACCGTGCGCAGCGGGCCGGCCGCCGTCCCGGCCGCGCCCACGCCCGCGCCCGCTGCCGCCGCCGATCCGGCCGAGCGTGCCGCGCCAGCACCGGTCGAGCCGGTGACGCTCGGCGCCCCGGGCCAGCCAGAAACGTTCGCGGAGTGGATGTCGACCGCGCTGCGGCGTGAGGGCCTGACCCAGGAGGCGGCAGCACGCCAGCTCGGGGTGTCCGTGAAGACCGTCAGCCGCTGGGTCGGCGGTGCCACCGAACCCCGGATGCGGGATCTGCGCCGGATCCAGGAGGTCTTCGGCCAGGTGCCGCTCCCGTAACGGGGCCAGCGGTCCTCACGGGTCACTCTGGTAACGCGAACCACAGTGGCCAACACCGAAGGCAATAGGTCAGGCCTGTCTCGTCGGACTACTGGACGTCCCCCCACATGTGTCCTACGGTGCTCCCATGGCGGAACACGCTGGGCGCCAGCAGATCGGGACGCAGCGCGGGAGTATAGTGCTGCATACGTTCCGTGACGGTCTGGCTGCGCAAGCTGGCCACGACCTGACCATCGAGGTAGGCCGGTGGTCCGGTGTGCTGACCCTGAACGATGAGCTGACCCCGGTCGGCCTGGATGTGCAGATCGACCTGAACTCGCTGATCGTGCGCCAGGGCACCGGGGGGCTCAAGCCGCTCACCGACCGGGACCGCCGGGAGATCGCGGTCACGGCCAGGAAGACGCTCGCCGTCGACCGTTATCCCGAGGCCACGTTCACCGCAACCGATTTCAAAGCCGATGCGGACGGCGGGGGCCTGATCTCGGGCACGTTCACGATCGCGGGCCGGGCCATGCCACTGCAGCTGCAGGTCAGCAAGACCAGCCCGGACCGGTATCACGCCACCGGATCGGTGGTGCAGTCCCGGCACGGGATCAAGCCCTACAGCGGGTTCCTCGGCGCGCTCAAGGTGCGCGACGCGGTCGACGTGGACGTCGACGTCGACCTCTCGGAGCCGGACGGCGGGACGGGACCGGCGGTGACGTGACCCAGTACCCCGACACCGGGCAGCTCGGGGCCGAGCACCTGTTCGAGCTGCGGTCCGAGCCGCTGCGCGGCCTCGCCGAGCAGGCCGGGGCCGTGGCCAGCGCCTGCCACGCCATGGCCGAGCGGTTCCACATGGGCGGCAAGCTGGTGGCGTTCGGCATCGGCGGGTCGAGCACCGACGCCCAGCACGTGGCCGTTGAGTTCGTCCACCCGGTGATCGTCGGCAAGCGCGCGCTCCCGGCGATCTCGCTGGCCACCGACGTGGCGACGGTGACCGGGGTGGCGGCCCGCGAGGGCATGGCCGGCATCTTCGCGCACCAGATCCGGTACCTGGCCGAGCCCGCGGACATCGCGCTGGGCATCTCCGCCGACGGGAACTGCCCGAGCGTGCTGGCCGGGCTCGAGGCTGCCCGGGCCGGCGGCCTGCTGACCGTCGCCCTCGTCGGCGGCGACGGCGGCGCGATCGGCTCGAGCGACGCCGTCGATCACCTGATCGTGGCCAGATCAGCCGACCCTCGGATCGTTAAGGAAACTCAGGTAACCGGGTATCACGTGCTCTGGGAGCTCGTGCATGTTTTCTTCGAGCAGCCGGGGCTGCTCGGCCCGGGAGTGGTGACATGAG
>JASHOI010000777.1 GCA_030041195.1 Streptosporangiaceae bacterium | reverse complement strand
TGCGTGGCCGCGGACCCCGGCGCCGACACGGAGCTGGACCCGGCCTCCGCCTGGGCGCGCTTCGCGCTGCGCGCCCCGGTGGCCTTCGTCCGGACCGGCGGCGACGACGTCGCGGCCGTGCGCACCTCGGTGCCGTTCGAGCGGTGGGCGAGCGGCGAGGTACGCCTGGGCGGGCGGACCCCAACCGCTGCCGATCTCGACGTCCACCTGACCACGCTGTTCCCGCCGGTACGGCTGCGCGGCTACCTGGAGCTGCGCTACCTCGACATGACCGCGTGCCGGTGGTGGCCGGCCATCGCCGCGGTCGCCACCACGCTGATGGACGACCCGGTCGCTGCCGACATGGCGACCGAGGCAACCGAGCGCTCCGCCCAGCTGTGGACCGAGGCGGCGCGCGACGGCCTCGGCGACGCGGTGCTGGCCGAGTCGGCCCGCCGCTGCCTGGCGATCGCGGACGGGCGGGTTCCGGCCGGGCTCCGGCCGGCCGTCGCCGACCTGGCGGAGCTCATCGAGTCCGGGCGCAGCCCGGGCGACCTGCTGGCCAAGCGCATCGCCGAGATCGGACCGCAAGCCACCTTCGAGGAGCTGACTCATGCGTGACGACGTCGTCCGCGACCTTGAGCGCGCCCGCGCTCGCACCCTGGAGCTGACCGACCTGGACGAGCCGACGCTGGTCGCCCAGCACGACCCGCTGATGAGCCCGCTGGTCTGGGACCTGGCGCACATCGGGCAGCAGGAGGAACTCTGGCTGCTGCGCGGCGGCGATCCCACCCGGCCAGGGATGCTGGCCCCGGACGTGGACTCGCTGTACGACGCGTTCAAGCACCGCCGCGCGGACCGCCCGTCGCTGCCGCTGCTGCCGCCGGTCGACGCGCGCGCGTACGACCGCGAGGTCCGCGGCCGCGTTCTGGACCTGCTGGAACGCACTCCCGAGGAGGACCTGTTCACCGCCGGCATGGTGGTTCAGCACGAGGAGCAGCACGACGAGACCATGCTCGCGACGCTGCAGCTTCGGCAGGGACCACCGGTGCTCATCGGCCGCCGCGAACTGCCGCCCGGCCGCCCGGTCGCCGGCGAGCGGGTGTTCGTCGCCGGCGGCCCGTTCACGCTCGGCGTGGACGCGGCCAGCGAGCCGTTCTCGCTGGACAACGAGCGGCCCGCGCACACCGTCGACGTCGCGCCGTTCTGGATCGGGCGGGTTCCGGTGACCAACCGGGAGTGGTCGGAGTTCGTCGCCGACGGCGGTTACCACCACAGCGACCTGTGGTCGCAGCGCGGCTGGGCGCACCGGACCGAGGCCGGGCTTGAGCGGCCCAAGTTCTGGTCAAACGGGGGGACCAGGCGCCGGTTCGGTGTCGAGGAGGCCGTGCCGCCCGACGAGCCGGTGCAGCACGTCTGCTACTTCGAGGCCGAGGCGTACGCCAGGTGGGCGGGCGCCCGGCTGCCGACCGAGGCTGAGTGGGAGAAGGCCTGCGCCTGGGACCCGGCGGCCAAGGCCAGGCGCGCCTGGCCGTGGGGCTCGGCGGCTCCCAGCGCCGACGTGACCAACCTGGGCGGGTCGCTCGGCATGGCGCTGCGGCCCGCCCCGGTCGGCGCCTACCCGCGCGGCGCTTCGGCCTACGGCGCCGAGCAGATGATCGGTGACGTGTGGGAGTGGACCTCGTCCGACTTCACCCCGTGGCCCGGCTTCACCCCGATGATCTACCGCCAGTACAGCGAGCCGTTCTTCGGCGGGGATTACAAGGTGCTGCGCGGCGGCTCCTGGGCGGTCGCGCCGTCGGTGATCCGGCCCTCGTTCCGCAACTGGGATCACCCGATCAGGCGGCAGATCTTCACCGGCGTGCGGCTGGCCTGGGACGGGGAGGGCGCCTGAGTGTGCCGGCACGTCGCCTGGCTGGGCGCGCCGCGCTCGCTGGGTGAGCTGATCCTCCAGCCACCGCACGGCCTGCTCGTGCAGTCCTACGCACCGCGGCGGCAGCGGCACGGCCTGATGAACGCCGACGGCTGGGGCGTCGGGTTCTACGCGGATTCCCGGCCGGAGCCGGCCCGGTGGCGCTCGAACCGGCCGCTGTGGGGCGACGCGTCGTTCGCCTCGGTGGCGCCGGTGATCCGCTCGGGCTGCGTGCTTGCCGCGGTGCGCTCGGCCACGGCCGGGATGCCGGCCGACGAGACCGCGGCCGCGCCGTTCCAGTCCGGGCGGTGGCTGCTGTCGCACAACGGCGTCGTCGACCGGGCCGCGCTGGGCCCGCATCCCGGGGCAGAGTCCGTGTGCGACTCGGCGCTGCTCGCCGCGCATCTCTTCACATACGGGCCGGAACGGGTCGCGGAGTTCGTCACCGCGCTCGCGCAGCGCGACCCTGGTGCGCGGCTGAACCTCCTGCTCACCGACGGCCAGCGGGTCCTGGCCACCCGGTGGGGCGACACGCTCAGCGTGCTGGCCGCTGACGACGGTGTCGTGGTGGCGAGCGAGCCGTACGACGACGACCCGCGCTGGACCGACGTGCCCGAGCACAACCTCGTCGAGGCCACGGCCGGAGCCGTGGCCATCACCGAACTGGAGGCATGACCGATGCCGTTGGAAAACCGCGTCCAGGCACATCCCGGCAGCTACCTCGATGCGCTGCGCACAGACGTGCGGGCCGGCCTGACCGCGGTGCCCAAGAGCCTGCCGCCCAAGTACTTCTATGACGCGCGGGGCAGCGAGCTGTTCGACGAGATCACCCGGCTGCCGGAGTATTACCTGACCCGGGCCGAGACCTCGATCCTGCGACGGCACTCGGCGGATATCGCGGCGCTGTCACGGTGCGAGTCCCTGGTCGAGCTCGGCAGCGGAACCTCGGCCAAGACCCGGCTGCTGCTGCGCGCGCTGCTGGACGGCGGGACCCTGCGCGAGTTCGTGCCGTTCGACGTCGACCCTGCCGTGCTCACCGAGGCGAGCGGCGCCCTCGCCGCCGAGTTCCCCGGTCTGGCGATCGCGCCGTTCACCGGTGATTTCGAGCACGACATCGGCCGGGTGCCCGCCAAAGGGCGGCGGACGATCGCGTTCATAGGCTCCACGATCGGCAACCTCGAGCCCACGGCTCGCGCCGACTTCCTGGCGCAGATCGGTGCGGCGCTGCGTCCGGGGGACACCTTTCTGCTGGGCACGGACCTGGTGAAGGACGTCGGCCGGCTGCTGCGCGCCTATGACGACGCGGCCGGGGTGACCGCCGAATTCAACCGCAACGTCCTCGTGGTGGTCAACCGGGAGCTCGACGCCGACTTCGACGTGGAGGAGTTCCAGCACGTCGCGCTCTGGGACCCGGAAAACGAGTGGATCGAGATGCGGCTTCGCGCGCAGCGGCCGCAGCAGGTCACGATCCGCGATCTCGACCTGGTGGTCCGGTTCGCCGCCGGGGAAGAGCTGCGCACCGAGATCTCGGCGAAGTTCCGGCGCGAGCGGATCGAGGCCGAGCTCGCCGCCGCCGGGATGCGGACGGTGCGGTTCTGGACCGATCAGGACGGAGACTTCGGCCTGACGCTGGCCGAGCACGCGCGCCCCCGGTAGGTCCCCGGGGTATCTGCGAACGTGAGCGCGGTAGGCTGCCGGGCTATGACCCTCGAGGCCGGTGAGAGCGTGATCCTTGAGTTGGCGCGCGACGGCGAGCTCGACCGTAACCTGCGCGCGGACCCGCCGCCGAGCGTGGTCAGCGGACGGGTGGTGCTCGACCACTTCGCGGCCGACGCCGACGGGCGCCTCGAGGCGCCCGAAGGCGGCGAGGTCGTGCTGTCGGTGCTGTCCCCCGAGTCGCTCAGGGACACCACGGACGTGGAGAATGCCCTGCTCGAGGCCGATACCGGCGACGAGCCGCCGGTGATCATCGTGGAAGCCGCCGAGTACCTGCGCGAGGATGAGCTGGCCTCGGTGCTTGACGTGGCCGAGCGGCTGCAGCGCGTGGTGATCCTCCGCGTGATCGCCGACGCCTAGTTTTTGCGCGGCCTCAGGCCCCCACCCTGCGCACCACCTCGGCGGGCGCGTGCTCGCGCAGCACGTCGAGGGTTCCGGCGAAGTCGACGATGCCCGCGTCCGAGCCGAGGCCGGTGACCACCAGCGAGGCGGCGGCCATGGCCAGCCAGGCGGCATCCTCGGCCGGCCAGCCGCGCAGCAGGCCGGTGATGAACCCGGCGGAGCAGGCGTCGCCGCATCCGGTCGTGTCGATCACTTGTGCCGGGAAGGCCGGCAGGTCAACCCGCTTGTCCGCCGTCACCAGCGCGCTGCCCTGAGCGCCGCGGCTGACCAGTACCGCCTCGGTCCCCAGCTCGAGTACTGAGCGGGCCGCCTCGGTCAGGTCCGGGACGCCGGTCAGCGCGGCGAGCTGCTCGTCGTTGGGCATGGAGCTGGACGTGGCGCAGCAGCGGCCGCAGCCGGTCCCACGCGGACGCGTCGCGTGAGGCCAGCACGTCCATCGTGGTGGTGACCTGCTTATCGCGGGCGAATTCGAGCACCCGCTCGAGCGGCTCGCCGGCGAACCGGCCGAGCACGTCGGGGCCGCCGACGTGCAGCACGTCCGCGGTCGCGATCGCGGTCAGGTCGATGTCGGCCTCGGTCAGACGCGAGGTCGCGCCCGGCGTGTGCAGCGCCGGCCGCTCGCCGTTGGCCCGGATCGGCAGGATCGTCGCCGACGTCTGCACGCCCCGCTTCCTGGCCAGCAGGTGGGTGTCGATGCCGTGGCCGTCCAGCACCGAGGTCAGGAAGTCGGCGAGCAGGTCGTCGCCGATCGCGCCCATCGCGATGACGTCAGCGCCGAGCTTGGCCAGGTCCACGCTGGTGCCGGCGGCGGTCCCCGCCGCGGTGATCCGGATCTCGTCGAGCAGCTGGCGACCCTGGCCGGGCGGGATGTGACTCACCGGCCTGCCGAGAACGTCGACGATGTGAACCCCGAGGCTCACCACCCGCCCGCGGCGCACGCCAGCCATCACGCCCCTCCCGACCGGTAGCGTCCCAGAGCATTGGGCGGCGATTCTAGTAGCAGGGCATTTATCAGTGCTGGCGGGCTTATGGAGGCCAACGTGACCGAGACCATCAACCGGACCACGACCCGGACGCGGACCAACGACACACGGCTGCGGGAGCGTGCCCGGGCGGTCATCCCCGGCGGCATGTACGGGCACATGAGCGCCAACGCCCTGCCGCCGGAGTACCCGCAGTTCTACCGGCGGTCCGAGGGCTCGCACGTCTGGGACGTCGACGGCAACTCCTACGTCGACTTCATGTGCAGCTTCGGCCCGATCGTCCTCGGCCATAAGCACCCCAAGGTGGAGGCCGCGGCAGCGGCCCAGCGCGCGGACGGCGACACTCAGGCGGGGCCCGCGGCCTGCATGGTCGAGGCCGCCGAGCTGCTCACCGGCCGCGTTGCCCACGCCGACTGGGCCATGTTCGCCAAGAACGGGACCGACGCCACCACGACCTGCCTGACGATCGCCCGTGCCGCGACCGGCCGCGCCAAGGTGCTGGCGGCGGCGGGCGCCTACCACGGCTCCGCGCCGTGGTGCACCGTGCGGATGGACGGGGTGACCCCCGAGGACCGGGCCAACCTTGTGTACTACACGTTCAACGACATCACGAGCGTGCACCGCGCGCTCGACGAGGCCGGGGGAGAGGCGGCCGCGATCATCGTGTCGCCGTTCAAGCACGACGCGGGCTTCGACGAGGAGATGGTGGATCCGCGGTTCGCGCTCGAGCTGCGGGCGCTGTGCGACCGGACCGGAACGGCGCTGGTCCTGGACGAGGTCAGGGCCGGGTTCCGGCTGAACGACGGGGGCAGCTGGGAGCCGCTCGGCGTGGCGCCGGACCTGAGCGCGTGGAGCAAGGCCATCGGGAACGGGTACCCGATCGCGGCCGTCCTCGGGTCGGAGCCGCTGCGCGAGGCGGCCTCGCGCATCTTCGTGACCGGCTCATTCTGGTTCCAGGCCGTGCCCATGGCCGCCGCCGTGGCCACGATCACGGCCATCCGCGAGGAGGGCGCGGTGGCCGCCATGCAGCGCACCGGGACCATGCTGCGCGACGGCATCGAGCGCCAGGCCGCCGAGGCCGGCCTGCGGATCAGCCTGACCGGGCCGCCCGCGATGCCGAACCTCAGGTTCCCCGGCGACAAGGACCTGGCCAAGGGCAACACGTTCTGCGGCACCGTGGCCGGCCACGGTGTGATCATCCACCCGCGGCACAACTGGTTCCTGTCCGCGGCGCACACCGACCGCGACGTCGAGCGCGCTCTCGACGCCACGTGGGCGGGCTTCCAGGCCGTGCGCGCCGGGTTCGGTGCGGGCTGAGCCAGGGAGCGCGGCCCTGGCTACCGGCTGCCGAGCAACGCCGCGATGCGCGCGCTGGTCAGCCGGTAGCGGATGACCCGGCCGTCGCGCTCGGTAGCCACGATCTGGCTGGCCCGCAGGTAACGCAAGGTCTGCGAGACCGTGGTGTCGTTGATCCCGGCGGCCGCGGCAAGGTCCGAGACGCTGATCGGCCCGGCGGCCTTGATGCACGTCAGCAGCGTGAGCCTGGTGGGGTCGCCCAGCACGGCGAACTCCCGGGCCCGTGCCTGGATGGCGCCGGCGTCGCCGAGCGCGGCAATGGCCTGGCAGACCCGTTCGCCGTCGATCACGCGGCGGCCGGTGTGTTCGGCGGTCAGCAGATGCACCGTCCCAGTATGCCATATCTTCAGTTAAATAGCTGATCATACAATCAGGCTTATCCTGGGCTGACGTGCGTTCTGGGCGCTGATCGCCAACTTCAGCATCAACATCGCCGGGTTCTGCATCGCCGGGCTGTTCGTCGCCGTCTGGGCGGCGGCGCTCACCTGCTGGCGCCTGGGCAACGCCGAGGCCCGGTGGACCGCGGGCGTCGCCGCGGCACCGTCTTCTGCCCCGGAGCCCGCCGTGCAGCCGTGACCGGGGTCTTGCCGCCATGGTTGACCGGGGGTCCGGCCGCCGCCGGGTGCTGGTGCATCATGGGCGGATGCCGCTGTTCGCATTTGAAGGCCTTGAGCCGAAAGTCAGCCCGGAGGCGTGGATCGCTCCGACCGCCACCCTGATCGGAGACGTGCTGGTCGAAGCCGAGGCATCGATCTGGTACGGGGCCGTGCTGCGAGCCGACTTCGGGCCGATCGTGGTGCGGCGCGGCGCCAACGTGCAGGACGGCTCGGTCCTGCACGGGGGCAGCGAGCCGGTCACCGAGGTCGGCGAGGGCGCGACCGTTGGCCACCTGTGCGTGGTCCACGGCGCGGTGGTGCACGAGGAGGCGCTGATCGGCAACGGCGCAACAGTCCTGGACGGCGCTATCGTGGGCCGCCACGCGCTGGTGGCGGCCGGCTGCACGGTCCCGCCGGGGATGGTGATCCCGGAAGGCATGCTCGCCGTCGGCGTGCCGGCCCGGATCGCCGGCGAGATCGCCGGGGGAGCGAAGAGCTGGGTGGAGACCAATCCCGAGGTCTACCGGGTGCTGGCGCGGCGGCATGCTTCCGGCATCCGCCCGGTCGCCTGGCCCGGTGATGTCCACCCGGAGTGAGCGGCGGGTCCGGTCAGGAGTCGCGGCCGTTGCGGGAGCGCGGCGGGGTGCTGCGCTGGACTTCGCGCAGGAACTCCTCGTTCGACGCGGTGTCGCGGGTCTTGTCAAGCAGCAGCTCGAGAGCCTGCTGAGGATCGAGCCCGGCCAGCGCCCGGCGCAGGCTGTCGACGGCGGCGTGTTCCTGGGGCGGCATCAGCAGATCGTCCCGCCGGGTTCCGGACGCCGCCACGTCGACCGCCGGGAAGATCCGCTTTTCGGCGAGCTCGCGCCGCAGCCGCAGCTCCATGTTGCCGGTGCCCTTGAACTCCTCGAAGAACACGTCGTCCATCCGGGAGCCGGTGTCGACGAGCGCCGAGCACAGGATCGTCAGCGAGCCGCCCTCTTCGATGTTCCGCGCGGCGCCGAGGAATTGCCGGGGCGGCTGCAGCGCGGACGTCGCCACGCCGCCGGCCAGGATCCGGCTGCTGGCCGGGGCGGCGAGGTTGTACGCGCGGCCGAGCCTGGTGATCGAGTCGAGCAGCACGACGACGTCCTCGCCGAGCTCGACCAGGCGCTTGGCCCGCTCGATCGCCAGTTCGGCGACCATGATGTGGTCGCTGGCCGACTGATCGAAGGTTGAGAAGATCACCTCGCCGCTGACCGAGCGACGCAGGTCGGTGACCTCTTCCGGCCGCTCGCCGACGAGCACGACCATCAGGTGCACCTCGGGATTGCTCGCGGCGACCGCCTCCGCGATCGCCTTCAGCACCAGGGTCTTGCCGACCTTGGGCGGGGACACGATCAGTCCGCGCTGGCCCTTGCCGATCGGGCTGACCAGATCGATGATCCGTGCCGTCGGCGACGGGGATCCGGACTCCAGGCGCAGCCGCTCCTGCGGATACAGCGGGGTCAGCTCATCGAAGTCGGGCCGGGCCTTCGACCGCTCCGGGTCGATGCCGTTGATCGAGTCGATCCGGACCAGCGAGCTGTGCTTGGGGGCCTTACCGCGGCGGCCCGGCCTGCCATCGGTGTCCTGACCGGCCGGGCCGGCGGCCTGGCCCTCGACGTGGTCCCCGCGGCGCAGCCCGTACTGCTTGACCTGGGACGCGGGCACGTAGACATCGTCCCGGCCCACCCGGTAGCCCGAGGTGCGGACAAAGGCCCGGCCGTCGGTCATGTCGAGGATCCCCGATACGGCCATTGGCGCAGTCGCGCTGACCGCTCTCGGCTCATCGGGCCGGGGCGCCGCCCGCTCGTGGGTACGCGTGGTCGCCGGTCGCTCCTGGGTAAGCGTGGTGGCTGGTTCACTTTGGGTAAGCGTGGTCATGGTGATTTCCTTTCGAGAACATGGCGGCCCGAATTCGGGCACGCCGGAATAAGCACGTGGCGGTGTGCGGAAACGCGCGCCACCGAGGTCGCTTGACTTCCGCTGTAAAAGGCGTTCGAGCGCCAACCCGGCTCAAAAGTTCCTGGTAGACGGGTATGCCGGGCGGCAGAGTCCCTGAAACGTCTGCGGTTCTTCAGGCGACGGATTCGATAGTCGGCGGAATCGCCGGGCGGCCCACAGAAAGGCCGCGTCCCGCTATAGCGGGCTCACTGATCCATGTATACCAGGACCTCGGCTAAAAGCCAACTTCCCGCGAGGCCCCAGTACGGTGATCATTTCAACTTCTCACGCGTTTGGTGAGGACATTTGCCGCATAACGGGTCGCGATCGCGACCGAAGCCGTGAAGAGTGGCAATGATCAAGGAAACGGCCCCGATTCGCTCACCACATCCGCCACATTGCGCACTCCCGCCACGTGCCAAAGGCGGGCGGGCTGCGGCCGGCGCGGGGCGCGGCTGGAGTGGGGCGCCGCCGGGGCGGGGCGCGGCTGGGGCACGGCGCGGCCGGAGCAGCGGGCGGTCGGAGCGGGAGGCGGTCGGGTGCGGGAGGCGGTCGGGTGCGGTGGCGAGCCGGGCTCGGCGGCAGCGATCCTTGGCGGCCAACCTGATCACCACGGTGTGGCGGGGCCGGGAGAAGCTGCACTACCTCAACGCGGTGCCGATCAACGCCATCGCCGAGCGCTGGATCGACCAGTACGACCGGGAGCGGGCGCGTGCGCTCAAGCTGACCGTGCTGCACGGCGGGTTCGACCCGGGCAGTGCCGTGCTCGACGGCATCTCCCAGGGCTGGCCGGTGATCCTGGCCAGCCTCAAGACGCTGCTGGAGACCGGCGACCCCCTCCCCACACCATCAACCCCAACCGGGAGAGCCGGGTGAAAATTCCCCGCCGGATCATGTCGAGAATCGGGTCGTGGCGGTGACACCTGACTGAGCGGTGCCGGCAGAGCCCGCCTGAGCAGGGAGGATGGAGCGATGCGATTCATGCTGCTGCAGAACTACGGACAGGTCGAGTCGGGCTGCGCGCCGATGACCGAGT
This sequence comes from Streptosporangiaceae bacterium, assembly GCA_030041195.1. The sequence continues at coordinate 11,522 of JASHOI010000777.1, read as the reverse complement.
GGAGCCCGGAGGACATCAAGGCGCACATCGCGTTCCAGCAGGCGCTCAACGCCGAGCTTGCCGGGCTCGGCGAGCTGGTCGACGCGCAGGGCCTGGCCGGGCCGGAGGCGGCCAGGTTCGTGGTCAGCGACGGGATCAGCGCCCCGGTGATCACGGACGGTCCCTACCCGGAGTCCAAGGAGCTGCTGGCCGGCTACCGGATAGTGGACGTCGAGTCGGCCGAGCGGGCCATCGAGATCGCGGCGCGCGCCTCGGCCGCTCCCGGCCAGAACGGGGTGCCGATCCGGCAGCCGATCGAGGTCCGCGAGGTGCTGAGCGCCCCCGACCCCGAGCTGTGACCGCGCCCGACAGCACCGAGGACCTGCTGCGCGAGCTGGCGCCGCAGGTTCTCGGCGCGCTCGTGCGCCGCTGCGGCGACTTCGCCGACGCCGAGGACGCGGCGCAGGAGGCGCTCATCGCCGCCGCGACCACCTGGCCGCGTGACGGGCGGCCGGACAACCCGCTCGGCTGGCTGATCCGGGTGGCCGCCCGTCGGCTGGCCAACGCCCACCGCAGCGACCAGGCGCGCCGCCGCCGGGAGCAGCTGGCCGCCGCGTGGTCGGTGGCCGGCCCGGATCCGGCGCCGGGACGCGACGACACGCTGATCCTCATGTTCATGTGCTGCCATCCCGCGCTCAGCCCGGCCCTGGCCATCCCGCTGACGCTGCGCGCGGTCGGCGGCCTGACCACCCGCGAGATCGCGGCCGCGTTTCTGGTGCCCGAGGCCACGATGGCCCAGCGGATCAGCCGGGCCAAGGCCAAGATCAAGGCACAGGGGCGTGAGCCGTTCGCGCTGCCGGCTCCCGATGACCGCCCGGAACGCCTCGCCAACGTGCTGCACGTCGTGTACCTGCTGTTCAACGAGGGGTACACCACCAGCGACGGGCCCGATCTGGCGCGCACCGACCTCTCCGGCGAGGCGATCAGGCTGGCGCGGGCGGTGCACGCCGCCGCCCCGGAGGAACCCGAGGTGACCGGGCTGCTCGCGCTCATGCTGCTCACCGACGCCCGGCGGCCAGCGCGCAGCGGCCCGGACGGCGAGCTGATCCCGCTCGCCGAGCAGGACCGCGGCCGGTGGGACCGGCGGCTCATCGTCGAGGGCCTCGGGCTGACCGCCGACGCGCTGCGGCGGGGACGGGTCGGCGAGTACCAGATCCAGGCGTGCATCGCGGCCCTGCACGACCAGGCCCCCGGTCACGACCGCACCGACTGGCCGCAGATCCTGACCCTCTACGGCCTGCTCGAATCGATGACCGGCAACCCGATGGCCCGGCTGAACCGCGCCGTGGCCGCGGCGATGGCACGGGGCCCGGACGCGGGCCTTGCCCTGCTCGACGGCCTTGACCAGCGGCTCGGCGGCCACCACCGGCTGCACGCGGTACGCGCCCACCTTCTCGAGCAGGCCGGGGACGCCGGTGCCGCGGCCGCCGAGTTCCGGGCCGCCGCCGGCCGGGCCTCGAACCTGCGCGAACGGCAGTACCTGACCGCCCGGGCCGCGCGCCTGCGCGCCGGGCGGTCCTGACCGGCGCCTCATCCCCGGCGGTCGTACGCCCAGATCGCCGTCCTGGTGCCGAGCAGCCGTACCGGGATGCGCCCGGCGGGCCTCAGGCCGTCCGGCATCACGTCCCGCGGAATCAGCGGCGCCAGCAGAACGATCCGCCCGCCCGGCCGCGTCACCCGGGTCATCTCGCGGAGTGCGGCGCCGAGCCATTCGTTCATGTCGAGCTGCGCGCCGTACTGCTTGCCGAAGGGCAGGTTGGACACGCAGGCCCGAACCGCGCGATCGTCGAAGGCCAGGTGCCGCACGTCGCCCTGGCGTACCGCGACGCCGGGCGCGTTCTTCCGCGCGATGCGCACCGCCCCGGGATCGATGTCGACGCCCTCGGCCTGCCAGCCCGCCGCTGCCGCCTCGGCCAGGATCGTGCCCGATCCGCAGCACGGGTCGACGAGGATGCCGTCGGGCTGGCCGGCGAGCTGGACCATGGCGGCGGCGACGGTCGGCCGCAGCGCGCCGCCGCGCTCGACGTCGCGGCCGCCGTGCTGCCGCATCCGGGCGTCGGAGACGCGCACGCCGGCCACGATCTTGCCGGGCTGGTACTCGACCACCCACACTTCGACGTCGGCTGGATCGGCGAAGCGCCATTCCGGCTGCTGCCGCTGGATCGCATCGGTCAGCTGCCGGCGGAGTTCGGTGCGGACGAACGACCGTTCCTGTAGCACCCTGGCGATCACCCGGAACGTGGCCCGGTGCCTGCCCGGCCCGGTCATCCGGGCGCGTGCGGCCAGCGCCCGGCGCGCCCGCTCGGGGCGCCACAGGCGGCCCGCGATCCAGTGCGCCCGGTCGCCTTCAGACCGCAGCGTGCGCCCGACCTCGACGAAGACGTCCTCTGCCAGCCTGCTCCCGAGCACCTGCCGGAACGCCGGTGCTTCGGCCGCCAGCAGGACCACGTCGGCGCGGCCGTCGCTGCCGGTATCCTGCACGGTCACCCCGGCCATCGACCGCAGTTCCCCGGCGAGCGATGCCGCAAGGCCGGGCACGGCGAACGCGATCAGCCGGGTCGCTCCGGCCGTGGAGCTCTCCGGTCTGTCGCGGCTCGCGGGCATCTGCCCAACCTAGTGCGGCCACCCGGCCGCGGAGTTCCGCAGGTTCGGGTGCTCAGAGGGCGAGCTTCATCCCCTCGTGGGACGCGACGAACCCGAGCCGCTCGTAGAACCGGTGCGCGGACGTCCGGGACTTGTCGCTGGTCAGCTGGACCAGCGCGCAGCCGCGGCGCCGCGCTTCGGCTATCGCCCAGACCATCATCGCGGCGCCGAGACCGCGGCCGCGCCAGGGTTCGGCCACGCGCACGGCCTCGATCTGCGCCCGCAACGCGCCGCGGCGGGCCATGCCGGGGATAAAGGACAACTGCATGGTGCCCACCACGTCCGGCCCGTCCGCCGCGACCACGAGGATGTGTGCCGGGTCGCGGTCGATGTCGCGGAACGCCCGCTGGTAGCCGTCCAGGTCATCGGGCGTCGTCACCCCGTCCCTGGTCGCGCCCAGCTGGTCGGCCGCTATCAGTCCCACGATCGCCGGCACGTCGGCCTCCGCGGCCCGCCGCAGCAGCACCGATGACCCGCCAAGCTGCACGACCGTCAGCACGTCCACCCGCCCAGTCTGCCCGCCCGGTCAGTACTCCGGGACCTCGGCCTTGCCCTGAGCAACCTCGATCATCTCCTCGGACAGCGGCTTCTCCCGCATCGCCAGCGCCAGCACCAGGGCCAGGGCCATGAACGGGACGCTCCACCGGAACACGGCGGCGAACGCCGGAACGTAACCGGCCGTGGTCGGTGTGGCGGGCAGGGCGGCGGCCAGGATCGCGCCGAACACCGCCGCGCCGAGCGCGCCCCCGATGCTCTTGAAGAAGTTCAGCGCGCCGGTGGCCACGCCGAGGTACCGGTGCTCGACCGCGTTCTGCCCGGCGAGCAGCGCGACCTGGACGAGGAAGCCGATGCCCGCGCCGGCCACGACCATGGCCGCGGCGATGGCCACGGCGCCGGTGTGCTGGCCGGCCAGGCTGAGCCCTGCCACCGAGGCGCCGGTCAGCATCGCCCCGACGACCGGGTACAGCTTGTACCGCCCGGTCCTGGAGATCCGCGGCCCGGCCACCGCGGTGGCCGCGACGAGGCCGACCAGCAGCGGGATGTCGAACAGCCCGGCGGTGAACGGCGAGCGATGCTGGACGGCCTGCTCGAACAGCGGCACGTACAGCATCGCCACGAACAGCACCATCGTGGCCAGCAGGAACAGCGCCGACGCGATCGTGAAGATCGAGTTGCGGAACAGGTGCAGCGGGGTGATCGGCTCGGCCGCGCGGCGCTCGACGGCCAGGTAGGCGGCGAGCGCCGTCACGCCGGTCACCAGCAGCGCGAGCACCGGTGCCGAGGTCCAGCCGTACCTGGTCCCGCCCCACGTCGCGGCCAGCAGCACCGCGGTGGTGACCACGGCGGCGAGCAGGCCGCCCGCCACGTCCAGGCGCCCGGAGCCGGCCCGCCGGGGCAGCCGCAGCCACGCGGCCACCGCGGCCAGCGCCGCGATCCCGATCGGGATGTTGATGTAGAAGATCCAGCGCCAGGACAGGTCCTGGGCAAACAAGCCGCCGAGGAACGGCCCGGCGATCAGGGCGACCGTGGCCACGATCCCGAGGTAGGCCTGGTACCTGGCCCGCTGCCGGGCCGGGACCACGTCCCCGGTGATCGCCTGGACCAGCGAGTTCAGCCCGCCGCCCCCGATCCCCTGCAGCCCGCGGAACAGCACGAGCGCCAGCAGGCTCTGCGCGGTCCCGCACAGCGCGGATCCGGCGAGGAACACCACAATGGAGATCTGGAAGATCATCTTGCGGCCGTACATGTCGCCGAGCTTGCCGAACAGCAGCGTGGTGATCGCGCTGGTCAGCAGGTAGGCGGTCGCCACCCACGGCGCCCCGGTCAGCGCGTGCAGATCCCGCCCGATCGTCGGCAGGGCGGTGGCCACGATCGTCTGGTCCAGGCTCGAGATGAACAGCACCAGCATCAGCGGCACCAGGATCAGCATGATCTCTCGATGCGACCTGCCGTCCGCGACGGTGGTGGTGGAAGTCTCAGCAGACATCGCGTTCCTCCAGAGAGGTAATCCTCTAGCAAAAGTAAGTCACTTACTTTTTCGTGTCAAGCTCGTTTTTCTGCTATGGTCGGAGGCGTGACCACCGAGGAACTCGCCGTGCTGCCGCTGCGGGAGCGGAAGAAGGCCCTCACCCGGGCGGCGATCGTGGCGACCGCCCAGCGGCTGTTCGAGGAGCGCGGCTTCGACAACGTCACCGTGGCCGAGATCGCCGACGCCGCGAACGTCTCGGTCAAGACGCTGTTCGTGTACTTCCGGGCCAAGGAGGACCTGGCGTTCGCCGACAACCGGCTGATCGAGGAGCTCATCGCGGCGCTTTCGGCCCGCCCGCCCGGCATGACCCACGCCGAAGCCGTCGCGGCCGAGCTAGCGGCGCAGGTCCGCGCCCAGGACGACCCGGCCGCCGGGCTCGAGGGCTTCCACCGCGGCTACGGCGACTCACCGGCCATCCAGTCCGGGCTGCTCCGGCTGTGGGCCGAGTACGAGGACCGGATCACCGCGTTCCTCGCGGCCGAGGCGGGCACCGAGCCCACCCCGGCGATGCGGCTGCACGCGATCGAGCTGGTCGCGATCCCGCGCAGCCTCACCACGCCCGAGGTCCGCGCGATGGTGGCCGGCCTTCCGCCGGCGAAGGCCGGGGCCGCGCTGCAGCGCTGGCTGCGGGCCGCGGCCCGCTCGGTGCGCTCCGACTAGAGCGGGGACCGGGCCCGCCGGCCCTCCCCGATTCGCGCGGGCTCGCGACCGGGTGGCAGTCTTCGGGTGTTGGGCACACACGAAGGGAGCACCGTGAGCGACCGGGCAGACACCGTGGCCGAGGAACATGCCGAGATCAGGGTCGTCGCCGTGCTCGGGCTCGGTGAGGCCGGCTCGGCGATCAGCCGCGACCTGGTCGCCGCCGGGGTGACCGTGCGCGGCTACGACCCCGCGGTCGCCGCGCCACAGGGGGTCGAGGCCACCGGCAGCGACGCCGACGCCTGCGCCGGGGCCGATCTCGTGCTGAGCCTGACCACGGCGCACGAGGCCGCGGCGGCGTTCAGCGCCGCCGAGCCCGGCCTGTCGCCGGGCGTTCTCTACGCCGACCTGAACACCTCCTCGGCCGGCCTCAAGCAGCGGCTGGCGGCGATGGCGCGGCAGCGCGGGATCGCGTTCGCCGACGTGGCGATGATGGCCCCGGTCCCCGGCCGCGGCATCCGGACGCCGATGCTGGTGAGCGGGGAGGCCGCGGCCCCGGTCGCCGCGGCGGTGACGAGTCTCGGTGGCCGCGCCGAGGCCATCGACGGGCCAGCGGGCGCCGCGGCCAGCCGCAAGCTGTGCCGCAGCGTGTTCTACAAGGGGATGGCGGCGGCGGTGACCGAGTCGCTGCGGGCCGGCCGCGCCGCCGGCTGCGAGGACTGGCTGCGCGAGAACATCGCCGAGGACATCGGCATGGACATGCTGAACCGCCTCGAGCAGGGCAGCATCACCCACGCCGCCCGGCGCACCGACGAGATGGCCGCGGCCGCCGACCTGCTCGGCGAGCTGGGGATACCGGCCCGGATCGCGGTGGCGAGCCGCGACTGGCTGGCACAGCTCACCGAGGAGAACCTGAGCGCCGCTAGCCCGTCGTAACCGCGGCGCGCGGCGGAACCGCCGCCAGCGGGCCGGCCGGGATCAGCCGGGGAGCCGGAACTCCGCGTACACCGCCTGGTGGTCGCTGCCCGGCAGCCGGTGCACCGAGGCCGCCAGCACCGTGCAGCGGGGATCGACCAGGACATGGTCGATCGTCAGCAGCCCCGGGCCGCCCCAGGCTCCCCACGGCGCCCAGGTGGGGACCAGCCCCTTGCCCACCTGGCTGGCGGCGTCGACGTGCCCCAGCCGCAGCAGGTCGCGGAAGTGCGCGTGATCCGCGGTGGCGTTGAAGTCCCCGGCCAGCACCAGCGGGGGACCGGCGGCCGGGTCGGCGGGCGGTGGCAGCACCGTCAGCTCCTCCCGCCACCGGGCCGCGTTCCGCCGCGACCACGGCGGCTTCGGCGGGTGCGGGTGCACGCAGATCAGGTCGGCGCGCCGGCCACCGGGAAGCTGCAGCCGCGCCGTCGGCTGGGCGATGGAGATCGGCGTGATGCTCAGCCCGTTGCCAAGCGGGTACCTGGCGTAGATCCCGGATCCACGCGCGCTGGCGCCCCTGACGTCGACGATCTCGTGCGGGAGCAGGTCGGTGAGCCCGGCCTGCTTCAGCGAGATCATCGCCGTCTCGTTGAGCTCCTGCAGGAACAGCACGTCGGCGCCGGTGCGCCGGACCAGGCCGACGACCGCGTCCTCGTCGGCCCGGCCGTGCATCAGGTTGGCCGTGACCACGCGCAGCACCGGGCCGCGGGTCATCGGCTGCGGCCGCCAGAACGCGCGCGGCAGCACCACACCGGCCAGCGCTGTCCCGGCGAGCACGGCGGTGGCCGCCGGGCCCTTGCGGCGCAGCACCAGCGGGCTGAGCAGGGCGGCGGCGGTCACGTGCGGGGTAAACGACAGCAGCGGCGCCGCGGGAGCCTCGATGCTGCGGCGGCGGTCGGCGGCGGCCAGCCGCGCCACAGCCCAGCTCGTCACGCAGGCAGCAGCGAGCCATGAGATCCGCTTCATGTCCTCCCCGATCCGCTTCGCGTCCCCGTCCGTCTAGACCCTACGGGGTCGCCCGGTCTGCGTTGGCCAGGTCACCCGGACCCCCGGAGCAGCCTGGGCAGGAACACCGCGATCGCGACGCCGACCGCGGCAGCCGACGAGAGCAGCACCGCGCCGGCCGCCATGTCCTTGGCGGCCTTGGCCAGCGGATGGAACTCGTCGGTGCACAGGTCGACGAGCGCCTCGACGACCGTGTTCAGCGTCTCGGCGGTGAGCACGAGCCCGATGACCGTGAGCACGCAGGCCCAGTCGGCCGCGCCGATGTGCAGGATCAGCCCGGCCACGACCGCGGCCAGCCCGGCCAGCAGGTGGACCCGCATGTTGCGCTGGGTGCGGACGACGTGCCACACCCCCTGCCCGGCGAACGAGAAGCTCCGGAAGAAGCCAGACTGCGGAGTCGCTGACCGAGCCATCCAGATCACCTTTCGCCCGTGGGTACCGGCAGGCACCAGGCTAGAGGTGCGGTCAGGCCAGCAGCCGCGCCCGCCACCTGCGGAACCGTGTCGCGAGCCGCGGGCGGCCTGCGTCGTCGAGGCGGGCGACGTGGTCGTCGATGTAGTGCAGGTAGAGCGGGATGAGCTCGCGGCCAAGCAGCGCGGCCGCCTCATCCTCGGCCGGCGGCGCGGACCGCCAGCCGACCGCGGCGGCGACCAGGCCCGCGGCCGGGGCGTCCGGGCTGGCCAGGTAGTGCTCGGCGGCGAGGGTGTTGGTGCCCACCCGGCCGGTGGCCGCGGTGAACAGGAACCGGACCGGGAACAGCACGACCTTGGTCACCCGCCGGGTCCCGCGCGAGGCCAGCAGCGCCGGGGTGCGGACCTCCCGCACCGGGTCGTCGCTCCGCCGGTCGCGCATGACCAGGCCCTTGGCCCGCGCGGCCAGGTCCGGATCCCCGCCGAGCGTGCCGAGCGCGAACTGCGCGCCCGCCACCAGCAACTCGGCCCGCCCGGGGCGGGCCACGCGGTCACGGGCGTCGGTCCCGGCCAGCAGCCGGCCGTATTCGAGCAGGTCGAGCCGGTCCAGCGGCGGGAACCGCCCGCCGCGCACCCGGCCCTGCAGGGTTGACGGCGTCCCCCAGAACACCGAAAGCCGCTGGTGCAGCGGTGATCCGCCGGCCCGCACCGCGCTGGCCACGCTGCGGATCGTGAAACGGTCTTTCACCCGGAACGGGTCGTCGAGGACCAGCCCGAGGTCGACGTCGCTGACCAGCGGGCTGAAGCCCCCGTGCGCCAGGCTGCCCAGCGCGTAACCGGCGATCAGGCGCGAGCCGAGCGCGGTCTGGTACCCGGCCAGCGCCTGAGCGAGCACGGCCTCGCCCTGCTCGGCGTGGCCGGCGCCGGGCTGCTCGCCGTGCATGGCCGATGACCCTACCGGGCGGCCGGTGCGGCCGCGGCCGCGGGCTCGGGCTCCTCGCGGTAGTGGTACTTGCCGCCGCGCAGCCAGGACATGCCGGCCGCGGCGAGGCAGGCGCCGATCGCGAAGTCGAGCGCGGCGTGCAGCCCGCTGGCGAACGGGCCAGCGATCAGCGCGGGGAAGAATCTCCGGCCGGTCAGCACCGCGGCCTGGTGGGCGGGCAGCCGGGCCAGCACCGAGGCTCCCACCAGGTGCTGAACCGGGCTGTAGCCGAGGAACGCGGAGAACAGCGTCACGACCGGGGGCAGGTGCGCGGCCTTGGCCGCGACCGGCGCCGGGACCCCGTGCGCCACCAGCCCGTGGTACAGCGTGCCGGTGAGCGAGCCGGACAGGCCCACGATCATGAGCGTGAAGAAGATCCCGATCGACAGCACCTGCGCGCTGTTCTGGAACGTCGAGTTCATGCCCGAGCCGACCCCGCGGTGCTGCGGCGGCAGGCTGTTCATCACGCCTGCCCGGTTCGGGGCGGCGAACGCGCCCATGGCCAGCCCGTTCAGCAGCAGGATCGGGCCGAAGGTCAGGTAGGAGAAGTCGACCGGCAGCATCTCCAGGAGCAGGAACGAGCCTGCCGCGACGACCATCCCGCCGGAGGCGAACGGCCTGGACCCGAACCGGTCCGACAGGTACCCGGAGACCGGCCCGGCCAGCAGGAACCCGGCGGTCAGCGGCAGCATGTAGATCCCGGCCCAGAGCGGAGTCTGGCTGAAGCTGTACCCGTGGGTCGGCAGCCAGATCCCCTGCAGCCAGATGATCAGCATGAACATCAGCCCGCCGCGGCCGACGGAGGCGAGCAGCGACGACAGGCTGCCCGCGGTGAAGGCACGGATCCTGAACAGCTGCAGCCGGAACATCGGGTCCGCGACCCGGGTCTCGATCACGGCGAACGCGGCCAGCAGCGCCACGCCGCCGCCGATGCAGCCGAGCACGAACGGGCTGGTCCAGCCCATGGTCGAGTGACCGTACGGCTGGATGCCGTACGTGATGCCGACCATGATCCCGATCAGGCCCAGCGCGAACGTGATGTTCCCCGGCCAGTCCACCCGCGCGGTGCCGCGCCGTGGCACCTCGCGGAGCTTGCGGTACGCCCACACGGTGCCGAACAGCCCGAACGGCACCGAGACCAGGAAGATCAGCCGCCACTGGATCGGGGCGAGCACGCCGCCGAGCACGAGCCCGATGAACGAGCCGCTGATGCCGGCCACCTGGTTGATCCCGATCGCCATGCCCCGCTGGTCCTCGGGGAAGGCGTCGGTCAGGATCGCCGTGGAGTTGGCCAGCAGCAGCGCCGCGCCCACGCCCTGGAACACCCGCATGATCACCAGGTACAGGGCCGCGGCCGTGCCGGTCAGCCACGTGACCGTGAGCAGCAGCGAGAAGAACGTGTAGACGACGAAGCCGAGGTTGTACATCCGCACCCGGCCGTACATGTCGCCCAGCCGGCCCAGGCTCACCACGAGCACGCTGGTGACCACCATGAAGCTCAAGATCATCCACAGCAGGTAGAAGCTGTTGCCGGGGGCCAGCGGGTCAATGTGGATCCCGCGAAAGATATCCGGCAGGGCGATCAGAATGATCGAGATGTCGATCGTCGCCATCAGCACGCCGAGCGTGGTGTTCGACAGGACAATCCACTTGTAACGATCCGTACGTGCCGTTTCCGCCCCAGCCGCCATGGGCCTAGTCTTGCAGGCCGCGGCCGGCGGTCAGCCTCCGGCGAGGGTCTGCAGGTGCGATTCGTACCCGGCGCCGAACGCGGTGGGATCGCCGTTGTAGTTGGTGATCAGGCCGGGGCCGGTGGCGCAGTTGAAGTCGGCGTCCCAGGCCCACGCCAGGTAGCTGGTGTCCTCCGAGTCCAGCCACGTCATCAGGGGGTCGATGTAGTCGTCGGCGCAGTCGTTCTCGCCGATCTCTCCGGCGATGACCGGGACCTTGGCGACGACCGGTGCGACCTGGCTGGTCCAGCAGGATTCGGTGTCGCAGGCGTTGAAGTTGTAGGAATGCCAGGACGCCACCAGGTTGTGGTCGGGGTCGGTGGGCTCGTAGGCAAGCCACTGGGTCAGGTCGTTGGCGTATTCCAGCCCGCCGAGCATGATCACGTTAGTGGCGCCGGTGGAGCGGACGGCGTTGACCAGGGTCTGCATCCCGGCCACGTCGTAGGAGATGCCCACGCAGTCGCTGCCGCCACTGCGCCAGCACTGCCAGCCCTCGGTCTCGTTGTCGCCGTCGGCGCGCTCCGGAAAGGGCTCGTTGAACAGGTCGAAAATGACCGCGTCGTTGCCCTTGAACGCGCTGGCGACCGAGGTCCAGAACGGCACCGACTCGGCCGCGTCGGGCATCGGCTTCTGGCACACGGCCTCGGCCGAGGAGCAGGCCGACGAGTTGCCGGTGTACAGCCCGTCGCTCCAGTGCAGGTCCAGGATCGCGACCATGCCGTTCGCGTTGAGCAGGTTCACGTAGTCCTCGATCGCGGTCTTGTAGTTCGCGCCGGCGAAGGCCGGGTTCACGTACGACTCGCCGTTCCAGCAGGCCTCGTTCAGCGGCACCCGGACCGCGTTCACGCCCCAGCTCTTCATCGCGGTGATCGAGGCCTGGTCGCTCGGCCCGTCGAAGATCCCGTTGCCCTGCACGCACTCGTATTCGGTGCCCGAGCGGTCCACCCCGTGCAGCACCACCCGCGCTCCGCCGGCATCAACCAGCTCATTCCCTGACACGTGCAGCTGCGGTGCCGCCGACGTGGCCGGCGCGCTGGCGCCCGGCGACGGGCCGGCCGTCGGCGAGGGCGCGG